>WLNK01000099.1 GCA_009699795.1 Actinomycetota bacterium | reverse complement strand
TGGGTTAATTGATGTAACGGTTCGCTTTCGATCTTCTTCAATGGCCGCAATATCCGAACCGATGACGGTGAGAGCGTTTTCTTTTGAAATTTCGAGGTTTGCAATCTCAAGAGCGAGGGCAGCTTCTTCGTTTTTAAGAGTTTCAATCCGTTCCTTAATTCCATCCACTCTCATCATTACTTCGAGCTCTACTTCTTCTAACTCGGACCTGCGTGTGGCAAGAGTTCCTAATTCGTGTTGCAACTGCTCCAGCTCTTTTGCAGCGCCTTGACCAGAAGATAACCGCGCTTCATCGCGATTTATTCGGGTAACAATCTGCTCAACGTCTGCCTCTGCCCTTGAAAGTTCGCGCTTGGTATCGCTTAACTCAGTCTCTGCAGCGATTCGTAAATCACGTGCATTGTTCTGCTTAATCGTCAGCGTTGAAATCTGCGCAATCTCTGGCAGGTTGGAAGCCTTATTTTTTAAAGTAGAAGTTGTGAAATCAAAGTTCTGAATATCAAGAATTGATCTCTGGTCGGATAGAGAGGCTTTCACTGCGCCTCCCAACTTCTATGTAATTCTTTGGTGGGCGCTGAGGGTTTCGAACCCCCGACATTCTCGGTGTAAACGAGACGCTCTACCACTGAGCTAAGCACCCGGTTTGTTGCGGAGCAAATACTACCTTAATTAAAGGGCAGCGATTGCGGCCTTGTAATCGCCTATGTTGCGCGCATCTCCAAGGCCATTTACTACTGTCCAGCGAATGATGCCTTGTTTATCGATGATAAATGTTCCACGCATTGCGCACCCAAGATCTTCGTTAAAAATTCCATAAGCCTTTGCAGCTGCTCCGTGTGGCCAGAAATCTGCAAGTACTGGGAACTTATAACCCTCTTGTTCGGCAAAGATTCTTTGTGTGTGCATTGAGTCGCAAGAAATTGCTAATACCTGGACGTTGTCATTTTGAAATGATGCAAGGTCATCACGGATTGCACATAGTTCGCCGGTGCATGTTCCGGTGAATGAGAATGGAATAAATAGAACAACAACGTTTTGCTTTCCTTTAAAGGAAGAGAGCGAAACCTTTGCTCCGTGTTGATCTTTTAATTCGAAATCTGGTGCAGCATTTCCAATTGTTAACGTCATGCGCCAAATCTATCGCTTGGTTGCTTTACGTGCCACTAGACGAGTTGCGGTCCAATCCGGTGCAACGGCAATAGTCGATGTTTGACTCAAGCCGGCAATTGGCGCTGCATCTTGAATGTCACTTGGTTCAACATGGCCATCGCGTCCGACCTTTGGGGTCAGAACCCAAATTGGACCTGTTTCAGTTAAAAATGTAAGGGCATCCATTAATTCATCAACGAGATCGCCATCTCCATCTCGCCACCAAATGATTACTGCATCAACGACTTCTTCAGCTTTTCCATCAAGAAATTTGGTTCCCGTGATTGTAGAAATTCCAGTTCGCAGATTTTCATCGCAATCCGCGGCAGTACCCACCTCGAGTACTAGGTCGCCTTTCTTAAATCCCATGCGTTGTGGCACTGGATAAGTCCACCTAATGAAACGAGCTTTTACAAGGGCTGGCCGTTCTTAATTTTGCGCTTGGTACCCATTGGCACGAGAATAGGCTCATGAGCGATTCCTTTAAGACCCCAGATCAGGTCTTCGGCCAGTTGGTGGATACGGATCCAGCTGAAACTGCGGAATGGCAAGCATCATTTGATGCAGCTCTAAAAAATGCAGGGCCCGTACGTGCGCGTTACTTAATGCTCAAACTCTTACAACGTGCACACGAAGAAAATATTGGAATCTCATCACTTCGCACCACCGATTACATCAACACAATTACTCCAGAGAACGAACCATCTTTTCCTGGAGATGAAGCAATTGAACGTCGCATCCGTGCATTCGTGCGATGGAATGCGGCGATGTTGGTGCACCGAGCACAGCGCCCTGGAATTGGCGTTGGCGGTCACATTTCTTCTTTCGCATCTTCGGCATCTCTTTATGAAGTTGGTTTTAACCACTTCTTCCGTGGCCAAGATCATCCCGGCGGCGGAGATCAAATCTTTTTCCAGGGCCATGCAAGCCCAGGTATGTACTCACGCGCATTTCTTGAAGGACGTTTTACCGAACACCAATTAGATGGTTTCCGCCAAGAGGTTTCACACGAAGGTGGCGGACTTTCTTCTTATCCGCATCCACGTTTGATGCCAAACTTCTGGCAGTTCCCAACAGTTTCAATGGGTATTGGTCCAATCAACGCGATTTATCAGGCGCGCTTTAATCGTTACTTACACAACCGCGGAATCAAAGACACAAGCGACCAGAATGTTTGGGCATTTCTTGGCGACGGTGAAGTCGATGAAGTCGACACACTTGGCGCAATTGGTCTTGCTTCTCGTGAAAATCTCGACAACTTAACTTTCGTTGTTAACTGCAACTTGCAACGCCTTGATGGCCCTGTTCGCGGTAACGGAAAAATCATTCAAGAACTTGAATCAATATTCGGTGGCGCAGGCTGGAACGTAATCAAGGTTGTATGGGGTCGCGAATGGGATCCACTTCTTGCGCAAGACCGCGAAGGCGCACTCGTTAATTTGATGAATAAGACTCTCGATGGCGATTACCAAACAATGAAGTCTGAAAGCGGCGCATACGTGCGTGAAAACTTCTTTGGCCGCGATCCGCGCACTGCTGCGATGGTTTCGAGTTGGTCCGATGATCAGATTTGGGGACTAAAGCGCGGTGGGCATGATTACCGCAAGCTCTTCTCTGCATATACAGCGGCTTCACAGAAGAATGGTCGCCCAACAGTAATTTTGGCCAAGACAGTTAAGGGATGGACTCTTGGTTCGCACTTCGAAGGTCGCAACTCAACGCACCAAATGAAGAAGTTAACTCTTGAAGACATTGTTGAATTCCGCGATCGTTTGGAAATTCCAATTGCAGATGATCAATTGGATAAGTACACACCTCCTTATTACAAGCCGGCTCCGGATTCACCTGAAGCTAAGTACATGGCCGAACGTCGTGCAGCACTTGGTGGATCAAT
>WLNK01000098.1 GCA_009699795.1 Actinomycetota bacterium | reverse complement strand
AAAGGGTTACAAGTTCTCGACATATGCAACGTGGTGGATTCGCCAGGCAATTACTCGCGCGATGGCAGACCAGGCACGCACGATTCGTATCCCTGTTCACATGGTTGAAGTTATTAACAAGTTGGCGCGTGTTCAGCGCCAGATGCTTCAAGACCTTGGTCGCGAACCAACTCCTGAAGAGCTGGCTAAAGAATTAGATATGACACCTGAAAAGGTTGTTGAAGTTCAGAAGTATGGCCGCGAACCAATCTCCCTTCACACTCCACTTGGAGAAGAAGGAGATTCAGAGTTTGGTGATCTCATTGAAGACTCCGAGGCTGTTAAGCCAGAAGAATCAGTGACATTTACAATCTTGCAAGAGCAATTGATGCAGGTTCTTGGTGGACTTACACAACGCGAAGCAGATGTAATCAAAGCGCGCTATGGACTTACAGATGGTCAGCCAAAGACACTTGATGAAATTGGAAAGGTTCACGGGGTAACTCGCGAACGTATTCGCCAGATTGAATCTAAGACTATGTCGAAGCTTCGTCACCCATCACGTTCGCAATCACTTCGCGATTACCTCGATTAATACCAGAGTTACTTTGAGCCGATGACTGAAAATCCAAAAATCTTTATCAACCCAAAGAGCGGCTCAATTCGCTTTACAGGTACTGCTGATTTCGTCGACGCAGATGGCAGCGTTGTTGAAACAAAGACTGATTTCAAACTCTGCGGATGTGGCCATTCACAGGATAAGCCGTGGTGCGATGGATCCCACAAGGAGCATCCGCGTAGTTAGTTAGCGATAACGATTAATTTGTCGCCTGGTTTTGTATCAAAAATTGTTGCCTTAGATGGATTGATTAATACTTTTACGCCATCCATCGCTCTGAAGTAACCAATCGGTGAATCTCCGCGGGTGGCAGCTGCGGCTGCGATTCGTGCAAATGTGTAAGCGCGGCCTGGAGCAACATAACTATCGATAGGTTCGAAGGAAATGCTTGGGCCAGCCGGGCTAAGGATCATCGAAAGTACAGGCGTTAAATCTGGGTTATGCCAAATTTGAGCGATGAGTTTTGCAGCGAAATTTTCTATCGCGAAGAGGCAATCATTTTCACTGAGTTCAAGTGTGCAAGCTTTAGACGGATCGAAGAGTTCGACGGTAAATGATGTGTTTTGCGAGGCAGGGGTCGCAGCCTTAATTTTCTTGACTGCCTCAATTGTGCGATGGTCGGCTTCGTTTGGTCCAATATCGCTGCGATAAGCCAAGGCGATGACGTGTGAATATTTCTTTGTGCCAGTGGTTTGACCAGATGTAATTGTTATTGCTTTCACTCCGCGAGCAGGAATTGTTTGAGCATCGCACTTCTCTGGATCGAAGTGAATATGTATCGAGGATGCGCGGGGGAGTATACGAATGAGCTCGGCAACAACATCTTCTCCATATTCAGACCAACCTTCAATCAGAACATGGACTGGTTTTGCAATATTTCTACTTGCACTCTTCTTTCGCGCTTGAATATCAGTGAGCTGAGTTTTTACACCTTGATAAACAATGGAGTTTTCATCTGCCGAAATTGCGATTATTTCCTCACCTTCATGAAAGATGGTGGTTATGGGTGGATTGATTAAAACTTTGCCATCAGCTTTTCGAATCCCGATTACACATGCCTTTTCAAATGAGGAGATAGCTGCGTCGTAGCGCTGACCCAGAAGTTGCGGTACCCGATGGAAAAAAATCTCATCGCTCCCTAGATCAAATAGCTCGTTGAGGGCCTCGGCATAGCCAGGCTGACAAGCTGTATGAACAAGAGTACGAGCGGCGATTTCATCTGGGCTAAATGGATAAACATCACCATTTGGTTTTGCAAGGAATGAGCTTTCCCCAAACGGTGCACTTGGGTTTAGGTACAGAAAATCATCTGCGTATTCGGGGGTACCTCTTTTTACAAAAACGCGAGTGTGCTTTAGTTCGCCAATTCTTTCTTTGATTCCCTTATAGATATCTTCAGAAGCAACCGTTGCGTGAATCTCAACTGTTGGGCGCGCTCCGGATTTGGCAGAGCGTTCAATTTGTCTGATTGCCTCATATCCACGGTCAGACCAACCGTAGATATTTTTCATGGAGGAATTCTACGTGCGAAAGAAAAAGAGAATTACCTATGTCCTCTAAAGAGAGGGTGAGAAATCCGCTTACTTAGCGGGAGATTCGATGAGACGTTGGGTCTCATCTTGAATTGCAGAAGCAACAACCTTGAGCTTCTCTGCATATTCCTTACCGTGGTGGCCACAGAACAAGAGCTCACCACCGTTTAATAGAACAGCACGAACATATGCCTGAGCACCGCATCGATCGCAGCGGTCTAGTGCATTAAGAGGTGTGGCTTCGAGGATTACTTGCTCGGTCATCGCGCTCTCCGTTCGCTAGGTACTTCTCGGCATTTGCCGTATATGTATGGAACATCAAACCATGCCCAGATATTCCCTGCAGGCTAAATACTCATTATTTGCGTATGAATTTTGCGTATTTAATGGGAATTATCACAACATTATCAATATTTGAGACTAATTCGGCGCGCTTACCTAGATGCAAATCATTTGCTGGCTAATCTTTGCCACCGTGGCTGCCAAAAAGAATTCAGATTCAGATCAATTGGATCTCACTGGCGCAGTACCAGATTCCTATACAGCCAAAGATTTAGCAGTCCTTGAAGGCTTGGATGCTGTTCGAAAGCGTCCGGGTATGTATATCGGATCCACTGATTCACGCGGATTAATGCACTGCCTCTGGGAAATTATTGATAACTCAGTTGATGAAGCTCTCGCTGGCCACTGTAAGAAAATTGAAATTAATCTTGAAGCAGATGGTTCTGTTGAAGTACACGATGATGGTCGCGGTATTCCAGTTGATAAAGAACCTAAGACGGGCCTTACTGGTGTTGAAGTTGTTCTAACTAAATTGCACGCAGGTGGAAAATTTGGCGGCGGTTCTTATGCCGCATCTGGCGGTCTGCACGGTGTGGGTGCATCAGTTGTAAACGCACTTGCTGTGCGCCTAGATGCCGAAGTTGATCGCGATGGCAAGATTTATTGGATGTCATTTCAACGCGGTGTTGCAGGAATTTT
>WLNK01000097.1 GCA_009699795.1 Actinomycetota bacterium | reverse complement strand
AGTGTGAGAGGCCCACGTCCTGCAGCATTTGAATTTGTTAACTCTGCCCACTGCGGACCAGCTGGTGCGTTCCAATCCCAAACTTTTTCAACATCTAGCGGAGTTGGCTCTGGCATTGTTGTTGGATCTGACCCCTCGGCAGATTTAATACACCCAAGTAACTCTGTTGCAGAAGTCTTAAGAGTTGTTCCTGGTGCAAGTAATGGCCATCCAAGGTTGATGTGATACAAAACTTGTACAGGCTCTTCAATAAATCCTTCATTGCGAACAGAATCTGAAAGATGGAAAGAAGCTTCGCCAAAGTTCATTGTGATGCGGCGAGTAAGTACTAAGTGCTCAGCAAATGCTGCAGCTTGGCGCACCTTTGCCTGTACTTCGATTGTTCCCTTATCCCAATCAACATTTACGATCTCAATTGTTGTTGGCGAAAGCGAACCAAAACCACCGGTATAGCGACGCTCCCCTGTTACAGCTGGGTGCAAGTGACGATTTGGATTTAGTACTGGCCCACCAACATGGTCATAACCAATTGTTGTTAAGAACCCGCCCTGCCATGAGCGAAGCCATCCCCAACCATCTGGCTCGATAGCCCCTGGTGTAAATGAATGCGCATGGCGAAAGCCTGCTGGTGAAACCCACTGCGTTGGAATACCGCGATAGAGCACGCGTCCAATATCAAAAGCACGATCGACGTTGATTTCGATTTCAAGTTCGCCATTTCGAATACGCAAGATTCGCTGCGCACGCATATCGCCATCGAGGGCTTCAAAGAGCTCGCACCCAATTGTTTGCTGTGGGTGGCTAGTTAACTTACGAAACTTCTCTCGATCTCCATTTACGCCATAAAGTTGCATGGGCCGAGCGTACCCGAAGGTCTTTTCTCTGAATAGTCCTAACCACCAATCAATAGTGGTGGCGAAGCTGCGTAACGACTAACTCGGAGCCATCTACGTAATAAACCAATCGATCTTTTCCACTTATGCGACGCGACCAATGACCTTCAAGAATGCCTACCAGTTGCTCAGGTTTGCCAATTCCCTCAAAAGGACTGGTCATGATTGCGCCGATGAGTTTGTCTATCTTTTCAACATAAGCCTTATTTGCGCGATGCCAATGAGCAAGATCTTTTTCGGCTTTAGGAGTAAGTCTAAAAGTTTCTAAACGCTTAGCCATTAAGCGTTAGCGCGCTTTCCGACCAATCGGCGCGCACTTTTCTTTGCTTTGGCAGCAGTCTTTTTCTTTACCTTTTTTGAGGGCGTTCTTGACTGACCTCTCTCCGATAAAAGGTCTCCACGTTGATAAACGGTACCGAGTCCCGCCTCGCCCTCTTTTATCGATTCAAGCAGATGCTCTCGATTTGCAGGGGAAGCCAGTAAATAATTGGTTTCAATCATCGCTTCATATTCACTCTCAGAAATCAAAACAGCGTTGCCATTCTTGGATGTGATTACTACTGCGCTGTGATCGGCGTTTACCTTCTCAATTAAAGGAAAGAGCTTTGCCCGTGCATCTGATGCTGTGATGGCCATTTTTTACGCCCTCTTCTCTAGATTCCTAGATTAGCAGGCTTGTACGACATCTGGTACCGGTTGGGTAGCGTAAAGTTGGGGGCATGCGCGCGCTCTTTATTGAACACGACTACGTCTCACTCGGTGGTCCAATCTGGCGCGCCTTTGAAGCTCGCGGATATGAAATCGAAAGATTCTTAATCGTCCCTAAAGAAAAATATGCAACGCCAAATGTCACTGTTGAATTTCCTGATTTTTCAAAGTTCGACATCATCGTGCCAATGGGCGCTCCATATGGTGTCTACGAAACAGAGCGCGTAGGTAATTGGTTATTGCCAGAGTTAGACCTTCTTAAGAAAGCACATAACGCCGGCCAACCCATCTTTGGAATTTGTTTCGGCGGACAACTCATGGCAAAGACTCTTGGTGGTTCCGTTGCTCGCGCACCCAAGGCAGAGCTTGGTTGGTATGAAATCGAAACAAATGATCCATCCATTATTAGCAAGGGTCCTTGGTTTGAATATCACTGGGATCGTTGGGTCTCTCCCCCACTTGCCACCGAAATCGCGCGCACAGATTTAGCGGTACAAGCATTTACTTTAGGTCGCACTCTGGCTCTGCAATTTCATCCAGAGATCAACATTGAAGTATTAGATGAATGGCTTGCGATGGATGGCGGATGCGCAGAAGTGGAATCAGAAGGCGTAGAAGTTGAAGCACTTCGCGCACAGACAAAAGCGCTCCAACCGATTACCGATCAGAACGCTTTTGACCTTGTTAATACTTTCCTCGACCGTATCGCTACAGCACAGGTTGTGCCCGTTAACTAATTAGTTATCGAGTGGAGTTACGTACGCTCCAGAAATACCGCCATCAACTAAGAAGTTAGCAGCTGTAATAAAGCTTGAATCATCACTTGCCAAGAACGCTACCGCTGCAGCGATTTCTGATGCGTTAGCAAAGCGACCCATTGGAATATGAACCAAGCGGCGCGCTGCACGCTCTTTATCTTTAGCAAATAGCTCTTGTAGCAATGGAGTATTAACTGGTCCAGGAGATAGCGCATTTACGCGGATACCTTCGCGACCAAATTGCACACCGAGTTCGCGGCTCATTGAAAGAACGCCACCCTTTGATGCTGTGTAAGCGATCTGTGATGTTGCAGCGCCCATTGTTGCTACAAATGATGCTGTATTAATAATTGATCCCTTGCCCGCTTTTTGCATGTAAGGAATCACCGCTTTGCAGCAGAGAAATACTGATGTTGTATTAACACGAAGCACGCGCTCCCAGGCATCAAGGCCTGTAGTCAAAATTGAATCATCATCCGGTGGTGAGATACCTGCGTTGTTGAATGCGATATCGATGCGGCCATATGTATCGAAGGCAACCTTGTACATATTCTCAACCTGAGCAGCGTTGGTTACATCTGCGTTGACGTAGATGCCGCCGGTTTCCTTAGCAACCTTGTTGCCGCTCTCATCGTTCATATCGACAGCTACGATCTTTGCGCCTTCACTAGCTAGACGTACCGCTGTTGCATAACCAATTCCGCTACCGGCGCCGGTAATTACTGCAACTCTTCCTTCAAGACGCTGACTCATTGCTGCTCCTTATTCGTGGTTGTT
>WLNK01000096.1 GCA_009699795.1 Actinomycetota bacterium | reverse complement strand
GGATAGCGCTTTTCTTCAAAGCTTCGATCGCGTGGTCAGCGGTATCAGTTGGATCTAGCTCAGATGGTTCAAGGGCCAACATGCGAGCCACATCCATTGCAACATTTCCCGCGCCAATTACTACAGCAGTTTTAGCATCGAGTGGAACTTCGAAATCTTTAAAGTCAGGATGAGCGTTATACCAAGGCACAAATTCGGCTGCAGAAATTGAACCTGGGAGGTCTTCACCGGGGATGCCCAACTTCTTTCCGACGTGTGAGCCTGTTGCAATTACAACAGCGTCGTACTTTTCTTCAAGGGCTTCGAGTGTTACATCTGAACCGAGTTCCACATTGCCGAAGAGCCTAAAATTTCCAGCAGTTGCAATTTTTTCAAATACTTTTGAAACGGTTTTAATCTTTGGATGATCTGGAGCGACTCCGCTTCGCACCAAGCCCCATGGGGTTGGCAGGCGTTCGATTGCATCGAGCGAGAATTGAAGTTCTTCGGTCTGCAAATTCTGCAGCGCCTGAGCAGCAAAATAGCCAGCGGGGCCTGCGCCCACGATGGCTATTTTGTAGTGCTTCACAGATGCGAGTCTAGCGTGGCTAGATAATTAGGGAATTACAGCTTGTTTGGTTCGATAGTCATCTTGCGGCCGATACCGTTCTTAAACATATCGACAGCCTTAACGAAATCATCCAATCCAAATCGGTGGCTAATCATGACATCGGGATTGAGCGCTCCTTCTGCAAGTAAGTCACCTGCGCGATCAAAGCTATGAAGTACCGCCATTGATCCTGCGATTGTGATTTCCTTGTTGTAAATCCAGAATGGATCAATCTCAACGCGAGTTCCGGTATTTGCAACACCGAACTGCAAGAAAGTTCCGCCTGGCATTGTTCGGCCAATCGCATCTTGGATTGCATTTTTATTTCCTGTGCAATCGATGACTACATCCCAGCCGTGTTCAGTTTCAAAATCATTTGCTGAAGTTGCAACACGTGTAATGCCAAGCGTCTTTGCAGTCTCAAGTCGCTCTTTATTCACATCAACCATAGAAACTGTTGCAGCGCCATTTCGGCGAGCTAATTCCATCATCATCAAGCCCATAGTTCCTGAACCATAAATTAGGTAGTTAGAGCCAGGAATGCGTGGAAGAACGTCATAACCGCGCACCGCGCAAGAAAGAGGTTCGATGAGACCTGCATTTTTTACATCCATTCCTTCTGGAAGAAGGTAAAGATTTTTTACTGGTGCAGAAGTGAATTGCGCTGCACCGCCAGGCTTTGTTACGCCAATCGCATTCCAGTTTAAGCAAAGATTTCCGCGGGCTCTTTTGCAATAGAAACACTCTCCACAGTGAAGTGAAGGATCTACCGCGACGAGCTGGCCGACTTTGTATTCAGTCACCTTCTTGCCAATTTCAACAATCTTTCCGCTGAATTCGTGTCCCGGAATAATCGGAAGACTTGGAGCGAACTCTCCTTCAAGGATGTGAAGGTCTGTTCCGCAGATACCTGACGCTGCAACTTCAATAATTACTTCACGATCTCCGCACGTTGGATCTGGAACGGTCTCAACTGAGATTTGGTTAATTCCTGTGATGATTGCTGCTTTCATTTACTTAACCGCTCCTAGTGAGAGTCCACGCACAAGCTTGTCTTGTGCTACCCAACCCGCAATTACTACAGGAAGAGAAACTGCTATAGATACTGCTGCAAGGTGTGCAAAGAACAAACCTTCAGCTGTTACGAAACCAACGAGATAGACCGGAGCTGTTGCAGCGTCAAAGCCAGTGACATTGATTGCTAATAGGAATTCATTCCACGTGAAGATGAAGCAAATTAGCGCCGTTGCTGCAATTCCTGGCATCGAAATTGGGGCGAGCACTCTGTAAAGAATTTTGGGAGTTGAAGCGCCATCTAACTCTGCAGCCTCAACAAGTTCCTTAGGAATTTCCTTTAAGAATGAACGAAGCATCCACACTGAAAGTGGCAAGTTCATTGAAACGTAAAGAATTGAAAGTGCAAAAATATTGTCTAGGAGATGAAGCTTCTGCAAAATCAAATAAAGCGGAAGAAGCGCTGCAATTGGTGGCAAGAATTTAGTTGAGAGGAAGAATGAAAGAACATCCTTGCTCTTATAAATCGGCTTGATTGAAAGTGCATATGCGGCCGGATAAGCGAGCATCAAAACGATCACCGTCGAAAGAACGGAAGCAATAGTTGAGTTGAGCAAGAAGCTCTTTGCCCCAGCTTTAAATACTTCGCTGTAATTTTCAAGTGAAAATGGCGCGGTCCACTTTGGTGGAGAAGTTCCAGCATCTACTTCATGTCTAAAGGAAATAAGTGTTATCCAGAATATTGGAAAGAAGAAGAGCGCTCCAAGAAACCATGTGAGTGCAGTTAGACCTGTTCGTCCTGCCCATGTGCCGCGTTGCGCTGGCTTCCTTGACTTCACTTTGCTCATTTCTCTGACTCCAATAAATCGCGAGTTAATCGCAGTGCAAATGTTGAAAGCAAAATGGTCAGTGCAATAACAATTACACCGGCAGCGGCAGCTTCACCGTATTCATATTTTCTAAACATAGTTAAATAGATTTGATACGGAATGATCGTTGAATCTGTTCCGGGTCCACCTTGGGTAATTGTGAATACAAAATCCATGCTCTGCACTATATAAATTGTTCCGAGAATAATCGCTAACTGAATATATTGGCGAAGATGTGGAAATGTCATGCGAGCAAAAATTTGTCGTGGTCCGGCCCCATCAACAGCTGCTGCTTCGAGAATATCTGGCGCTTGGCTCTGTAGACCAGCAAGAATGATGAGCATCATGAACGGCGTCCATTGCCAGATCATTGGTACTGCAATAGCAATGAGTGGGTGTTGTGAAACAAAATCCCAAGCTATAACGCTATCTCCGCCAAACTTCTGATAAATCTGTGTTGCAAAACCATCGAGAATTCCGTAAACCGGGTTAAACATGATGTGCTTCCACATCAGAGCTGATGCCACTGGTGTAATCAAAAATGGCGTGATTAATAGCGTGCGAACAATTGCGCGTCCGCGAAATTTACGGTCAAGCAGAAGTGCGAGCGCCAAACCAAGCAAAGTTGAAAATAAAACGACTGAAAATGTAAGAGTAATTGAATTCT
>WLNK01000095.1 GCA_009699795.1 Actinomycetota bacterium | reverse complement strand
GTACCGTCAATTTTATCAAGTGGGAATTGAAGCAATTGGCATCCAAGACAGCGCTTTGGACGCAGAAGTTATTGCAATAGCAGATGCTGGATTTAAATCTATTGGATTAAAAAAATACAGATTAGAAATAACTTCTCTTGGGGATGCGCAATCACGCACTAAACATCGCGTGGATTTAGTTTCTTTTATCCAAAAACTGGATTTAGACGAGGCAACTAAAGCACGGGCGCAAATTAACCCACTTCGACTATTCGACGATAAACGCGAGGACGTAAAGAAGCAGATGGCGCAAGCGCCATTGCTCTTGGATTATTTATCAGAGGAATCACTAAAAGATTTCCAAAATGTGCAGAAACATTTAACTGCACTCAATGTTGAATTCTCTGTAAATCCTCGCATGGTCCGTGGTTTGGATTATTACACTGGAACAACTTTTGAGTTTGTTCATGAATTGCTGGGCGCTCAATCAGGAATCGGTGGTGGTGGGCGTTACGACGGTCTTATGTCCGAACTTGGTGGACAAGAGCTTTCAGGAATTGGTTTCGGACTTGGAATAGATAGATGTGTACTGGCCGCCGATGCCGAAGGAATTTCATTCGACCAAGAATTCACCTCAGATCTTTTCATTATTCCTCTTGGCGAGGAAACAAAAACAGAGGCACTAAAAATTGCTCAACTTTTGAGAGCATCTGGATTACGCGTTGAAATTTCCTTCGGCGATCGAGCCCTGAAAGGCTCCATGAAAGCAGCCGATAAGAGCGGTGCTGCTTACGTAATAGTTCTAGGTGAAAGTGAAATCACTAGTGGAACGGTAGAACTTAAAGAGATGAGCACGGGCAAGACTTCTTCGGTTACTCTTTCCTCCTTGCAGAATCATCTTCTGAGCGTTTTTGCAAAGTAAATTACTTTAGAAAAAGAGGCTTTTAAATGTTGCGCACACACGGAGCTGGAACGCTTCGCGCTTCCCATGTCGGTCAGAGTGTCACACTCGCAGGATGGGTCGCACGACGTCGCGATCATGGTGGCGTTGCATTTATTGACTTCCGCGATTCAACCGGTTGGGTTCAAGTTGTTATCCGCGATGAAAAAATAGCTGGAGCACTCCGTGCTGAATGGTGTTTAAAAATTACAGGCGAAGTGGTTGCAAGACCGTCAGGAAATGAAAATTCTGCTGTTCCTACAGGTGCAATCGAAGTCATGGGCGATGACGTAGTGATTTTGAGCGAAGCGGCTGCTTTGCCATTTCCTGTAGATAGCGGCGACGATGTTGAAATTTCTGAAGAAGTGCGATTGAAATATCGATATCTTGATCTGCGGCGCGAGGCACCAGCAGCTAATTTGCGATTACGTTCAAAGGTTACGTCAACTATTCGCCGCGTTATGGAAGACGAATCTTTTCTCGAGATTGAAACTCCATATTTGACGCGTTCAACTCCTGAAGGTGCGCGAGATTTCTTAGTTCCTGTGCGTTTACAGCCAGGAAGTTGGTATGCGCTACCTCAATCACCGCAATTATTTAAACAGTTACTGATGGTCGCTGGAATGGAAAAGTATTACCAGATCGCCCGTTGTTTCAGAGATGAAGATTTCAGAGCAGATCGTCAACCAGAATTTACCCAACTAGATATTGAAATGTCTTTTATCGATCAGGAAGATATTTTGGCTGTAGCTGAGAAAATATTGGTAAAAGTCTGGAAAGAAGTACTTGACTATCAGATTTCTTTGCCGATTCCACGCATGACTTATCTAGATGCGATGGCTCGTTATGGATCCGATAAACCTGATCTGCGCTTTGACTTAGAACTTGTGGATTGCACTGACTTTTTTAAAGACACAACGTTTAGAGTCTTTCAAGCTCCATACGTTGGCGCAGTTGTTATGCCTGGTGGCGCAGATTCGCCACGTCGCGAGTTGGATGCTTGGCAAGATTGGGCAAAAGCGCGTGGAGCTAAAGGTCTTGCTTACATCTTGGTAGCCCCTGATGGCACTTTAGGCGGACCAGTTGCCAAGAACCTAGCTGAAGATGAAACGACAAAGATTGCTGCACATGTTGGAGCTAAACCAGGGGATGCAATTTTCTTCGCAGCGGGCGAACGCAGCGCGTCCTTAAATTTGCTTGGAGCGGTGCGTTTAGAGATTGGAAAGCGTTGTAATTTAATCGATAACACTCGCTGGGAATTCGTATGGATTGTTGATGCACCTATGTTTGAACCTACAGATAATGGTGGATGGACTGCGGTTCACCACCCGTTTACAGGTCCTAAACCGGAATTTGCGCAAACTTTCTCTAAGGATCCGGCGAATGCTCTCGCCTATGCCTATGACATTGTTCTTAATGGAACAGAACTAGGTGGTGGTTCGATACGTATTCATGATCGAACAATGCAAAAAGATGTATTCAGCGTCATTGGATTAAGTGATGAGGAAGCCGCAAGTAAGTTCGGATTTTTACTCGAAGCATTTAATTACGGCCCACCTCCACACGGAGGAATTGCTCTAGGTTTAGATCGATTATGTGCACTTCTATCGCACTCTGATTCCATTCGTGAAGTTATTGCGTTTCCAAAAACGGCTAGCGGTGGTGACCCACTTACAGGTGCACCAACTCCTATTACACCCGCACAACGCAAAGAGAGTGGAATCGACGGGGTACCAAAAGAGGGAGCCAAGTAAGGCAATCGGGTAGGCTGGTCTTCTGGTTACAACTAGCAACATTTTTGAGGGAGGAAGACATGGGCCCAGGCGGAATTGCAACAATTATTGCCGCGTCATCCCTTCTGGTAATCGCGGTTGCAATTAGTTACGCGGTGATTCGAGTTGGTCGTTTCATAGATGAAGCAAAAGCATCACTAAAGGCCGTAACCGATGAAACGACACCACTCATTGAAGAGGTTCACACAACCGTAACTTTAGTAAATGGCCCACTTCAAAGTTTCAACCGGATTACAAAAAATGTTGAAGATATTTCAGAGAAAGTTACAAATGCTACTTCTGGCTTTCTGGATAAGAGTGGACCTGCACTTAAAGTTGCTGGCGCTCTTGTTTCAGCTGCGCAATTGGGCAAAGGTCGCACTAAAAAGAAGAAGAAGGCTGAGTGATCTCCACAAGTGGAATCCGCCGAGATCCGTTCGCGCTGGCTGCGCTTCTTCGAATCAGATAACCGCGAAGGGTTACTGCACACAGTCGTACCATCTGCTTCACTAATTGCCGATGATCCGAATTTATTATTAGTTAATGCCGGGATGGTTCCTT
>WLNK01000094.1 GCA_009699795.1 Actinomycetota bacterium | reverse complement strand
GTGGCGTGTAAATAGCGGCTACCCATCCGAGTAATAAGTAATTTGCAACGTAGAGCCAACGCGGCGCCCCGATCCAAAAAACTCGAACCGCAACGCCAATGAGTGCGCCCGTCCAAACAACGCTAAGAAGAATGGTGCGATCACGACCATCAAGAAGTGAAACCGCGAAAGGTGTGTACGACCCAGCAATGAGAAGGTTGATATTTGCATGATCTAAACGGCGCCATATCTTTTTCTTCGATGGTGACCACGGTACCCGGTGGTAAACAGCCGAAACGCTAAAGAGAGCGATTGCGGTGAGTGAATAGAGCGCCACGGCAAACTTAAAAGAGTCGCGACTAAGAATAAATAGAACAAGCGAAGCAACAATTACTACGGGGGTTGCACCTAAGTGAAACCAACCGCGTAGCTTCGGAATCGTTGCTCCGCCTGCTTTATTAAGCTCGGTCATACATGAACTGTACGCCTATTAAGTGCCTTATCCCTTTGCGGCTTTGAAACCTACTTCAAGATCAGCCTTAATGTCGTTGATGTTTTCAAGACCAAGGCTCAAACGAACAAGTCCTGGAGTTACACCGGCTGCGAGTTGTTCTTCAGGGCTTAGTTGTGAGTGTGTAGTTGTTGCTGGATGTATCACAAGTGAGCGAACATCACCGATATTTGCAACGTGGCTAAATAGTTTGAGAGATTCAACAAACTTCTTTCCAGCTTCTACGCCACCCTTGAGTTCGAATGAAAGTACAGACCCCGAACCCGCAGGTGAGTACTTCTTCGCTAGTGCGTTGTACTTAGAAGATGGAAGTGATGCATAGTTAACTCTCTCAACACTTGAATGCGATTCAAGCCACTTAGCGATTTCCTTAGCATTTTCAATATGGCGTTCCATGCGAAGGCTAAGAGTTTCGAGTCCTTGCGCCAGAAGCCAAGCGTTAAATGGCGAGACTGCAGCTCCAATGTCACGAAGAAGTTGAAGGCGAATCTTGAAGATATAAGAAAGGTTGGCACCGAATGCAGAGCCAACTCCTAGAGCTTGTGCAAAAACAAGACCGTGGTAGCTAGGGTCTGGTTCGTTGAAGTTCCTGAAACGAGCTGGGTATTTGGCGTAATCAAACTTTCCAGAATCCACAATCGCACCAACTACCGCGTTACCGTGGCCTGAAAGGAACTTTGTTGCTGAGTGAATTACTACGTCAGCGCCATGCTCGATTGGCTTGATAAGAAATGGCGTAGCAACTGTGTTATCAACAATAAGAGGAACACCAAATTCGTGTGCAACCTTTGCGACAGCTGCGATATCTAAGATTTCATTCTTTGGATTTGCAATTGTCTCACCGAAGAAAGCCTTGGTATTTTCGCGAGTTGCCTTGCGCCATGATTCTGGATCCTCTGGGTTGTCAACGAAAGTTACTTCGATGCCAAACTTTGGAAGTGTGTAATGGAACAAGTTGTATGTTCCACCGTAAAGACTTGGGCTCGAGACAATATGGTCGCCGGCTTCTGCAAGGTTCATAATTGCAAAGGCTGTTGCAGCTGATCCTGATGCAAGCAGAAGTGCTGCAACTCCACCTTCAAGGGCAGCAATTCTTTGCTCTACTGCATCTTGAGTTGGGTTCATGATGCGTGTGTAAATATTTCCTAGTTCTGCGAGCCCAAAGAGATTTGCTGCATGTGTTGTGTCGCGGAATTGATATGCAGTTGTCTGATAGAGAGGTAGCGCGCGTGCACCTGTTGTTGGATCTGGACTTTGTCCCGCGTGAATCTGCAGGGTTTCAAATGACCACTGGGTTGCATCTGACATTAGTAACTCGCAATCGTTAGAGAATTAAGTGAAAAGGTGAAGATCTAAGGCGAAAAAGTAACAAGAATTACGAATTAGTTCTCAAGAGGGATTCGTTTATGCAAATGGACTGCAACACCGGGTCCTGGGGCCGGTCACATGATTTGGTTTTCCTACGGACTAGTAACTTTTAGCCCGGCGGGGGGTGAGTAAATTTGAGCGTGAGATGACCCCCGAGTCGCTGAAAAAAGATGCAAATTCTTCGCATTTGGTAGTGCGTTTTTGGCTTTCCACAGGCACACTCTTCTTTAACCGAATGGCAATGAGGCTCCTCGAGGGCGGCATTTTCATAAGGCCAAAGGCCAAAAGGCTTTTAAAACTCATGGAGGAAATAAAGGATGCTAACTCTTACTAGCAATCAATGGAACCTCGTCTACAACGTATTCTCGTTTGGACTTGTTTCTATGCTCGCTTGCACGATTTACACACTTGTTTCACAAGGCCGTGTACTTCCTAAGTACCGCAATGCCCTAGTTATGTCATCAATGGTTACATTCATTGCTGGCTACCACTACTTCCGTATCTTCAACTCATTCAATGAGGCATCAAAGGATATGGCTGTAAATGTTTCAGGAAGCCAAGGAGCTTTCAACGAGGCATACCGTTATGTTGACTGGCTACTTACAGTGCCACTACTTCTCGTAGAAGTAATTGCTGTATTGGCTCTTTCAAAGGAAATTTCACGATCACTTATCACTCGTTTGGTACCTGCTTCTGCAGCGATGATCGCACTTGGTTACCCAGGTGAAATTTCTTCAGATAAGAACACAGCAATTCTTTACGGTGTTCTTTCAACAATTCCATTTATTTACATTCTCTACGTACTATTCGTAGAGCTTGGTAAGTCACTTGAGCGCCAGCCAGCTGGTGTTGCTGAGACAGTAGGACGCTTGCGTCTTCTCCTCATCGCAACATGGGGCGTTTACCCAGTTTCATACATCCTCGGAATGAACCCATCAACAGATATGGCCGTTGCAGGTCAGCAGTTTGTTGGAGTTCAGGTTGGATACACAATTGCTGACATTTTGGCAAAGTGCGTATTCGGTCTAACAATTCTGAAGATTGCACGTATGAAGTCACATGCTGAAGGCATGGCAGCTGATCACTAATCAGTTATAAAAAAGAGGGAGTGTCGCATCTGCGGCGCTCCCTCTTTTTAATTCATACTTTATTTACGGATGTTTATTAATTGGAATTCTTTGACCAGAAGGAGCGCGCTTAATTATGGGTAATTATCGAATGGGTGCTTACGCCCTAATTGCAGTGGGTCTTATTAACTTGCGCTACCAAAGCGGCCAAGCAAATGTCTTGACGCATAGCCTCATCATTGCGATTCCCGGCTTAGTAATTTTTCTACTCACTTTTGTGAAATCTGCTCGCACTTTTTTGCTTCGAAAAGAAACAAAAGCGATAAGCGCAGCGCTAGGGCTTTTGCTTATCGCTTATGCAGCTCTAAATTAATAGCTCTGAATTAACAGAGCGGATATTTTGGTGCGGGAGGCGGGACTTGAACCCGCACGCCGAAGCACAAGTTCCTAAGACTTGCGTGTCTGCCATTTCACCACTCCCGCTGGAGCGTTTTCTTAACGGTGCTTAGATT
>WLNK01000093.1 GCA_009699795.1 Actinomycetota bacterium | reverse complement strand
TGGCTACCTTGCCACAGGAACCTTAAAAGTGCGAGAAAATGACTCCATGAGTCCAAGGCGAAATTATCCGAAGAATCGTCGCCCTAAGAATGAGGACCGCGATATAAATACTTCGAATCAGAGTTTCGAAGAACACGATGATGGTTTATACATTGTCCGCAAAATCACAGGTTCAAGTTCGACAAAACCATATCGCTGTCCAGGGTGCGATCAGATGATTCCTATGGCAACACCGCACACTGTTGCATGGCAAGACGGTGATGAAGATGGTCGCAGACATTGGCATAACGCGTGTTGGGCGAAGAAAAATCACCGTAGGCCAAATACAGAGCGCACACGTAACGCTCCTCGATTTTAAGTAGCGGGCTAAGACTCTAACCCAAGCGACCGTTAAGCCACTTTGTTAAGTTAACAATTAATTTATCGCTTCCAGCAGTGCGCTTAAAGCTAGTGAAAACAATTGGAAGTTGGAAGCGCGCACGAATTACTGTTCGTGGATATGTGAATTCAAGTATTCCTTCTGGTCCGTGAATACGACCGTATCCACTATCTTTCACTCCGCCAAATGGGACTGTTGCAATTGCTGCAAATGAAATTGTTGAGTTAATCGCAACCATTCCGCATTGCAACTGGCTGGCAATTTTCTTTCCCTTCCGACGCGACCATACAGATGCACCAAGGCCATACTTTGAGGCATTTGATAAGAGAATCGCTTCATCCATATCTGCCACGGTGTTAATAACAATAGTTGGCCCGAAAGTTTCATCAGTGATGGCTAGAGAATCTTCTGGCACATCAGCTAATACAACTGGCTCAACAAATGGTGCGTGCACGGAGTTTGATCCGCCAAGAAGGGCTTTACCACCGCGAGCTATTGCATCATCAATATGAGATTGGATCACCTTTATTTGTGAAGGCATTGTTGCCGGTCCGTAATTACCCTGACCTGGTGCACCCGAATGAATTTTTTTGGCAACTGCAAGAACTTCAGCTTTGAATTCTTCAGCAACCTTTGCATCAACATAAACACGTTCGGCGCCAATACAGGTCTGACCAGCGTTGGACATCGATGACCAGACCGTTGCATCTGCAGCGCGCTTGATATCAGCATCTGCTGCAACGATTACAGGATCTTTACCACCGCACTCAAGTACTACAGGCGTCATCGACGCTGCACATGTTGCAGCAACTACCTTTGCTGTCCGAGTAGATCCTGTAAATGCGAGCTTATTTACTCCACTTTCACAGAGATATTTACCTGTCTCACCAAGACCGGTAACGCAAGAAAAGATTCGAGAAGAAGGCGCAACTTCTGCAAAAGTTTCTGCAAGTAACTTGCCAACACCTGGGGTGAATTCACTTGGCTTAAAGACAACGGTATTTCCTGCAGCAAGTGCGTAAGAAATTGAACCCATCGGAGTAAAAATTGGATAGTTCCAAGGACCAATCACGCCCACAACGCCGACCGGTGATCGCTCAACCGTTGCTGACATATTTGCCATGAGTGCGCCAGGAGAGCGATGCGACGTGCGCATTACTGATTCTGCATGGCGCGCTGCCCAAGCAAGGTGACCAGCGGCAAGGGAAGCTTCTAACTTTGCATCACTAATTGGCTTTCCAGTTTCTTTCGCAATCAGCTCAGTGATCTCATCAACTCTTTGCATTAACAACTTTGACCAGCGCAATAAAACTTTGCGACGACCGGCAAATCCCATCGCTACCCATGCGTGTGAAGCATCACGCGCAAGATCAACCGCAAGGTTTACTTCATCGCGTTCGGTAATTTCATATGATGCTAGAACTTCACCGGTAACTGGATAGTGCGAATTAAAGGTTGCCATGGTTAAAGACTAGACTGCGCCTTATGTCTGAGCCAGTCCGCCCGAGTACTGTTTTGCCGGCGGTTCGTACCCCCTTCACAGTTACGACCGAAGATGGCTGCGTACTTATCGGAGAAGTGGCGGCGCCACTTAGCAATCCCACCGCAACACTTTTGATGCTTCACCCAAACCCAACCGGTGGCGGAATGATGGATAGCCACATTTATAAAAAGGCAGCAAATCGCTTACCTACAATGGCTGGCATAACAACTGTTCGCTTTAACACTCGAGGCACAACAAGTGAAGCTGGAACAAGCACCGGTACTTATGGAGATGGAATTTCAGAACGTTTTGATGTGCAAGCGATGGAGCGGTATGTATTAGATGAACTCAAATTAGAAAATGTATGGGTTGTCGGTTGGTCATTTGGAACAGAAATCGCGCTCAAACATGTGAGTGATCCACGAATTAAAGGGCTCATACTTCTCAGCCCACCAATGATGAAAGCTTCAAAGAGTGATTTAGAGCGATGGGCCGCTGATGCACGCCCAGTCATTGCACTTATTCCAGAATTTGATGACTACTTAACTCCGGTTGAAGCTCCATTTAAGTTCCGAGAATTAACTCAGATTAAATTGATCAACGTTGATGGCGCTAAGCATCTATGGGTTGGCGAGCCGGCTGTACATCGAGTGCTCACTGAGATCGTGAATATTGTTGCGCCTTCGCGCTTGCCGCTTCCTACAGAACTTTAGTTAAGAGTTTTCCGCACGAGGAAAAACAACCTCGTCCAGGATAAGAATAACTGAAGCTGCTACCGGCACTGCAAGTAGTCCGCCTATGAGGCCAAGGAGAGACGAGCCAATAAGGGCAGAGACAATCGTGACAGCACCCGGTACAGAAAGTGTGCGCTTCATAATCTTCGGGGTAATTACATAGTTCTCAACTTGAACATAGAGAACATAAAGTACAAAGGCAATGACGCCGGTACTCACTGATTGGGTAAGCGCGATAAGTGTGACAACTCCGCAGCCCAAGAAGTGGCCTATGAGTGGAACTAAGCCGCACACAAGAACAATCATTGCGATTGCAAATGGTGAAGGAAGTCCTAAGACAAAAGAGATTAATAAGACAAAGATCGAGGCTAAGAAAGCGATGATTATCTGACTGCCAACAAATGCACCAATTCGTCCGATTACAGCGTGAGTTAAACGTGCGACTCGATCACGACGAGTTGCCGGAACAAAACGCAATCCGAGTTCGGTGGCTTGGGGCAGAGAAGTGATGAAGTAGAGAGTGAGCACAATAATAGTCAGCGCGGTAAATGTTCCCGAGAGAACAGATTTACCAACACCAATAACCCCACCAAAAGTAGAGATTACAAGCGAGCCATCTTTTGTCACCGACAATAATTTTTCTTGGAGGATCTGAATAATATTAAATTGCTTATCAAGATCTGCAATCACAGAATTATTCTTTAAATCATTGAGAAGTGTCGGTGCACTATTAATTAAGTGCGATCCTTGTGAAACCACAGGCGGAACAACAACTGCTAAGAAGAAAACTAGAAAAATAATGACGCCAACGAAAACAACGGCGACTGATTTAGCTCGGTCCAAACCTCGATTTTGAATC
>WLNK01000092.1 GCA_009699795.1 Actinomycetota bacterium | reverse complement strand
CTTTCTGCTGGGCCTGGAGTTAATCCACTTGGTGATGAAGCCCTTGCAAAGTTGCCCGAGTGGTGGAAGAACGAACCATGCGAGTAGCCGCAATTGATTGCGGAACAAATTCAATTCGCTTATTGATTGCCGACATTGAAGGAAATTCTTTCCGCGAAGTTACTCGGCTCATGGAAGTGGTACGCCTTGGTCAAGGCGTCGATCAAACGGGGCAATTTCATCCTGATGCAATCGCGCGCACGCTAGCCGCTGTTGATAAATATGCTGCAGAGATTGCAAAACGTGGTGTTGAAAAAATTCGATTCTGTGCGACGAGTGCCACACGTGATGCGACAAATCGAGATCTATTCATAGAAGGCGTATTCGAACGCCTTGGAGTTCGACCAGAAGTTATATCTGGAGAGGAAGAAGCTTCACTTTCGTTTAAAGGTGCAACTAAAGATTTACCCGAAAGCGATGGCCCGTTTTTAGTTGTAGATATTGGTGGGGGATCAACCGAATTTGTTATTGGCATAAGCCACGTAGAAGCTGCAAAGAGTGTGAATATTGGTTGCGTTCGAATGACTGAACGCCATTTTGCAAGCAATGATCCTGAGCCAGGTGAAATTGCTGCAGCAACTCAAGATATAGATGAAGCAATTGCTCAGGCGGCAAAAGTGGTTCCGATTACGACAGCAAAGACTTTAATTGCCGTAGCAGGAACTGCAACGACAGTCGCGGCTGCCGCACTCAAACTTCCCGAATATGACCGATATGCAATTCACCTTTCACATATTGCAGCCGAAGAAGTGCACGCTGCATCGAAGATGTTCTTTGCACTAAAAAGAGAAGACCGCGCAGCACTTGGTTACATGCATCCGGGACGTGTTGATGTAATTCCAGCGGGATCATTGGTGCTTTCGCGAATCATGATTGCAACAGGTGCAAAGGAATTTATTGCCTCCGAATCAGACATACTTGATGGAATGGCTTGGTCACTTGCATAAATCTTTGCCACTGTTAGATAAAGAAATCATCTCTTGCGCGAAGTGTCCGCGCTTGGTTGAGTGGCGAGAAGAAGTTGCGGTGACTAAACGCAAGTCATACGAAAATGAAAAGTACTGGGGAAAGCCAGTTCCTGGATTTGGTCCAAAAAACGCTGGACTTGTAGTTATTGGTCTTGCACCCGGAGCTCATGGCGCAAACCGTACTGGTCGAGTATTTACTGGAGATAGCTCGGGCGATTGGCTTTATAAATCACTTCATAAGAATGGTTTGGCAAAGATTCCGACAAGTGTTGGTGCTAAAGATGGACAGGAACTTTTTAATACTCGCATTCTTTGCACAGTTAGATGTGCGCCACCTGATAACAAACCAAGTACAGATGAAAAAGAAAGTTGTCACCCCTTTTTTCATAATGAGATCAAACTTCTTATGCCAACAGCGAAATCATTTTTAGCACTTGGAAGCGTTGCTTGGAATACAACCTATGCAACACTGCTTGAACTCGGAGAAGTATTGCCAAAGCCCCGCAAGCCATTTGCTCATGGCGTGACCGTAAATTTTCTGGGTAAGGATGGGATAAAACGCAGGCTTATTGCCAGCTACCATCCGAGCCAGCAAAATACTTTTACCGGGAAACTTACAGAGAAAATGCTGGATACCGTGATTGCAAAGGCTAAAATAAATTTATGAATACTAAGAAAAACGCCTTTGGCGCCGTTGCCCTAGTTGCTTTCCTAAACCTACTCGTAAATATTTATTACGAAATTTTTGAAGTTGTCCCAATTAATGATGCGAAAGCATCTCTCTTTGGGCACTTCTCGCATGGTTTTGCAGGAGCCCCAGGGCGTGTATTCGATCTTCTTAGCTACTTCACAATCTGGAGCCAGATTGTTGTAGTTATTGCTTTCTACGCTCTTTATAAGAATCAGAACAGAAAAGATCGTTACGCAACGCTGCTACTTCCAACAGCAATCATGATGATCACCATTACAGGAATTATGTTTTACGCACTGATTTATCCAGTGAGCCCACCAAAGGGAGCAAACGTTTACCCAAGCTTTGTTTCTCACTTTGTCGTACCGGTAATTGGTGTAGCTGTATGGCTTGCTTTTGGCCCACGTGGATTTATGAAAGTGAAAGTGATTCCATCACTATTTATTATTCCGATTATTTGGGTTGGCCTCACTCTTGTTCGCGGCATCGTGAGCAAGCAGTATCCATACGGCGTACTCGATGTAACTGATATCGGTTATATGTGGTTCTTCATAACCATCATTGCAATCATTATCTTTGGCGCCCTACTCGGACTTGTTTATTCAGCGCTAGATATTTTCCGCTCTAAAGCCAGCCGCTAAATTCTCTATGTGTGGCCGCTATGCCTTGTCGGCATCTGCTGAAGATATAGCGCTGCAATTTGATGCAGAAAATAAGCCAGATGCTTTTATTCCTGCCCAATGGAATATTTCGCCGACACAGCCAATTTTAATCGTTAACGGCACTAATCCCTCTGGCGAAAAGAGAGAAGTGTCCAAAGTATTGTGGGGACTTGTTCCAAGCTGGAGTGAGGATACTTCTCGTGCATCGAATGCAATCAATGCTCGCGTTGAATCAATTTCAGATAAACCTAGCTTTAGATCTGCCTTTCGAAAGCGCCGTTGCATAATTCCAGCCACTGGATATTTCGAATGGGCTACAGAGCTTGGTCAATACAAACCAAAGCAACCTTTCTATATTTACAATGAAGATAACTCGCTACTGGCGATGGCTGGAATATACGAAGAGTGGATCAATCCAGTTACGAGAAATCCACTGACAAGTGCAGCGATTATTACTCGCGAATCTGTTGGAGTAATTGCACCGATTCACCATCGCATGCCAGTTTTATTACCCAAAGATCGCTGGGCAACATGGCTCTCAACTGATTCGCTTAACGAAAGTGAAGTCCAGGAATATTTGGCCCTGCTTGAAACGCCAAAGCCAGATGCGGGACTTGTATTTCGCCCGGTCTCTTCGGCGGTTAATAACGCCAGGAATGTGGGGCCCGAACTCATCGCTGGGGTGGAGCTCGGAGAGCCTGAGACGCTCTTCTAGCACCTCTTTCACGCCCAGGGTTGCCTTCTGTCAGGGGCTGTGACTATCTTTCGAACATATGTTCGAATACTCAGATCAGGAGCTCGTACCCCTCACCGGGGCCGACGAGGTCGTTGCCCATGAAGGAATTCCCGTCGAATTCTTTTATAAGGGTCGTGCATTTCATATCCATGCGCTGCTTTCAAAATGGAAAGAGACCGCTGAGTGGTGGAAGCACATTGGAGAGAACCAACAGGTGCCAGCGCTCGGTGAAAAGTTGTATTGGAAAGTTGAAGCGGCCCCAATCGGAACAGTAAACACATTTGAAATTGAGTTTGATTTAGCAACAAACTCTTGGCAAATCCGCCCTACATCTCGTGGCCGGTAAAGAGTTCACACACTTGCGCGTTGCAAGTGGTTTTTCATTTAAGTTCGGCACCGCTCTTCCGG
>WLNK01000091.1 GCA_009699795.1 Actinomycetota bacterium | reverse complement strand
TAAGTGGCTACAGGCTACAACCGTTTCATAGGTTGTTCAAGTATCTATCGCTTCAAACCCTCTTCAGAGCCTCATTTGGAGTGGAGACTTTCGCCACTTCACGCCACGATAGAGCCGTGGAAGAGCTATTAACCGTTGCCGCCGTGGCCCGTCATATTGGCGTAGCCCCAGCGACCCTTCGCACCTGGGCTAGGCGCTATGGGATTGGACCAACGGCCCATGAGGCTGGAGAGCATCGCCGATATCGCCCTGAAGATTTAGCAAAGCTGACGGTAATGCGTCGATTAATTTCCGCAGGTATGACTGCGGCAGAGGCGGCCGAGCAAGCTAAGAACCACAAAGGTAAAGTCAATATCGAAAAGATCATCGCAAACTGCCGCAATTGCGACGAAGTAATTGATGCGGTGTACAGAGCCGCAGATTCATTAGATCGAGAGCTCATAGAAAATCTACTCCGCAAAGAGATAGCCGAGAACGGCGTTATATCTGCTTGGCAGGATGTAATCGTTCCAGTTTTGGTTTCAGTGGGACTTGCATGGGAAGAGTCCGGAACCGGAATTGAAGTCGAACATATGTTGACGGAAATTATCAAGCGAGTATTACGTGAAGAAATAGGAGTTATCAAGAAGCCAATAAATTTGCGGCCTGTATTACTTGCCTCCGTCGGAGAAGAGATGCACTCACTTCCCATTCATGCACTTGCTGCCGCACTGGCCGAACGTTCAATCGAGACAAATTTCTTAGGACCTCGAACTCCGCTTGATGCGTTGTGCGGAATGGTTACTCGCTCCGCGCCCCCTGCTATTTTCTTGTGGGCACAGCTGACGAAAAATGGAGATCCCAAATTCTTTAAAGAAATTCCCGCCATTCGCCCTGCCCCACGAATAATTTTGGGTGGTCCAGGTTGGGACCGTAAGTCTTGCGAAAGCGTTGCCTTTGCCGATGATTTAACTGTTGCTTGTGAAGAAATTTCGCGGGCAATCGGGGCTTAATTGAGCCTATAGACTGTGCCCTCGCGAGGAAAGATGGAGGGCTCATGAGCAGCGATTACGAGAAAGTCGCAATGCTCGGCCTGACTTACGATGATGTACTCCTACTTCCTGATGCTTCGGAAGTAGTACCGAGTGAAGTAAATACCTCAACTTGGCTGACAAGAAACATTTCACTTGCAGTTCCAGTTGTTTCATCTGCGATGGATACCGTCACCGAATCTTCGATGGCTATCGCTATGGCAAAAGCTGGCGGAATCGGAATCTTGCACCGCAATCTTTCTATCGAAGAACAAGTCAAACATGCAAAACTAGTTAAAGCTGCAGGTTTAGCTGGCGCCGCAGTTGGTGTTGGCGAAGATGGATTTGCGCGCGCACAAGCTCTTATTGAGGCTGGCATTGATGTTGTAGTAGTTGATACAGCCCATGGTCACCACCGCGCAGTTCTAGATGCAATTGCAAGAATTAAGAAGTTTTCACCAACAACTGAAATTATTGGTGGAAACGTTGCAACTCGCGCCGGCGCACAAGCTCTCATTAACGCAGGTGCAGATGCTGTAAAAGTTGGAGTTGGACCTGGATCTATTTGCACAACTCGTGTTGTTGCAGGTGTGGGCGTTCCGCAAGTTACAGCGATTATGGAAGCAAGCAAGGCTTGCAATAAGGCAGGAATCCCACTCATCGCAGATGGCGGACTTCAATATTCAGGTGACATTGTTAAAGCAATTGTTGCTGGTGCGAATTCGGTAATGCTTGGATCACTTCTTGCCGGTTGCGAAGAATCACCTGGCGAATTAGTCGAAATCGATGGTCGCAAATACAAGGCTTATCGCGGTATGGGTTCACTTGGTGCGATGCAATCACGCGGTGAGCAAAAGTCATATTCAAAAGATCGATACATGCAAGACGATGTACTTTCAGAAGACAAACTTGTTCCAGAAGGAATTGAAGGAAAAGTTGCTTACCGCGGCCCAGTTTCATCCGTTGTTCATCAACTCGTCGGCGGGCTTCGCAGTGGAATGGGTTATGCAGGAGCGCCAGATATCGAAACACTTCGTCGTGAAGGTCGCTTGATTCAAATTACAGCAGCAGGATTACAAGAGAGCCATCCGCACGATGTATTAGATGTTGCTGATGCCCCAAACTATGCGAGAAAGAATTAGGAGACTGCGATGGATATTGAGATTGCACCAGGAAAGCGCGCACGTCAGGCATATTCTTTTGATGACATTGCCATTGTTCCTAGCCGACGCACTCGTGATCCCGAAATGGTCTCAACCGCATGGCAAATTGATGCATATAAATTTGATCTACCAATGCTTGCAGCGCCAATGGACTCTGTTGTTTCGCCAGAGACAGCAATTGCAATTGGAAAGCTCGGCGGACTTGGTGTTTTAAACCTTGAGGGACTCTGGACTCGTTATGACGATCCACGCATTCCACTTGGTGAAATCGCATCAATGCCAGATAAGCATGCAACGCGCCGTATGCAAGAAATTTATAACGCACCAATACGCCCAGAGTTAATCAAGGAGCGGATCAAAACAATTCGCGATGCTGGTGTGACTGTTGCGGCTTCACTTTCGCCCGCTCGAACAGCTGATTTACATAAGGCTGTAATTGATGCTGGCGTGGATATTTTCGTCATTCGCGGAACAACCGTTTCAGCAGAACATGTGGGCGAAGAAAATGAATCACTTAACCTTAAGAAATTTATCTACGAACTTGACGTCCCTGTCATTGTTGGCGGCGTAGCAACAGCAACAGGTGCGCTGCACTTAATGCGCGCAGGTGCTGCAGGAGTTCTTGTTGGTTTTGGTGGAGGAGCGGCGCATACGACCCGTAAAGTTTTAGGAATTGAAGTTCCGATGGCATCTGCTGTTGCAGAAGTTGCATCTGCACGCCGTGAATACCTTGATGAATCTGGCGGACGCTATGTACATGTCATTGCAGATGGTTCAGTTGGTAGAAGTGGTGATATCGCAAAGGCCATTGCAATGGGCGCAGACGCGGTAATGATGGGCTCTCCACTTGCTAAAGCAGTAGAGGCGCCAGGTCTTGGTTGGCACTGGGGATCTGAAGCTCATCACCAGGAGTTACCACGCGGTGAGCGCGTAAACGTTGGCACAGTTGGATCGCTCGAAGAAATATTGCTCGGACCATCGCACGCTTCTGATGGATCTATGAATTTATTTGGTGCATTACGTCGCGCAATGGCGACGTGCGGATATGCAGATGTTAAGGAATTCCAACGCGTAGAAGTACTCATTCACGGGTCGTAGATGCAAAATTCTCGAAGCGGTGTATTGGTTGTTGATTTTGGTGCTCAATACGCACAGCTCATTGCCCGCAGAGTTCGCGAAGCTCGCGTCTATTCAGAAATAGTTCCATCACATATTTCTGCAGCAGAAGTAAGTTCTAAAAATCCTCAAGCAATTATTCTTTCTGGTGGTCCATCAAGCGTTTATGCAGAAAACGCACCGAAATTTGATGCAGCCATTCTCGGCCTTGGCATTCCTGTTTTTGGTAT
>WLNK01000090.1 GCA_009699795.1 Actinomycetota bacterium | reverse complement strand
GCCAATGAGGAGAAGACTCCCATCACGGTTTTCTTTAATCGACGATTCGATAGCGACACTTTGACAATAAAGAAGGCTATGACCGATGGATCACTTGGAAAAGTTTTTCGTCTAGAAGGTCGATTCGAGCGATGGGCACCTGTTACTTCCCCCGATGCTTGGCGCGAATCGTTGAAAAAAGAGCAAGGTGGCGGAAAGTTATTAGATCTTCAACCCCACCTTCTCTCTGCAGTAACTGAACTCTTCGGCCCAGCCGAGTTAAAGTTTTCTGCAGTTCAGTCCATCCGTGCTTACTCCGATGATGACTCTGTATTGATGGTGCAGCACGCAAGTGGGGTTGATTCATATCTATCGGCATGTGAAGCGATGGGCGCACCTGGCCCACGTATTCGCGTAACGGGCGATAAAGGTTCATTAATCATTCAAGATTTAGATCCACAAGAAGGTTTTATCAAGCAAGGCGTTCGCCCAGTCAATGGCAAATGGGAAGTCGACACACGCAGTAAGGCATATCTACATCGCGGTGCTGAAGTTACTGAATATGAATCAGTACCAGGAAATTATGTTGACTTCTACTTTCAGGTAAAGGCGTGCATCGAAGGAAAAGGTGAAATGCCGGTCAGCCAGTCAGATATTTTGATGATTGCAAAAATAATCGACGATGCTTACGAAAAATCTATTCACAAATAAGCTAGAGCAATTTAGCAATAACTCCAGGGATTGCAGCAACAATTGCAGGTGCGTTGATCGGTCCGCCCTTGGACGCCGCTACCGCTGCTTGGTTATGAATGAAAGCACCAGTAGCTGCAACTTCAGCTAAGCGATGGCTGTCATTCAAAATTTCGATGTAATTTGTTGCAACGAGTGCACCGATTATTCCGGCCAAAACATCGCCGCTACCAGCCGTTGCAAGCCAAGGAGTAGCTTTTGGCAACTCGATAATTTTTAATCCATCCGCAACAACCGTGTAAGCACCTTTGAGTAAAACCACAACGCCAAAATCTTTGGAAGCTTTTATCGCCCATTTAGAAGGATCTGCTTCGATTTGTTCCGCGCCGACCATTGTTCCACGAGATTTAAAAAGTTTTGAAAGTTCGCCAGCATGTGGAGTAATAAGTGTCGGCTGATGAATTTTTCCTGCAAGTGAAAGCGCTCCGGCATCTAATACTGTTGGAACACTCTGTTTTGAAATAAGTGCAAACCAACGATGGCGAAGCCACGTAGTGAAGTCACTATATTTTTTCTCTGAAATACCAGATCCAGCAAGCCACGCGGTAACAGGACCTGGTTGTACAACTACTTCAGGTGCGCAGTGAAGTACAAGGTGGGCAAGACCAGAAGAACTATGAAAGCGAACCATTCCGAGCCCGGTTGCACTTGCGGCTGATGTTGAAAGAACGGCAGCTCCGGGAAATTGCGCAGATCCGGTGATGACCCCTAGAACTCCGCGTGAATATTTATGATCTAGATCGCTCGGAACGATGATGCATCTCTTTGCATCACGTGCGGTCCATTTTTTACTTGGCATTTTGACCTTTCGATACTGACAATCTTTAGAAGGGTGGGACGGGTCGGACTTGAACCGACGACGACCGAATTATGAGTTCGGGGCTCTAACCAACTGAGCTACCGTCCCTTGCTGTAATGGCTGAGGTTATCACTTAGGATTTGAAGCATGATTAAAGTCGGAATTATCGGAACAGGAATCATGGGCGCGGGCCATGCTCGCTTTATTAAGGCGCATGTGCCGGATGCAAAAGTTGTTGCACTGGCAGATATTGATGCAAAGCGTGTAGCCGACTTAGCCGCAGAACTTGGAACAGTAGAGCTACAAACCGATGATCCAGAAAAGCTTATGAATGACCCAAACGTTGACGCAGTCATCATCGTTTCGCCTGACCCGCTACACGTTGCACACCTTCGCCTTGGAATTAAATCAGGCAAGCACATACTCTGCGAAAAGCCGATTGCAACGACTCTTGAAGATGCTCGCGCAATTGCCAAAGAAATTGGTGATTATGAGAAAAAAGTTGGCAAGAAAATGATCAACTTTGGCTTCATGCGTCGTTTTGATCCTGGCTATCGTGAAGTGCGTCGCCTTATCGCAACTGGTGAATATGGCGCACCTTTGTTTGTTCGCGCTATTTGCCGCAACACAGATTCAGGAAACATCACATCCAGTGGTCTATTTACAAATATCGCGATTCACGATTTCGATATCTATCGCTGGTTATTTAAATCAGAGTGGGAATCTGTTCAGGGAATTTACCCAAACCGTTCTGGAGATTCACCAGAAGGCCTTGCAGATCCACTAATCATCATCGGAAAGCTAAAAAATGGCGTGACTCTCGTAGAAGATGTCTTTGCATTTGGTCAGTACGGGTATGACACGCAAGTAGAAGTCGTTTGCGAGAACGGCTCACTTCGCATTGGTATCCACGGTGATGTTGCAATTTCTGCCAACTTTGAAGCTGGTGTAAATAAGGGTGGCAAGATGGACACCAACTGGATGAAAAAGTTTGAACCTTCATACATCGCCGAACTTCAAGCTTGGGCGCAAGAAATTAAAACTGGCGTTGTTAATCCTGACTTTGCAACAGCCGAGGACGCGCTGATTGCCAACGAATCCGCTGCTCTTGGCGTTGCATCTGTGAGCAAATAATGAGCGAAAAAGTTCGCTGGGGATTTATCGGCGCCGGATATATTGCAACAAAGGCGCTTTATCCAGCGCTACTCAATTCCAAAGTTGGCGAAATTTATGCAGTCGGTTCAAGAGATAGAGAGCGCGGGCTCAAGCTTTCACCATCTGGTCTTGTCTACACCGATTACAACGAACTCCTTGCAGATCCAAAAGTCGATGCAATCTATATTTCACTTCCAAATTCACTTCACATTGAGTGGTCAATCAAGGCGATGCGTGCCGGTAAGCATGTTCTGACCGAAAAACCTTTGGGTATGAACGTCGAAGAAGTTAAGAGCGCAATTGCTGTTGCTAAAGAAACAGGCATGTTATTCATGGAAGCATCTTGGAACCGTTGGCATCCACGCACGATTCGACTCAAGGAAATTATTGATTCAGGTGAAATAGGAAAAGTTCAGTCGATTCGTTCTGCATTTACATACGACGGACTAGATCCAACAAATATTCGCGCAATCTACGAACTCGGTGGCGGCGGAGTTTATGACCTCGGCCCATATTCCATTGCAGCGCCTCTTTGGATTATGGATTTTGAACCCATTACCGATGTTGCAACAAAGGTGAAATGGCACCCACAAGGTTCTGATGAAACCGTCACAACAACATTTAACATTGGCGGGGCAAAGGCAGAAGCACTTACTTCGATGAATACACCCAGCACTCTCTACTTAGATGTTGTGGGAGATAAGGGCAGCGCCAGCCTTATTGGCAATGATGCATTTAATTCTCATAACAAAGCCAGCGAACTCAAAGTTGTTGTGGGCGGGCAAGAGCGCATCGAGAAATTTGAAGCATGTGATCCATACATGTTGATGGCAGATGCTTTCGGAAATCGTATTCAGGGGCG
>WLNK01000009.1 GCA_009699795.1 Actinomycetota bacterium | reverse complement strand
GGAAGCCCAATGTAAAACTTCACAGGTTCATATTCTTCTATGAGCCCTTGAACGAGCTTGAGTAGATTTGGATCTTTGGTAGATAAGACCGTTAGCGGAGTTGAAAGAATTCCATCAGGATCGCAAATTGCTACGCCTATTCGCACATCCCCGTAATCGAAGGCTAATCGGCGGCCAATTCGAGCCATATAACTATCTACCTAACAGCGTGTTTTCAATGGCAAGGAGCGCTTCTGAAATCTTTGCAGAATCGACGCCTCCGCCTTGAGCAAAATCATCTTTACCGCCACCGCCACCGCCTAAGACAGTGGAGCCAACTTTTACAAGTGCCCCAGCTTTAAAACCAGATGCCCTGGCAGCTTCACTCACTGCACACACGAGTACAGGTTTGCCATCAACGTTTGAAATTAGAGCCACTATTGAATTCTCATTTCGGCTACGCAAATCAAGAGCGATCTTTCGAAGATCATCGCCACCGATTCCATTTACAAGTTGCGCTGCAATGATTGTTGTCTGCCCAATTTTCTTTGCGTTTTCCAATAACGCAGAGGCGCCTGCAAGTGCTTGCGATGAACGCAGCGCTCCGAGTTCTTTCTCAATATCTTTAATTTTATTTATAAGTCCTGAGATTCGTTCCGGGAGCTCCTCGACTCGTGCCCCCTTAATTAATTCAGTAAGTGAATTAAGAAGAATGTGCTCGCGCGCCAGGAATTTATAAGCGTCCACTCCAACAAGTGCTTCAACGCGTCGAACGCCTGCTCCGATTGATGATTCACTAAGCATCTTAACAACACCAAGCTGACCAGAGCGAGTAACGTGCGTTCCACCGCAAAGTTCGCGAGCCCAATCTCCCACGCTTACGACGCGAACTTTCTCTCCATATTTCTCACCGAAGAGCGCCATCGCACCGAGCTTTTTAGCCGCATCTTGGGACATAACTTCGGCTGTGACATCTAAATTATCGAGAAGTAATGTATTAACACGTGATTCCACTTCATCTAATACGCCTTCCGAGAGTGCGCCTGTAGCAGGAAAGTCGAAACGGAAGCGACCAGGAGAGTTTTCTGATCCTGCCTGTGTTGCGGTTTCACCAAGGACTTCACGAAATGCTTTATGAACCATGTGAGTTGCAGTATGCGCACGCGAGATTGCATCGCGACGCTCCTTATCAATGACAGCATGTGCGTCTGCGCCAACTTCGATTTCACCGGAAATTACACGACCTCTATGTACGGAAAGACCATTTACGGGAGCCTGAACATCATCGATCTCAACAACGGCTCCGTTTGAAAGAGTGATGTGACCACCGTCTGCTAATTGTCCGCCACCTTCTGCATAAAATGGCGTGCGATCAAGAGTTACTTCTACTTCGTCGCCGGCCTTTGCCGATTTCTGGCCAATTCCATCAACTAAAAGACCAGTGATTTTTGCGTCACTTTCAGCAAGTGTGTATCCGATAAATTGCGTGACACCTTTAGCATCGGCAATTTTCTTATATTCACTTACATCTGTATGACCGCTCTTCTTTGACTTAGCATCAGCCTTTGCGCGGTCTTTTTGTTCCTTCATTAACCTCGTAAAACCGGCCTCATCAACTTCGAGACCTTCTTCACGAGCCATCTCGAGCGTTAAATCAAAAGGAAATCCGTATGTGTCATGAAGTTTAAAGACCTCTTCCCCCGCTAATACGTTCGCTTTTTTCTCTTTGAGATTTAAGGCGGCTAAATCAAAAATTTGAGTTCCGCTCTTTAACGTTTGCAGGAATGATTCCTCTTCGCTCACCGAAACTGCCAGAATTCTCTTCGAGCCACTTATTAGTTCTGGATACTGCGGGCCCATCGCGCCGATAGCGGCAACTGTGAGCTCTGACATGATGGGATCATCCGTACCTAGAAGGCGCATATTTCTAATTGTTCGACGCATCATTCTGCGAAGAACATATCCACGGCCTTCATTACCAGGCGTCACGCCATCACCGATAAGCATCGCTGCTGTGCGAGCATGATCGGCAACTACACGAAGTGCCACATCCGATTTTTCGTTTTTTCCGTATGTAACACCTGATAGCTCGGTTGCTCTCTTTAAAATTTGCATCGTTGTGTCTATCTCATAAATATTTTCAACACCTTGCAATAACGCTGCAGTACGTTCTAGTCCTAAACCTGTATCAATACTTTTAGCCGGCAATTCACCAAGAATCGGATAGTCATCTTTTCCTCCGCCGGCTCCGCGTTCATTCTGCATGAAAACCAAATTCCAAACTTCTAGATATCGATTTTCATCAGCTATCGGTCCGCCCTCTTTTCCATATTCGGGGCCACGATCGTAATAAATTTCAGAACAAGGACCACACGGTCCTGGTACTCCCATCGACCAAAAATTATCCGCCATATCGCGACGTTGAATTCGTTCTTTCGGAATTCCAATTTTCTTATGCCAGATATCAGCCGCTTCGTCGTCGTCCAAATACACTGTTACCCATAGACGCTCTTCTGGAAAGCCATATCCCCCATCACTAATTGGACGAGTTAATAATTCCCATGCAAGTGCAATCGCTCCTTCTTTAAAATAATCACCAAAGGAAAAGTTGCCACACATTTGAAAAAATGAAGCGTGCCGGGTTGTTTTACCAACCTCATCAATGTCGAGTGTTCGCACGCATTTTTGAACAGAAGTTGCACGCTTATATGGCGGAGTTACTTCACCCAGAAAAAATGGTTTAAAGGGAACCATTCCTGCATTGACAAGTAGAAGGTTTGGATCGTCAGCAATTAACGATGCCGATGGGACAACAGTGTGCGTTAGCCCTTGATGATTATCTTTCTCGAAGAAGCGCAGCCAGCGCGAACGTATCTCTGCCGATTCCACTTCTAAGAATCACTCAGCCTTCTTCTTCTTTTTTGAGCGCGAAATCGATGCCGCACTCAACAGAGCACCAGCTATTTTTACCGCTGGTCCCCCTTTGTCAACGAAAGAAGAAGTAGCACCGGAAACTTTCGTTGTTACATCTTCGACGTTCTTAGTTATCTTCGCAATGCTCTCAAGAGGAGCGTTGACCAGACCTACAGTTCTAGTTGATTCATGAATCAAAGGTGCCGTCTCATCTGTAATTGCTTTTAAAGAAACCTTCGCCTCGTCAATGAGGCGGCCAATACGAATGACTGCAAATGAAATAGCTACTGCTATAACGAAAAGGGAGGAAGCCGCGATGATGGTTGCAATACCGCCAGGACCCATATGAATTCCCCTTTCTGTTAACAAGTGCGTCTATCTCTAAGTAAGCCTACCCGAGACGCGATTACTTACGGGGCTTTTGGAACCCAATCAATACCGCTCTCTTTACGCTGTGCTGGAGTAATTGGAGTTGGAGCGCCAGTAAGTGGGTCGCCACCACTTGCAGTCTTTGGGAAAGCAATTACTTCACGAATTGAATCGCTATCTGTCAAAAGTGCACATACTCTATCTAGGCCGAGCGCAATACCTCCGTGTGGTGGCGGACCATAATTAAAAGCCTCGAGAAGGAATCCAAATTTGCTAGTTGCTTCTTCATCGGATAATCCGATAACCGTGAACACATCTTTTTGAATCTGGCGATCGTGAATACGAATCGAACCTCCGCCAAGTTCGGTTCCATTCAAAACTATGTCATATGCATAAGCCAAAGCTTCTGCAGGATTAGATTTAAAGGTATTGGCATATTCAGGTTTAGGTCCCGTAAATGGATGATGCACCGCTGTCCAACCACCATTATCCGTTGGCTCAAACATTGGTGCGTCAACAACCCAAACAAATTCCCATCTTCCTGGTTCGATCAGATTGCATCGTTTTCCTATTTCTAAACGCACGGCACCGAGAAGTGCTTGCGAACCTGCTCGTTCTCCAGCAGCAAAGAAAAGTGCGTCTCCTGGCTTAGCACCGGCTGCAGCAACAATTCCTGCTTGCTCGGCTTCCGAAATATTTTTTGCGACAGGGCCACCCAAAGTTCCGTCATCGTTAACCAAAATATAAGCAAGTCCCTTTGCGCCTCGTGCCTTAGCCCAATCCTGCCAAGCATCTAGTTCGCGTCGAGCAGAGTTAGCTCCGCCTGGCATCGACACTGCACCAACATATGGTGCTTGGAAAACTCTGAAGGGAGTCTCTTTAAAGAAATCAGTCAATTCGATTAACTCGTGGTCGAATCGAAGATCTGGCTTGTCAGATCCGAATCGATCCATGGCATCGCGATAAGTCATATGAGCAATTGGAGTTGGAATATCGTAACCAACAGCTTCTTTCCAAACACGAACTAAGAGTTTTTCGGCTACTGCCAAAATATCGGCTTGATCAATGAATGACATTTCAATATCAAGTTGAGTGAATTCTGGCTGACGATCTGCACGAAAATCTTCATCTCTAAAGCAACGCGCTATTTGGTAGTAACGCTCCATTCCGGCAACCATCAGAAGTTGCTTGAAGAGCTGTGGCGACTGTGGAAGCGCGTACCAACTTCCAGGTTGTAAGCGCACTGGAACTAAGAAGTCACGCGCGCCTTCGGGAGTCGATCTGGTTAAGTATGGCGTCTCAATCTCAAGAAAATCTAAATCTTCCATCACTCGACGAATCGTTGATGTCACTTTTGAGCGCAAACGAAGGTTGTGTGCGGGCTTTTCACGACGCAAATCAAGATAACGATACTTAAGTCTTACCTCTTCAGAAATGTCAGCTTCCGATCCGGAATCGACAGGAAACGGAAGCGGTGCTGCTTCACTGAGAATAGTTACATCATCACCCATGATTTCAATTTCGCCTGTGGGAAGTGCGGGATTTTCATTGCCATCTGGGCGTTTTACAACTTCGCCGACAATCTTTAAACAATATTCAGCCCGCAATTTTGCAGCCATCGCTTCATCCCTGATAACCACCTGTACTGAACCTGTCGCATCACGTAAATCGATAAATGCAACACCTCCATGATCGCGACGACGGGCAACCCAACCAGCAAGCGTTACGGTTTTGCCAGCATGGCTTGCGCGAATTTCTCCCGCGTCGTGAGTTCTTAACATCCAGCCGCCACCTTTAAATAAATAGTCAGTCAGTAAAAGTTACAGATTGCAATTGCGCAATCTTAACCGAGGTTGATGAACCATCTGACATGCGTTTGATTTCCACGTTTCCAGCGGCGATTTCACTCTCTCCCAAAACGATTACATACCGAGAACCACTTTTATCTGCAGCTTTCATGGCACCTTTGAGAGCGCGATCCCCGAGTGCAATCTCAGTGCGAACCCCATTTTGGCGAATCTGCGCAGCAAGTGAGAGCGCAATCGCTTTGGCTTGCTCACCCAAAGGAATTATGAATAAATCGGATGAGAATTGATCGTCCTTCAATACTCCCTCGGCGCGAGCCGCAAGAAGTGCACGATCGACTCCAAGTCCGAATCCAATTCCAGATAGAGATTGTCCACCCAATATCTCCATAAGTCCGTCATAGCGTCCACCACCACCGATTCCAGATTGGGCGCCAAGATCTTCATGAATGAATTCAAAAGTTGTTCCAGTGTAATAATCAAGACCTCGCACCATTCGCGGATTTATGACATAGGAAATGCCTAATTGGTCAAGGTAACTCTGAACCTGTGCAAAATGAGATTTAGATTTTTCATTCAAATAATCCATGAGTAGCGGAGCATTCTTCATTGACTTTTTTATTTCATCGCGCTTGTCGTCAAAGAGGCGTAAAGGATTTATCTGTGCTCGCGCCGCCGTAGCTTCATCAAGAGAGAGTTTCGAAATATATTTTTGTAAATCTACGCGATGAGCAGCACGGGATTCGGCGTCGCCAAGTGATGTAATCTCCAATCGATAATTCTTTAGGCCTAAATTCTTAAAACCTTGATCTGCAATTGAGATTACTTCGGCGTCAATTGCAGGATCATCCAATCCAATCGCTTCGACTCCAACTTGATAGAATTGTCGGTAGCGCCCAGCTTGCGGACGTTCTGCACGAAAAAATGCTCCTGAATACCAAGCTCTTACAGGAAGTTGACCGCGGTCTAAACCGTTTTCAATTACTGCACGCATTACGCCGGCAGTTCCTTCAGGGCGAAGAGTGATGGAACGACCACCTCTATCTTCAAAGGTGTACATCTCTTTTGAAACAACATCCGTTGACTCACCCACGCCTCTTGAAAAAAGCGCAGTATCTTCAAATACCGGAAGTTCCATAAGTTGATAACCAGCAAGTTTTGCTGGCGTAATGAGATTTTCACGAACCCATTCAAAGGCAGCCGACTCAGGAGGTACGTATTCACTTACCCCTTTTGGTGCCTGAATTTTTTCGTACTTCATGAGCGCAATTCTTTCAGATAAGGGTTGTTTGCGCGCTCGAATTTGATGGAAGTCTCTGGCCCATGTCCTGGAAGTACGCGAAGTGAATCATCTAGCGGGAGAACTTTTGTTTTGAGCGTCTTTTGCATCGCCTCCATAGAACCTAGAGGGGTATCCGTCCTGCCAATCGACCCTGCAAAAAGAACATCTCCGCTAATAAGTAACTCATCATTAATCACAAATATCACTGAGCCGGGAGTATGTCCTGGTGCATGAATAGCCTTAATCCGTAATCCAACAAAATCAAGAACATCACCATTTCGCAATTCCACGACGCTTATTGGCTCTAGGAATTCTTTTTCGGCAACAAAATCAGAAATAAATTGCGTTCCATGCAATATCGAAGGGTTAGAAATGGCTCTTCTATCCTCAATATGAATGTAGGCCGAAATTCCATAACCATCGGCCAATGGTTTTATAGAAAAAGTGTGGTCTAAATGTCCATGCGTTAATAGTGAGGCAACGGGTTTCAACTTCTTTTCAGAAATGATCAGTTCGATGTCATGGGAAATATCTGGCATACCGGGATCTACGATGATGCACTCTTGACCTACGCCCGTTGCAATAATCCAGCAATTGGTCGCATACATAGGCGCCGGAAAGGACTCAACAATCATCTGGCCTCCCGGGAGATTAGCTTCAATAATTGTGCGTGGATTTACATCGAAGGACAGGGTACCTTTTACCTCTTAGAACGAGCTTTACAAGACACCCATTAACGAAGGCTTTTAAAGAAGCTAACGCGCTGAAAGGAAACAACATGACCGAGAGCATCAATCCAGGAGTAGTAGCAAAGCCCGTTTCACCGAGTGCAGCTAGCGCACTCATCGGAGATCCTGCAAAATTTGGTCGTGTTGGCGAAGATGGAACTGTTTATGTAATCACACCAGAAGGCGATAAGGCCGTCGGTTCATATCCGGGTAAAAGTAATGAAGAAGCACTTGCATACTTTGTAAGAAAATTCGAAGCTCTAGCTTCTGAAGTTGCCCTTACCGCTGCGCGAGTTTCTAGCGCAGCAATGGTTCCTGATGATGCCTATGAATCTGTCCGTAAATTACGCCAGCAAGTCAAAGAATTAAATGGAGTTGGCGATCTTGTGGCTCTAGCAGCATCAGTTGAACAGATCGAACCTCTCATCGAAGGCCATCGCGAAGCTTTTGAAGCAAAGAAAGCTTCAGAAGCGGCGGCTAAAGCTGCACGTCGTGAGCAGATTATTGTAGAAAAAGAGAAGATTGTTGTTGAAGCCGAGTCACTTGCGTTTTCAGAAAATTGGAAGGCTACTGGAGAGCGCCTTAAGGCACTTTTAGATGAATGGAAATCAGCACCAAGGCTTGATAAAAAAACTGACGGCGATTTCTGGAAGCGTTTTTCTGCCTCACGAAATAAATTTGATAAACGACGTCGCACTCATTTTGCAAACCTTGAAGCCACTTCATCTCAGGTCAGCTCGGCAAAGAAGGCGATCATTGAAGAAGCAGAAAGGCTTGCGACTTCAACTGAGTGGGTACCTACGGCTCGTCGCTTTAAAGCTCTGATGGATTCCTGGAAAGCCGCTGGACGCGGAAAGCCAAGTGATGACGCAAAACTTTGGAACCGTTTCAAAACTGCTCAGGACACTTTCTTCGCTGCAAAAAATGCAGATTTAGAAAAACGGGAAGTGTCTATGTCTGCAAATCTTGAAAAGCGCGAGGCTCTCATTACGCAAATTGAGGCTGTTATTCCATTTACAGATGTGAAAATTGCAAAGGCAACTTTCCGCGAATTAATGAACCAATGGACAAAGATTGGCATTACAAATCGCGACAAACGCGCCGCTCTCGATGCTCGAGTTGCAAAGGTTGAGGAAGCTATCAAGAGCGCAGAGGCTGATATATGGCGTAAGAGCGATCCAGCGGCTAAGGCAAGAGCAGCTGATGTCGTTAAACAACTCAATGATGCAATTTTGAACTACGAAAAGGTTGCTGCGAAAGCGCAAGCTGCAGGAAATTCAAAGAAAGCTACAGAGGCTTTGGAATCTGCCGCCGCTCGCAAGGTCTGGCTTCTTGAGGCTGAAAAGTCTCTTGCCGAATTTTCCTAAAAATCTACAACCTATAAACGTCGTAGACGCCTTCAATCTGGCGTACCGCTGCTAAGACAGAATCTAGATGAGTGGCATCTGCCATTTCAAATGTGAATTTAGAAATCGCGGTGCGATCTTTTGAAGTGCTAACGGCGGCGCTAAGAATATTTACATGTTGCTCTGAAAGAGTGCGGGTAACGTCAGCAAGAAGCCTAGATCTGTCTAGAGCCTCTACTTGAATATTTACTAGGAAGGTCGAAATTGCACCAGCAAGCCATTTAACTTTTACAACTCGATCGCTCTGAAATTTATGAAGATCTCCAGCATTAATGCAATCTTCTCTGTGTACCGAAATACCCGATCCCCGAGTTACAAAACCCATGATTTCATCGCCTGGTACGGGCGTGCAGCAGCGAGCAAGTTTTACTAAAACATCGGCGACGCCCTCTACCTCAATTGCGTTGCTAGAACGCTTTGCTGTTGGTGCTCCCGTCGGAATGACTTCCAAAGTTGGTTCTGGGTGCGAATCTTCAGATCCGATTGCGGCTACAAGTTTTTCAATAACCGACGCAGCTGAAACATGACCATCGCCAACCGCGCTATAGAGGGCCGAAATATCTGAGTAACGCATATCGTGAGCAAGCTCTAAAAGGGATTGCCCAGCAAAGATTTTTTGGAGAGGTAAACCTGCTTTGCGCATTTGTCTTGCAATCGATTCACGACCTGCATCGATTGCTTCTTCGCGACGTTCCTTACTAAACCATGCTTTTATTTTGGACCGTGCTCGAGGTGACTTAACAAAATTTAGCCAATCACGACTCGGGCTGGCTAAATCGCTCTTATTTGTAACGACTTCAACTACATCACCGTTGACTAACTTTGTTTCCAATGGAACCAAGCGCCCATTTACTTTTGCTCCAGCACATCGGTTACCGACATCAGTGTGAACTGTGTAAGCAAAATCAACCGGAGTGGAACCGCCAGGCAAAGCGATAACGCTTCCTTTGGGTGTGAATACGAAAACCTCAGGACTACCAAGATCAAAACGAAGCGCTTCCAGGAACTCAGAAGGATCTTCAGTCTCTTTCTGCCATTCATGAAGTTGGCGTAACCAGAGCATTTCAGGTGATGATGTTTCAGTTTCACTTCCCTGCTTATATTTCCAGTGAGCAGCGATACCAAACTCGGCTCTAGCGTGCATGTCAAAGGTTCGAATCTGAATCTCAATCGCCTTGCCGGTTGGTCCAATCACCGTTGTGTGCAGTGATTGATACAAATTGAATTTTGGCATAGCGATGTAATCTTTAAATCGCCCAGGTACTGGACTCCATCGCGCGTGAATCGAACCTAAAACAGCGTAACAATCGCGAACATCATTAACTAAAACTCTAATTCCAACCAAATCGTAGATGTCATTAAACTCACGCCCGCGCACAACCATCTTTTGATAAACGCTATAAAAATGCTTCTTGCGGCCTGTAACACTCGCCTCGATGGAATCCTTTGCTAGATCGGTCTGCACTGTCTCGATGACTTCTGCAGTGAGCGCATCTCGTGATGGAGAACGTTCTGCAACAAGTCTTGAGATTTCCTCAAATTTCTTGGGTTCCAGAACTTCGAATGCAAGATCTTCTAGCTCCCATTTGATCGCATTCATTCCTAGTCGGTGCGCAAGAGGGGCATAAATATCTAGGGTTTCTCGCGCCTTTCGCGTGGCAGAATCTGATGAGACAAATTTCCAAGTACGCGCGTTATGTAATCTATCTGCAAGTTTGATAACCAAAACTCGAATATCTCGTGACATCGCCACGACCATTTTGCGAACCGTTTCAGCTTCGGCACTTGGACCGTAGGTGAGCTTGTCTAACTTGGTTACGCCATCAACGAGGTTGCTTATCTCAGATCCAAAATCAAGGCGCAATTGATCGAGTGAATATGGCGTATCTTCAACGGTGTCGTGCAGCAACGAAGCGATGATTGTTTCTTCATTAAGACCAAGCTCGGCAAGGATTAGTGAAACTGCCACTGGGTGCGTTATGTAATCTTCGCCTGACTTTCGTTTCTGGCCTTCGTGCGCTTTACGCGCAACCTGATAGGCACGCTCGATGGCATCTGATTGCAAAGTTGGATAATGACTTCTAACTTCCGCAACTAACGGATCAATCAATGTATCCATTGCGTCACCAAATGCCTAAGAAATTACTTGCGACCCTTGCGCTTTGGTTGATTGCGAGGTCCACGACCAACTGATGGACGGATTCCAGCGCTAAGAGTTTGCTCTGCTGTAGCCAGGCTCCCACGAGAATTTACACGCTTTGCAAGTGCTTGCATTGCTGGTTCACGTTCGCGAAGTGTCGCGAGAATTGGCGGAGCAATAAATATTGATGAATATGTACCAACGGCAAGCCCAATAAATAACGCGAGAGAAAGATCTTTCAGAGTTCCAGCTCCCAGGAGACCGGCGCCAACAAAGAGAATGGATGCAACCGGCAAAAGTGCAATCAGTGATGTATTTGCCGAACGTACAAGCGTTTGATTTACTGCCAAGTTTGCAGCTTGGGAATATGTGCTCTTGCCTGTTGCCGCAATCGATTTCGTATTTTCACGAATTTTATCGAAGACAACAACGGTGTCATAAAGGGAATATCCAAGAATCGTCAAAAATCCAATTACTGTTGCAGGAGTAACATCAAAGCCCACAAGTGCGTAAATCCCGACAGTAATGAAAACGTCATGCATCACCGCGATAATTGCAGAGATTGCCATCTTGGGTTCGAAAGCCATTGCAAGAAAGAGCATCACAACTAATAAGAATGCGATGAGACCATAAACTGCCTTCTTTGTAATTTCCTTACCCCATGAAGGGCCAATAATTTGAGTATCGATGGACTCAGCGCTGACGCTAAAGGCCTTTGTCAAAGATGCTTCAACGGCCTTTGATTGATCGACAGAAAGCGCTCCAGTTTGTACGCGAACCTTGTCTGCGCCGACTTTCTGGACAATTACTTCACCCGGAATTCCAGTTGTTGCAACGGCCGAACGAGCTTGATCAATTGTGGCTCCGGCCTTGGTAACTGTGTAAGAAGAACCGCCTTTAAATTCGATTCCTAGATGTAATCCTTGAATTGAAAGAGCGCCAATAGATAACAAAATGAATATTGCAGAGATTGAATACCAACGGCGCTTATTTCCGATGAAATCAACAGAAGTTTCTCCCGAATAAAGGCGACCACCTAGGCCTGTTAACTTTGACATGAATTACGCCTCCACACTTGAAGATTGAGGTTTCATACCAATGCTCTTAGCTGAAAAGCCAGATAGTGGATGACCTGATGAATAGAATTTTAGTTTTGCGAGAACTGTTACTAGTGGTTTAGTGAAGATAAAGACAACCAGTAAGTCAACCAAAGTTGTCAGCCCCAAAGTAAATGCGAACCCTCGTACTCCACCTACTGCGAAGAAATAGAGAAGGATTGCCGCAATGATTGATACGGAGTCGGCAACGATAATTGTGTGACGAGCTTTCACCCAACCAGATTCAACGGCCGATCGTAGTGATCGACCTTCTCTAGCCTCGTCTCGAATTCTTTCGAAGTAGACGATGAAGGAGTCAGCAGTTACACCGATTGCAACGATGGCGCCCGCGATTCCCGCAAGAGTAAGCGTGAATCCGATTGCCTTTCCAAGTACGAGGAAGAGTAAGTAAATAAGTCCACCAGCGACAGCCAACGAACCAACAGTAACTATTCCCAGTCCTCGGTAATAAAGAAGTGAGTAAATAAGAACGAGCCCAAGGCCTAAGAACCCTGCAAGAAGGCCAGCTTTCAATTGATCGGCTCCTAGAGTTGGTGATACTTGCTGAACTTCACCGCGATCAAATGCAAGTGGCAGCGCTCCATACTTTAAAACATTCGCTAAGTCTTGAGCTTCAGTTGCCGAAAATGATCCTGATATTTGTGCGTTACCTGATGGAATCGCTTCGTTGATGACCGGAGCGGAAACAACTAAACCATCAAGCACGATGGCAACCTGATTCATTGGGGAACCAAGTGAAGTTACGCGAGAAGTAAGTGTTCCGAAGTTTTTAGTACCAGTTCCGTTAAATTCAAGAGTAACTATCCACTGGTTTCCAGATTGAGAAGCAATACCAGCTGCTGCCTTAGAAATATCTCGTCCAAGAACTTCTGCGGGAGCCAAGATGTATTTTGTGCCACCATCGCGCGAACAAGCTACAAGAGTGTCGCCAGGATTATCCGAACCCGTACCTTCACGGCTAGTTGCATTTGTGCAATCGATAGAAGCGAATTTGGAATTTACTTCTGGGCTAACGCCAGCAGCTGGAGTCGCTGCAGTTGAAGTGTCGCTCGGATTTACTACACCTGGTCCAGTTGCAAGAACTTGTCGAAAGCGAAGTTCTGCCGTTTGCCCCACGAGGTCAACAACACGACGACCACTTTCACCCGGTACCGAAATAACAATCTGGCGATTTACACCACTTCCCTGAGCTGTGACTTCACTTTCTGCCACACCAAGTGAGTTAACGCGTTGGCGAATGATTGAAACTGCCTGATCAATTGCTTCAGAGGTAATTTTATTTGAATCATTTGAAGCGCGAGGCTGAAGCGTCACACTAGTTCCGCCGCGCAAATCTAGGCCTAAGCGAACTGCTGTTGCACCTTGAATAAGTGCAGTAACAAGTAAGGCCAAAATAATTACAGCCAGGACGGCGAGGGAACGACCTGGACGGCCAGAACTCTTAACAGTTTTTATCGGTGTGGACATAAGAGCAGAGTCTAGGCGTCAGGCGCAGGTGTGTCGAAAAGGGTTGCTGCATTTGCCGGTGGTGTTCGTCCCACATGCGCCCATCCCATAGGAGTCGCTATGCGACCACGCGGCGTTCTGGCTATAAATCCATTCCGAACCAAGAATGGCTCTGCAACAGATTCGACAGTTTCTACTTCTTCACCCACGGCAATTGCTAACGTCGAAAGCCCAACTGGCCCCCCGTTAAATCTTTCAATTAACGCTACGAGGACTCCTCTATCAAGGCGATCTAATCCTTTTTCATCAACTTCGTACATTTCAAGAGCAGACATTGCATCCTGATGAGTCAGCGAATCGGAACCACGCACTTGGGCATAGTCACGAACTCTTCGTAAAAGGCGATTTGCAATACGTGGCGTGCCGCGAGATCTCCCCGCAATTTCTGCAATCGCCTTCGCATCGATTTCCAATGACAATAGCGCCGCACTCCTTCGCAGAACTTCTTGCAGCTCACTCTCGTCGTAAAAATCTAAATGCGCAGTAAACCCAAAACGATCTCGCAACGGACTTGGCAAAAGTCCGGCTCGGGTCGTTGCACCAACTAATGTGAATCGTGGAAGTTGCAGCGGGATGGCAGTCGCACCAGGACCTTTCCCCACTACAACATCGACTCGAAAATCTTCCATCGCGAGATAGAGCAACTCTTCAGCCGGTCTTGAAAGGCGATGAATCTCATCTAGAAATAAAATTTCTCCCTCAACAAGTGAAGACAGGATTGCAGCTAAATCACCAGCATGCGTGATGGCAGGTCCACTCGTAATTCGAATTGGAGTTTGCATTTCTGAAGCAAGAATTAAGGCAAGAGTTGTTTTGCCAAGCCCTGGAGGTCCAGATAAGAGAATGTGATCGGCAGTGGAGTTTCGCTTGCGAGCGGCGGTAAGTAAGACATCAATTTGAGAACGCACTCGTTCCTGACCAATGAAATCGCTTAAAGTCTTTGGGCGCAGAGCACTTTCAACAGCCGAGTCATCGCCCGAATTCTCTGGAGTAACTAAACGTTCTTGCGCCATACCTATCGTCTTCCACTTTGCAGAGCCAACTTAAGTAGCTCCGAAATATCAACGGAGGCTGCATCTATTGCATCTTCAGCAAGTTTTCCAATCACCATGGATATAGCTGCATCTGAATCTTTTGCCGTAAAACCAAGGGATACAAGTGCGCTAGTTAGCTGCTCGCGCCATGGTGGTTGATGACCTAATTTGTTGTGACCGATACCTGGTGAAATCTTCCCCTTTAATTCCAGAATAAGTCGCTGCGCACCTTTTCGTCCGATGCCTGGAACCTTTTCGATTGCAGATACATCTTCTGTTGCCACCGACTTTGCCAATTGGTCTGGTGTTAAAGAATTAAGAATAGACAGGGCAACCTTTGGTCCAATTCCAGAAACAGTTTGTAGTAATTCAAAGAGTAAACGTGATTCATCATCTGCAAATCCGAAGAGCGTAAGAGAATCTTCGCGAACCACAAGAGTTGTAAAGAGTGAAACTGGTGCACCTAATGAAAGTGAGGCGGCAGTCGAAGACGTTATCGAAAGAGTAAAGCCGACTCCCCCAACTTCTACTATCGCCTTATCGGTGGAAATTGATCGAACAACACCGCTCACAAGTGAAATCATCGCCGGGCCAATTTCGCTAATCGTGACTTTTCCTTCGATAAAGCATCTGCGATTTTAGCGTTTGCTCCACCTCGCCATAAATGACAAATTGCTAAAGCAAGGGCATCGGTTGCATCGACTGGTTTTGGAATCGTTTCCAAGTTCAGCAATCTTTTAACCATATCTGCGACTTGGGCTTTATTTGCGCGTCCTGATCCTGTGACCGCTGCTTTAACTTCACTCGGAGTGTGCATCATTACTGGAATTCCTGCCTTTGCAGCAACAAGCAGCGCTATTCCTGCTGCTTGTCCTGTTCCCATAACGGTTCGCACATTATGTTGCGAGAAAACTCGTTCGATAGCAATCACATCTGGGGAGTGAAGATTTACCCACTCAGTAATTTGCTCTTCGAGTGAAAGCAATCGAAATTCGAGTGCTTGGTCGGCGGGGGTTAGAAGAACTCCAACACCGACAAGTGAAATAGGTGAACCAACAGCACCTTCTATAACTCCGATGCCACAACGAGTAAGGCCCGGGTCGACCCCTAAAACTCGCTTCTTCTGATGGCTCACAATTTCTAAGCCTATGTCGGTTTGCTAAAGATGGTTAGGAAAGGCTCGCCATAACTTCATCGGATACATCGAAATTACTGAACACATTCTGAACGTCATCAAGTTCTTCTATGGCGTCGATGAGTTCAAAGACTTTTTTGGCGCCTTCTGCATCAAGAGGAATAGTCATGGAAGGCAAGAAGGAAGAATCCGCAGATTCGTAATCAATCCCTGCTCCTTGTAGCGCTGTTCTGGCACTTACTAAATCTGACGCTTCGCAAACTACTTCGAAGGACTCCCCAAGATCGTTTACTTCTTCAGCCCCTGCATCCAGAACAGCTTCGAGAATTTTCTCTTCAGTAACGCCATCAGTTTTTCCAACAATGATTACGCCTTTGCGATTAAAGAGGTAGGCAACAGAGCCGGGATCTGCCATAGATCCTCCATTGCGCGTAACTGCAACTCGAACTTCTGATGCCGCACGATTTCTATTATCTGAAAGGCATTCGATCATGATTGCCACACCATTGGGTCCATAGCCCTCATACATAATTGTTTGCCAATCAGCTCCACCGGATTCAAGACCTGCGCCGCGCTTTACCGCTCTGTCAATATTGTCAGCAGGCATTGAATTTTTCTTAGCCTTTGCGATCGCATCAAAGAGGGTTGGGTTGCCATCAACATCAGCACCACCATTTCGTGCAGCAACTTCAATAGCTTTAATCAACTTTGCAAAGTTTTTTGCACGACGACCGTCAATGACAGCCTTTTTATGCTTTGTCGTTGCCCACTTGGAATGGCCTGACATCAAACACCTCTTCTTATATCTTTTTTTAGAAGTAATACCTTAAGCCACATGGGCACGGAGTTACTTTATAGCTCCTTGGCATATCTCATCAAAAAAGTAAGAGTGCACGCGCAAATCATTGGTGAGCTCTGGGTGAAAAGACGTGGCAAGAAGTCCACCTTGGCGGACGGCAACGGGGTGAACCTGCCCATCTGAAGCTTTTACCGAGGCAAGAACCTCAACATCTTTACCAATTGATTCAACCCAAGGTGCGCGAATAAATACCGCATTCATATTGGATCCAGCAAAATCCAATTCGGTTTCAAATGAATCCACTTGTCTACCGAATGCGTTTCTTCGCACAACGATATCGAGTCCACCAAGAGTTTCCTGTCCGGGAGCTGGGTTCGAAATTTTATCTGCCAGTAAAATCATTCCCGCACATGAACCGTAAGTTGGCATTCCGTTTTTGATTTTTTCCCGCAATGGTTTAAACAACCCGAAAGTTTTTGCGAGGTGAACAATAGTGGTGGATTCACCACCCGGAATGATCAGAGCATCGACTTCATTTAACTCATCAAGTGTTTTGACACTTAGAGCTGCATGTCCGGCTACCTTCACTGCTTCAAGATGTTCGCGAAAATCACCCTGAAGAGCTAAGACACCTATTTTCATTGTTAGATATTTTTTAGAATTACCAGCCGCGCTCAGCGAGGCGATGTGGAACCGGGATATCAGCAACGTTGATGCCAACCATTGCATCTCCTAGGCCACGAGATGCGTCGGCGAGAACCTTTGCATCGTTGAAAAAAGTTGTTGCCTTAACACAAGCTGCTGCGCGACTAGCAGGATCTCCAGATTTGAAAATTCCAGAACCAATGAATACGCCATCTGCACCCATTTGCATCATAAGCGCGGCATCTGCCGGCGTAGCAATTCCTCCTGCAGTAAATAGCACCACAGGAAGTTTCCCAGTTTCGGCAACCTCTTTAACGAGAGCGTATGGTGCCTGCATTTCTTTGGCAGCCACATAAAGTTCATCTTCGCGCATTGATGTAAGGCGACGAATTTCACCACCTATTTTGCGCATATGTGTCATCGCGTTAGAGACGTCGCCAGTTCCGGCTTCACCTTTCGAGCGAATCATTGCTGCACCTTCGTTAATGCGTCGAAGGGCTTCACCCAGATTGGTAGCACCACAAACAAATGGAACCTTAAAGTTCCACTTATCAATATGATTTTCGTAATCTGTTGGGGTTAAAACCTCGGACTCATCGATGTAATCCACTCCGAGGCTCTCAATAATTTGAGCTTCAACAAAGTGTCCGATACGAACTTTGGCCATAACAGGAATCGAAACAACAGCTTTAATTTTTTCAATCATGTCGGGATCCGACATGCGTGCAACTCCACCTTGAGCACGAATATCTGCAGGTACTCGTTCAAGTGCCATCACTGCAACAGCGCCAGCATCTTCGGCAATTTTCGCTTGCTCAGAGTTGACGACATCCATGATGACGCCACCTTTGAGCATCTCAGCCATGCCGCGCTTGACGCGAGCAGTACCTGTTGCTTCAGACATCTTTAGCCCCTTAAAACTTTTCGAGATATTTCCTCATTTAGAAGACAAATACTACTTTGAAGATGGCGATGGTGCATCCGCAATTACAGGCGTAAAGATTGGC
>WLNK01000089.1 GCA_009699795.1 Actinomycetota bacterium | reverse complement strand
ATGTGGTGCCTCGATACTGGACATATGACTATCGGTGGTCAAGACACTGTTGATTTTGCTAAGAAGTACGCAAGTCGAGTCGGTCACGTGCACCTAAAAGATGTAAATATGAAATCAGTCCCTCCTGTTCTTAGCCGTAAGCAAAGCATCATGGAAGGTGTACAAAGTGGTCTTTTCACACCACTTGGTGAGGGAGATGTTCCGATTCTTGAAACTGTTCTGGCTCTTGAAAGTGCTGGATATCAAGGTTGGTATGTAATCGAACAAGACACGGCAATCACTGGAGCAATGCCAGCTGAAAGTTCCGGACCAATTACCGGGATGAAGAAATCCATGGATTACCTACATAACGTAGTTGCTCCAGGAGTAGCTGCTCTTTAAATAGAGTCCATTACTTTGATTGTTTCGCCCTGAACATAAGCAGGTGCAACTTTTTGCCAAGCTTTGCTTCGGTCATTAACCATGTGAGCATCCCAAAGTGGGCGATTAGTCCAAACTTCCCACACGCAGATGTTTTCACTCTGTGTATCTACGAAAACTTCTAGCGCCTCGCAACCTTCTTCGTCGCGAATATGCGCTGCATGATCTTGCAGAAGCGGTAGGAATTCATCGCGCATTCCGGCTTTTACTGTGACGTCTACGAATAAATAAACTTTGCTCATGGATTTAGTTTATCCGCGCCACGAGGTATTTAGTGGGCGGCCTTCGGCATAACCTGAAGAAGATTGAATACCCACAACAGCACGCTCTGCGAACTCAGCCAAATTATGTGCTCCCGCATAGGTGCAAGATGAGCGAAGCCCAGAAATTATCTCATCAATTAAATCTTCCACACCGGGGCGAACGGGATCTAAGAACATCTTGGATGAAGAAATTCCTTCTTCAAAGAGGCCTTTACGTGCGCGGTCAAATGCATCTTCTTGAGATGTACGCGCAGTTACCGCGCGCTTTGATGCCATACCGAAAGATTCTTTATATGCGCGCCCAGAACTATCGCGCATTAAATCTCCAGGTGATTCATATGTTCCTGCAAACCAAGAGCCAATCATTACCTGCGATGCACCTGCAGCAAGTGCCAGCGCAACATCGCGAGGATGACGAACTCCACCATCTGCCCAAACATGTGCGCCAAGTTTTTTAGCTTCTGCTGCACATTCAAGGACTGCAGAAAATTGAGGACGACCAACGCCAGTTTGCATACGAGTCGTACACATCGCTCCTGGTCCTACTCCAACTTTAATAATGTCGGCACCTGCAGCAACTAGATCACGCACACCATCTGCTGTAACAACATTTCCGGCAACAATTGGAACATTTAAATTCAGCTTTTTAATTGCTTGCAAAGCTTCAATCATCTTCTTCTGATGACCATGCGCTGTGTCTACAACAAGAACATCGGCGCCGGCTGCAACAAGCTTGCTCGCCTTATCAGCAACATCCCCATTAATTCCAACAGCAGCGGCAATGCGAAGCCTTCCCTTTGCATCAACTGCCGGCGTGTAAAGAGTCGCGCGCAAAGCACCAACACGTGTAACGATGCCAACTAATTCGCCCTTTGAAGAAACAACCGGAGCCAAAGTTCTGCGGCTCTCATTTAGAAATTCAAAAGCTGCGCGGGGATCGAGTGTGTCAGGCATTGTTGTGAGCTCTTGAGTCATTACTTGGCTCAATTGAGTAAAGCGATCAACGCCTGCTAAATCATCTTCTGTAACGATTCCTACTGGCTTCTTGCCATCAACAATAACAATTGCACCGTGTGATCGTTTATTAATAAGGCTCGCAGCATCTGCAACAGTCTCTTTGAGAGTCAACGTAATCGCTGTTTCGAAAAATGTATGTCGTTCCTTAACTGATGCAATTACTTCTGCAACTACATTGAGTGGAATATCTTGTGGAATAACAACCAGTCCACCGCGTCTTGCCATTGTCTCTGCCATGCGTCGACCAGCAATAGCGGTCATATTTGCTACAACTAATGGGATTGTTGTTCCGCTGCCATCATTGGAATTTAAATCAACTTCCATGCGGCTTGTGAGTTCCGATTTGCTTGGAACCATGAATACATCATCGTAAGTGAGGTCGTAAGACGGGCTATTTAAGAAACGCACGTAGAGGTACTTTACGCAGATTTTGTAAACTCTGGCAAATGTTAAGCGTGCGCTCGAAGGGATTCGAACCCCTAACCTTCTGATCCGTAGTCAGATGCTCTATCCGTTGAGCTACGAGCGCGTGCGGTGAATAGTACCTGCTTTTTAAAGACCACCCAAACTTAGCAACTCGTTGCGGTCCGCGGCTTTTTTACGTGGTTTTCCGAGTGGTTCACCGCGTGAAATTTCAGTTGCATTGATATTTTCCCAATGAGTTTGTGTGATGACTTTATGTGCACCTAATAAATCGTTGATATCGCCAGCGTCCTTTGGTGCTTTCAAATCTTCTACTAATAATTTCATAACATCGGCAGCATCACTTTTATTTGTTCCGATAACTCCTGATGGACCACGCTTTGCCCAACCAACTACATACAGATTCTCTTTTACGCGGCCATCGATATTTTTCACTTTCCCTTTGTCATAATCGATTCCTGCAAGTGGGGCAGCTTCATATCCAATGGCTGTAATTACTAGACCGCATTTGATTGAATACTTTTCGTCACTGCCAGTCTTCTGAAATACGACCTCTTCAACTTTTCCGCTGCCTTTAATTTCTACCGGGGTGGCAAGGAATTGAAATTTCATGGTGCGCTCGTGGTTTGTTGGTTCCTTCTCGGAGATTAAAAGCATCGCATCGAGATTGCTCTTGGTATCTTTTTCAATCTCGCTTCCAGCGCGAACAATCGCAGCCTGAATATCGCCCTTTTCCATAACAACATTGGTGTGTACAAGCTTTGGAAGCTCACGCAATTCTGGAGAAGTAAATGCTGCATGCTCTGGTCCGCGACGTGCACTTATGACTACATCGCGGATAGCGCTTTTCTTCAAAGCTTCGATCGCGTGGTCAGCGGTATCAGTTGGATCTAGCTCAGATGGTTCAAGGGCCAACATGCGAGCCACATCCATTGCAACATTTCCTGCCCCAATTACAACTGCAGATTGGCAATCAAGGAGAACGGAGAAATCTTTGAAATCAGGATGGGCGTTATACCAAGGTACAAAGTCGGCAGCGGATATAGAACCGGGAAGGTCTTCACCTGGAATACCCAACTTCTTTCCTAGATGTGAACCGGTAGCGATGACGACTGCATCATATTTTTCTTGAAGCTGAGCAAGAGTTATATCTGTACCGAGTTCCACATTTCCGAAGAGTCTAAAGTTTCCGGCCGTTGCAATTTTTTCAAATACTTTTGAAACTGTTTTGATTTTTGGATGATCTGGCGCAACTCCGCTTCGTACTAATCCCCAAGGAGTTGGAAGACGTTCAATTGCATCGATTGAGAATTGAAGTTCTTCTGTCTGCAAATTCTGCAGAGCCTGAGCAGCAAAATAGCCAGCGGGGCCTGCGCCCACGATGGCTATTTTGTAGTGCTTCACAGATGCGAGTCTAGCGTGGCTAGATAATTAGGGAATTACAGCTTGTTTGGTT
>WLNK01000088.1 GCA_009699795.1 Actinomycetota bacterium | reverse complement strand
TCCAGAAGCTCTTGTTGCCGCTACAGCAAAAGTCATGCGTGAAATTACAAATTTACTTGAGGAAATTCGTGGAGAAAAGCGACCACAGGTAATCTTTGACCCTAGAACATCGGATCTTCCAAGAACCGGTAACTTCAAAAAGAAGAAGGGCTGATGAGCAAAGTAACGGTTTTGGGAGCAGGTGCCTGGGGTTCAACCTTGGCTCAAGTCCTTACCGATGCTGAAAATGAAGTTCTTCTTTGGGGTCGCAATGTAGATGTAATTTCGGAGATCAATACCAAGCACACAAACTCAAAATATCTTGGCGCACACCTTCTGCCAGATACGCTGCAGGCAACGACAGATTTAGATGCAGCTTTTGCTTTTAGCGATGTTTATGTTTTAGCAATTCCTTCCTCTCAACTTCGCCAGACTGTAATGGAATGGAAAAATCGATTTACCGGTGACTGCATCATCGTAAGTACTCTTAAGGGAATTGAAATTAGTTCTCAGCTTCGTATGACCGAAATTATTGAAGAAATCCTTGGACCAAAAAAGATCGCGGTAATTACCGGGCCAAATTTGGCCGATGAATTAATTTTGCGCCAACCTGCAGCAGCGGTTGCAGCCGCAGGTAATTTGGTTCTTTCAGAGCAAGTACGAACTCTCTTTAGAAATCCTTATTACCGCGTTTATACATCTATTGACGTCTTGGGTTGTGAAATGGCGGGAGCCATCAAGAACGTCATTGCACTCGCTGTTGGAATATCTATCGGACTTGGCTATGGAGAAAATACTCAAGCGATGTTAATTACTCGCGGACTTAACGAAGTTGCCAGACTTTGCGCAGCTCACGGAGCAGATCCGCTGTCAGCTGCTGGCCTTGCCGGTATGGGAGATCTGGTTGCCACATGTGGTTCTCCACTTTCACGCAATAGAACTTTCGGCGAACTATTAGGCAAAACAGGCTCGATGGATACCGCACGCGCTCAGGGCGCTAAGACGGTCGAAGGTGTTGCATCTTCTAGCGCAATTGTTGAGATTGCACACCGCGTTGGCGTTGAAGTTCCGGTAATAGAAGCGGTAGCAGACATTGTTAATGGTTCCCTTACTCCGACCGAGGCGCTGACTCGTCTTATGGAAATTACAACTAAGTCAGAGAACTTCATTCGATGAGTAAAAAACGTGTAGCAATAATTTGTGGTGGTCGCAGCAGCGAACACGAAATTTCATGTGTATCTGCCGGAGGAGTTCTAGCTGCAATCGATCGCAGCCAGTTCGAACCAATTCTTATAGGAATAACAAAGTCAGGTAAATGGGTATTAGTTCCCGAAGAACACAAGATGGAAATATTAAATGGGTCGTTGCCATCAGTTCCTGAGAGCGCACCAGTTGTGGTTGCAGATGTTGCTGGATTTAGCGTGGCGGGTAAAGCCCTTGCGATAGACATAGTCTTTCCATTACTTCACGGACCATATGGCGAAGATGGAACAATTCAAGGGCTCCTTGAAATTGCGAATATTCCATATGTAGGTTCGGGCGTCTTGGCTAGCGCGGTTGCAATGGATAAATCTTTTGCTAAACCAATTTTTGCTAGCCACGGAATCAAAGTGGCGCCCGGAATTACTGTTCGAGTAAGTCAGTGGCAGGAAAATTCCGCCGAGATTTCAAAGCAGGCGGCTCAACTTGGATATCCGATCTTTGTAAAGCCCGCTCGTGGTGGATCTAGTAAGGGAACAACAAAAGTGAAGTCCGCCGACCAATTGGCAGCAGCAATTAACGAAGCTCACAAATTTGATTCAAAGGCTTTGGTGGAGCAAGAAATTACCGGCCGAGAAATCGAATGCGCTGTCCTTGAAATCGACGGCGTTGCCAAGGCCTCAACAGTCGGCGCAATTCACATTGATTCAAAATTTGAATTCTATGATTTCCAAGCAAAGTATCTAGACGGCGCTACATCAATAGAATTACCTGCACCGATTGATTCAAAGATCAGCGCTGAGATTCAAAGGTTAGCTGTTCTAGCATTCAAATCTCTTGGGTGCTCTGGTCTTGCCCGAGTGGATTTCTTCCTTACAAAAAATAACGAAATCATTATTAACGAACTCAATACGATGCCTGGATTTACAGCAACATCAGTCTTTCCAAAGATGTGGCAGGCAAGTGGAGTCGGTTATAGCGAAATTATTTCAGCCCTACTAAAAAGCGCACTCACGCGCAGTAATGGTGTTTTGGGTAATTAGTAAGTTACAGGGCAGGTAAGTGTGCGTGTAATTCCTGAAACAGCCTGAACCTTAGACAAGATGAGTCGACCGAACTCTTCCATTGATGGAGCTTCCGCGCGCATGATGACATCGTAAGGACCGGTAACGCCTTCAGCCAGAGTCACACCTGAAATTGCCGAAACAGATGCAGCAACACTAGAAGCTTTACCAACTTCAGTTTGAATCAAAATGTAGGCCTGTACTGACATCTCATGCTCCTTCGGTTTCGCTCTTAACAAGAAAGAACGCTACCGCATGTTCTAGGCTCTGCGCCATGGGATCAAGTAATGGGGCAATCAATGAGGCCGAGGTAATTGCCCTTCTTGCCAAGATTTTCCAAAGCACAGATCCGAGAATCGAAGTTGGAATCGGCGATGATGCCGCCGTCGTTAAATCAATCGATACCCCAACAAGTCGCCAAGTTATAACAACAGATATGGCCGTTGAAGGAGTCCACTTTAAAAAGGAGTGGAGCAGTGCTTTCGAAATAGGAAGAAAAGTTACTGCAGCAAATCTTGCTGATCTTTTAGCGATGGGCGCCATTCCAAATTATTTGGTCGTAGCAATTTCTCTCACCGGCTTCGAGGAGCTCTCTTGGATAAAAGATTTAGCAGAAGGAATCGCGCACGAAGCAAAACTTGGGGGAGCCTCAGTCATTGGCGGAGATTTAACTCGCGGTGAAAGCATCACTATTTCTATGACAGCACTTGGAACAACGCTTAATCCAATTCTGCGAAGTGGCGCAGAAGTTGGCGATTCAATTTATCTCTCCTCTCTTACCGGATGGTCCGCAGCGGGACTACGCATGCTAGAAAATGGATTAGCGCCAAAGAGCGAGGCCGAATTCAAAGCAGTATCTGAGTTTCGCGCCCCAACAATTGATTACGAAATGAATTTCCAAAAAGCATCGTCGATGTGTGACATCAGTGATGCAATTCTTATTCAAGCTAAGCAGCTTGCCGAGGCATCGGGTGTTGCGCTCTCCTTTGATATGAAAGCAATCTCCAGTGCACCCGAGTTTGCAGAATTATCATCAGTGGCGCAGAGACTCGAGATGGATGTCTTTGAATTTATCTTTGGCGGTGGCGAGGATCATGTACTCCTGGCAACAGGAAAATCACTTCCGGGAATATATGTAGGAGAAGTAATTGCTGGCTCTGGGCTAAAAGGTTTAGAAATGAAAAAAGCGCCAGAAACCTGGCGCCATTTCAATTAAAAATAATTAACGAGTAACTTTTCCAGCCTTAAGGCAAGAAGTACATACGTTCTGGCGCTTTGAGTTTCCAGCAACGAGAGTCTTAACACGCTGAATATTTGGATTCCAACGACGACGTGTCTTTACCTGTGAGTGTGAAACGTTATTGCCAAAGCTGGGACCTTTGCCACAGATATCGCATTTTGATGACACGGGGTGCTCCTCTTATACAAACTCTTATTTGGACTGACTAATTCGGACTGG
>WLNK01000087.1 GCA_009699795.1 Actinomycetota bacterium | reverse complement strand
TCTCCAGGTTCATTAAGTGCGCGATTACTCGGTAAATATTTTCGTTAAACGCTGCGACGTATTCCGGAGTTGTTACCTTTGGACGGAATGCGAGGGGAGCTGTTTGGATTGTTGGCTCGACATCTTTGCCAGTTACTTCAGCAAGAATGTCAGCGATATTCATTGTGTACTTAGTTCGCTTTTCTGTAGTCCAGTCTGGTTCGTAAACCTCTGCTTTAACAATTTGATTCTTAAAGGGACCATAAGGGAAAGCATTTACGGTAAAGACATAAAGGCTTTCCTTAATCAGAAATTCTTTTAACCAAGTACGTTCAGATGGATCTGCTAGAAGTGTCTCGACAGAAGAATTTGAGAGCCTGAGTGAAACTCCCATTGGCTTATCTGGGCATACGCGTGACTTAACTTCAGGTACATAAGTTTGAAGCGAGTGCTTCATATCCGCCCAAGTATCACCAGGGTGAACGAGAGTTGAATAAGTTAAATGACCGTATCCATTGCCGAGATCCATCTACTTACCGTTACCGATGTGGTTGAAAGTAGAAGTATTCAAATGTGATTGTGAATCACGAGTGGTGTTTAAGAATCCACCAGTGGTGAAGTAGCGCTGACCTGCGACTAAGAGCTCTTCTGCAGGGAACTTGGTGATTACTTCGCAACCGGTAGCTGTAACAACAACTTCTTCTTCGATTCGAGCTGCGCCCCAACCATCCTTGGCAGGCCAATAGGTTTCAAGAGCAAAGACCATTCCTTCTTCAAGAGTTTCAGGGTGATCAAATGAAATCATTCGGCTAAAGATAGGTCGCTCCCAAATTGAAAGACCAACTCCGTGACCATATTGAAGTGCAAAGGCAGCTTCTTCGTTTGCGAATCCAAACTCTTCGGCCTTTGGCCAAACTGCACAAATATCAGCAGTTGTAGCACCAGGCTTTACGAGAGCAATTGCCTTATCCATATATTCACGACAAATCTTGTAAGCATCGCGCTGTGCTGGTGATGCGCTACCAATGGCAAAAGTTCGGTAGTAGCAAGTGCGGTAGCCATTGAAGCTATGCAAAATATCAAAAAATGCTGGATCTCCAGGGCGAAGAATGCGATCACTAAATACGTGTGGATGCGGGGAACAACGCTCACCTGAGATTGCGTTAACTCCTTCTACGTGTTCAGAACCCATGCTGTACAAAGAATTTGCAACAAGTCCAACTGCTTCATTTTCGCGGACACCAGGGCGTAAGAATTCATAGAGTCTGTCGTATGCAGCATCAACCATGGATGCGGCTGAAGTTAAAAGAGTGATTTCATCTTTTGTCTTAATACGGCGAGCTTCAAGGAAAACCTGCTGACCATCAACAACGTTGATTCCTTTTTTCTGAAGAGCAAAGAGAACCGGCGGTTCAATGATGTCCACACCGAGAGGTTCATTTTCTAGGCCATAAATTTTAAGAATTTCATAAATTTTCTCTGCTACACCTTCAGCCTGTCCAGCTTTAGGACTAATTGCACCGCGCAGTGTTGAAATACCAGCGCGAGATCCAACAATTGGTTTCGCATTGTGATGAGGTTCGCGCCCACTTGCACTTGCTTCAGTGTGAGCACGGTCTAACCATGTTGTTTGTAGGGTGTGGTGCTTTGCAGCTGAACCAAAGTCCCAAAGAACAGGTTCTCCGCCTCGAGGCAAAATTGAGAAGCGAATCAATTTATCCATCGCCCATGTACCGATATGGGTCGATGTCATGTAGCGGATGTTATGAAAATCAAAACTTAAGACAGAGCCAAGCTCAGATGCCTCTAGCGTTGACTTAAGCCTTGCTAAACGGGCGTTACGTAAACGATCGAAATCGACGCGCTCTTCCCAGTCAACGCCATTAAATCCATAGGTTGGAATCGCCATTTTCACTTGCCTCTCATGCGGAGTGTTCGCTCCTAGTTAACAGTAAGAGGGAATTTAAGTCAAGAGTTTATTTACTGGGATGGCAGCCGTGAACAAACCAAATACCGCGGAAAGGTTCTGAGCCAGTATTTTTAAATCGATGAGGTATCGAGGAATCAAATCCAATTGATTGATTCTTTGAAAGGTTTAATACGCTGTCACCGATGGTTATTTCGACTTCACCATCAAGGGCGTACCCATATTCATACCCGTCGTGAACTACTAACTCTCCATTTGCATTAGATCCTGCACCTGGCTCGTAAATTATTTCCATAAAATTAATGTCAGACTCTTGCGTGGCAGCTAACCGCTCCCAACGTACGCCAGACTCCATGGTCAAAACGCTTCGATTTTGTGCGGTAACAAGTGAAATTCGCGCCCCTACTTCATCCCAGGCATCAGTTGGGCGGTCAATCAAAGTGCGAGATGTAACTTCAGCTGAAGATGAATTGCTTGAATTCTTGCTATCAAATGTTGCGGCGAAGAGAGTGTCCACCGGTACTCCGAGGTAACGCGAGATTGAATAAAGTGTTGCAACCGATGGTTGAGATTTTCCATTTTCAATCTGCGAAAGAAAAGATGGAGAAACTTCTAGAGTTCGAGCAACTTCGCGCAGGGATTTTTCACTCGCCATGCGGATGGCTTTGAGGCGGGGCCCCAAGTCTTGCATCGGATCGAACACAGCGCTCCTCGATTTTGCGTGAGGAGGAATTATCGCACTGTACAGCCCTACTGTACAGCCCGCGAAGTTGAGCGTAGGCTTTTTGTGAGCGCAGAAGCTTTAGGAGGAAATATATGAAGATGAATTACGTGCACCATGTGGGCCTTATCTGCTCAGATTTAGACCGGTCCATTTATTTTTATCACGACATTATGGGTTTTGGCTTCCAGAACGAACCAACAGGTTGGTTTGAAGGCCCACACCTTGCAAAAGGCGTAGGAGTTCCAAACGCGAAACTTCGTCAGGTTTCACTCTGGGTTGATGAAACAACAACGTTTGAATTAATCGAATACGCAGATAGAGCTGATACAACCGGAAAGCCTGTTCCAAATAACCATTTGGGCGCAGCGCACGTTTGTTTCGAAGTCGATGACATTCATGCCACAAAAGCTGAACTCGAATCTCATGGCGTTGTCTTTAATTCAGAAGTCAACGTCGTAGATGAAGGTCCGCTAGCTGGATGGCGCTGGTGTTACTTCTCAGATCCAGATGGTTTGGCCCTTGAGCTTATTCAGTGGGATTACTACAAGAAGGAAGAGCGTGAAGCGGCAGTTGCTGAATATTTGAAGCATCGCCCTCCACTAAGTAGCTTTAAACCACTATTCAATAAGTAATTTAAATATTAAAACCCCCGCCTTCAGATGAGGGCGGGGGTTTTAATTACTTTAGAGGAGTGTTCTTTTACTTCTTAACTTTGACAAGCACCTTCATTTGGTCACCATTTGGGTTGGTAAGAACTTCGAAACCCTTTTCTACAACATCATCAATATCGATGACAGCTGTAACCATCTTTTCAATCGGGTATTTTCCAGATGCAGCGAGGCGAATAATTCGTGGCCAATCTGTAATCAAATAACACCAAGATCCAATCAAGGAGATATCTTTTTCAGAGAGCTTCATTGCATCAAGTGTTGCTGGCTTTGTGTGTAGTCCTGTCTGCACAATGCGGCCACTTCTACGAGTGTTATCTACGCACGATGTTAAACCAGGAGTAGAACCGGAAGCCTCAACTGAGACATCAATTCCGCGACCTTGCGTGTATTCAAGAATTGCTTCCTGCAAATTAACTTTTGTAGGGTCAATGACAGGTCCAAGGTCAAGAGTCTTGGCAAAAGCTGCGCGATATGGATTTGGTTCAGAAATAATTACCTGAGATGCACCAATCGCGTTTGCATAGAGCGCACTGAGTGCACCAATTGG
>WLNK01000086.1 GCA_009699795.1 Actinomycetota bacterium | reverse complement strand
GCGAATTGTTACTACAGGAAAACGTGAACCGTAGCGTTTTCCGTCCGGGGCAATACTTGAAGGACCGGTTGACCCTTGGCATCCGCCAATAACATTGGGACAGACGATGAAATATTTATCTGTATCAAAGGGCAGACCGGGCCCGACCATATTTGGCCACCATGCCGCCACATCAGACCAACCAGTCATCGCATGGTTAACTAAAATTGCATTTGATTTATCCGCATTTAACGTTCCCCAACTTTGATAAGCAATAGTTATATCGGGAAGCGTTGCTCCGTTTTCAAGAAGAAGAAAACCGATCTTTACAAACTTGCGATCACCGGGGTCATAGTTTTCAAGCCACGCACCGGTGACTTCATGAGAGATATTGCTCGCCATAATAAATAAATCCTTCACGCACTTGCTTAGGATTAACTAAGCCTGGTCGTCACCCGGAGCACCCCACCGCGGTGGAGGGTTGCCGCCTATTTAGCCGGGGCTTTCAAATAGGACTCGTGACCTGGGTCTAAGTTTAACGCAAGATGGGTTTAACTCATAAATATTCCAGCGCACACTTTTGGATGTAACTCCACGCGCATCGAAGCAAAAGCTTCCTTGGGCCAGCCTGCGGCAAAGACTCTATGTAGGAGCAACGCTAGCGAATAGCGGGCGTCGTCTTCGAAGGCGCGTGCAAGTGCTTGATCTGCAATGGCGCTCTCACCTTTTTCATAAGCAATTGCTGCAACGAGTGTTGCTAATGGGGCTACGTAACCCGCAGGTGCGATGCGGATTAAGTAGCGCCACATCGCCCAGTAATTATCCAAGCTCTGGTCATCATGAACTCCCAGTGCAAAATCTCGCACCTGAATATCGGAAAGGCGACCAATTACTTGAGCTACAAGTGCGCGATTGCGTCCATGGCCGCCACTAGCAAACTCCGCAGCTAAATCCACAACGGCTGTAGCACCATCTCGTTGTAAATCATTTACATCTTCTCTTTCAGAATCTACGAAGTAGGCAGAGACTTCCGAGCGCCATTGATTGCTCTGTGCAAGCAGCAGAGGTGAAATAGTTGTCATGGCTCTCAATTCACAAAACGAGTTGGGGCGGTCACGATTTTTATCGAGACAGTTGAGATTTTCTTAATGTCACCAGTAATTGATCGCTCAACGCCGTTGTGGGCGAATGTTCCGTTCCAGCTCGTAATCAGTGTCACTATGTAAGTTCCAGCTTTTGAATATGTGTGAGTTATTTTTCCATCCGGATAAGCGGCTCCGGGATCCGTCGTGGATTCAAAAGTTCCATCTCCAAAAGACCATGTAAAACCGGGGCGCATCACCACATCAATTGTTTCTCCGATGATTTTGACTTTCGTTTTAAATATTGGAGGCAAGTCGCACCAGAAAAAGACTGGAACATTTACAAGAGGTTGAAATGACGGCTGGTATGAAACTCCCCCGGTTGGGACCAATTCAACGAGTCGATCACCAAGGGAAGTGGCAGGAGTTGAGATTACTTTCGCTGCGCGTTTTGCAATACGGCGCTTAACAATCGCCTTTGGCACATATGGCTTTGGCGTTGCCGGCTTTACTACCGTTGGTTTTTTAAATATTGGAGTTGAAGTTATTCGCTTTCTAACTTTCTTTGGAATTACTTTTTCCGAAGGCCCATTACCTTTCTTGGCCTCAATAACGATTTGCCCATTTTGGGTATAAACATCAACACAAGCCACGACGCTGCAATCTGGGGCAGCAAGAGCGCTTGGAAGCGCAGAAATAAATAGTGCAACAGGAATAGTTAAGGCAATATTTCGTATCAACATGTGCGGGAAGGTATGTCTTTGCACCTACGTCCAAGTGCTCCCACCACCACTTCTGTGGACGGATATGACACTCTAGGAACATGGTTGCGCGCGATGGTGATGGCTGGATCCAATGCAACTGCGGCAGCAAACATTGGGGCCTTCATGGCGCTGCCGGCATACTTTTGATTCGCGGAAGCCAAATACTTTTGCAACACAGAGCTCCGTGGGTTCATAACGGCGATACATGGGGGATTCCGGGCGGTGCCAGAGACTCGCACGAAACCATCCTGGAAGGAGCCCTTCGGGAGGCGGTAGAAGAAATTGGCATCGATCCGACTCTTGTTGAGCCTCTTGAAAACTTTGTCGATGATCACGGCAATTGGTCTTACACAACTGTCATTGCCAGGGCGCCAGAAGATTTAGTTGCGCGCGAGCTAAATGATGAGTCCCACGAAGTTAAATGGGTAGAAATACAAGATGTAACTCGCCTGCCACTTCACCCTAGCTTTGAAAATACCTGGCAGCAGGTAGAAAAGATTATTTCTTCAAACCTTCATTAAGCCTGCGCAGTGAATCTTTAACAACTGCTGCATCTGAAGTTCGCCAGAGCGGTGGCATCGAATTAAGCAACACATTGCCGTAGCGCTTTGTCACAATTCGCGAATCAAGAATTGCCACAACTCCCCTGTCATCAATACTTCTAATTAAGCGACCGGTGCCTTGTGCAAGTAATAGCGCAGCACGCGGCATTGATACCTGCATAAATCCACTTCCACCTGCAGCATCTGCTTGCGATGCACGAGCTGCCATCACTGGTTCATCGGGGCGCGGAAATGGAATGCGATCGATTGCAACCAAAATACAAGAATTACCCGGAACATCTACGCCCTGCCAGAGCGACATTGTTCCGAGCAGAATTGATGTCTCATCTTTTGCAAATCTTTCAACAAGTGGACCAACAGCGTCCCCGCGCTTTTGCGTAATGATGGTGATGGGTAAATCTCTCAGTACATCGCGCAGGTGCGCATCGGCTGCCTCTACTCCGCGCCAAGAACTAAAGAGTGCAAGGGTGCGACCACCTGCTGCATCGATGAGTTCTCCCAATTCGGTAAGTACTTCTGTACTTGGTCCTTCGCGTCCTGGTTCGGGTAAATGCTTTGGCAGATACAAAACACCTTGGTTTGCGAAATCAAAAGGCGATCCAACATCGAGCATCTGCACATTGCTTGGGTCTATATCGCCATCCTCAACATCGCTTTCGCCATCACCATCGAGAGAGAAGCCGATGCTCTTGGCCATCGCATCAAAGCCCTTGCCCACAGTTAGCGTTGCAGATGTTGCAATCACGGGCGTTTTTGTAAGCAGATTGCGGCGCAGGACATCCGAGACAGACAGCGGTGCTAAATAGAGAGTAGAGAACGTTGGTTCGTACCAAAGAACATGGCTTCCGCCCATCTTTAATAACTTGCCACACGTTGTATTTATTTCATTGACCGCGCCCTTAACTCGCGCACGTTCTGCAATGCCATCCGAATCAATAATTTCATCATCGGCCTGCAAAGTTTGAACAATGCTTTGCGCTGCATCTTTTATCTTACGAATAGGCGCCTCAAGTGATTGCGGAATCTCTTCTAGTCGTCCTTGCGCTGCAAAATCCCCGCGAATCTGATCGCCGTAATCAGCCATCGCATCGTGGAAATCATCGGCAGCTTTAACGAAAGTATCTGCAAGCTTTCCTGGCATGTGTTTGCGCGCCATTGCCGCAGCTCTGATTACACGAGCTGAAGTGAGCTCTTCGGTGACTGCTTGTGTCGTGCGATCCATAAATTCGTGCGCTTCATCCAAAATTACTGCATCTCGCTCGGGCAAAATTGGATGCGAATCAACAATTTCGATTGCAAGTAGCGTGTGATTTGTTACGACGATATCTGCAAGTTGTGCCTTAGATTTTGCCTTCGCCGCAAAGCACTGGCTTCCATATGCACATACATCCGCGCCTACGCACTCACGCCCTGAAAGTGAATTAGCAGCCCACACACGCCGATCGACTTCTGGCGCATCATCTCTATCACCAGAGACTCCAGGAGTCTTTGCCCATGCATGCAAGCGCTGTGCATCTTTACCT
>WLNK01000085.1 GCA_009699795.1 Actinomycetota bacterium | reverse complement strand
CGCGGAGAAAAAATCGGAACGTTAGTAGCTTAAGGAGCTCACCATGGCAGATGTAGCAAGCGCCCTCAAGGACGCAGACACAAAGATGAGCAAAGCTGTTGAAGTTGCTAAAGATGATTTCGCGACCATTCGCACAGGCCGCGCACACCCCGCACTCTTTAACAAGATCATGGTTGATTACTACGGTACATACACCGCGCTTTCACAACTTGCTTCTATTCAGATTCCGGAAGCACGCATGGCAATTGTTTCTCCATTCGATAAAGGTGCAATGGCATCAATAGAAAAAGCTATCCGCGAATCAGACCTTGGTGTAAACCCAGGCAATGACGGCGTGGTTATTCGCGTTGCACTTCCTCAGCTATCTGAAGAACGCCGTAAGGATTACATCAAGGTTGCAAAGACAAAGGCAGAAGACTCAAAGGTCTCAATGCGCAATATTCGCCGCGCTGCAAAAGAATTGATGGAAAAGTTAGAAAAAGATGGCGAAATTGGAAAAGATGATTTAGCTCGTGGTGAAAAAGAACTCGAAAAAATCACTTCCGATCACGTTGCAAAGATTGACGAACTCTTAAAGCACAAGGAGGCAGAACTCCTAGAAGTTTAAGGAGTTCTCTACCTACCTGTGTCTGACTTACATGCGATAAACGACGCGATAAATAAGCGCGCTGGGCGAAAACTCTTGCCCTCCATTGTCGTTGGTCTTTCACTCATTGCACTCGTTTGGTTAACTCTCGCATTCGAACGCACTCTCTTTGCTGTGCTCGTCGCAATCGCTGTAACACTTGGGATTCGCGAACTTGCACGTGCATTCGGTAACTCTGGCATCCATGTTTCGGCACGCGCGTTAGCAATTGCAACAGGAGGCTTATCTGCAGCAACTTGGTTTGGTGGAATCAATGGCCTTGCAATTTCTACTGCAATCGCTTTTCCACTTCTCATCATTGCCCAACTTCGCCGAGGCCCAGAAAAGTTTGTCGCAAGTGTTACAGCCTCAACTCTTTCACTTATCTATCTACCGTTTATGGCAGGCTTTCTTATTCTTCTTGCTCGTCCAAGTAATGGCCTTGCTCGCGTTATGACCTTTGTAGTTCTTGTCGGATGCAATGACACATTCGGTTACATTGTCGGAGTTCTCTTTGGCAAACACACTCTCGTACCAAAGATCAGCCCAAAGAAATCTTGGGAAGGTTTAATCGGTTCTGTAATTTTCACAGCAATTGGGGGAGCACTCGCCTTCAACTACATCATGGAAACAAAATGGTGGTACGGAGTAATTGCTGGGTTAATGATTAACTTCACCGCAACGACTGGCGACCTCATTGAGAGCGCACTCAAGCGCGATATGTCTCTTAAAGATATGGGCACTCTCCTTCCTGGCCATGGTGGAATGCTTGATCGCCTTGATTCAGTATTGCTTTCAGCACCAGCGCTTTGGCTTGCACTTGAATTAGTTAAGCGTTATTTATGACAGAGCTAAAACTGGTATTTGACGAACCAGTACAAAAGAAAAAAGCTCCTCGTCATCTGGCCGATATGACGCCAGAAGAACGTCGCGAAGTTTCAAAAGAAATGGGCTTACCTGCATTCCGTGGCACACAAGTTGCAACTCATTACTTCACTCATCTCTCTGACAACCCCGATGAGTGGACAGACATCCCACAAGATTTGCGCGCCACTATCGCCGAGAAGTTCACTCCAAAGCTCATCGAGTTAGTTACAACTCGCACCACAGATAACGGAATGACCCGTAAAGATTTGTGGAAGCTCCACGATGGTGTACTAGTTGAATCCGTATTGATGCTCTACCCAGATCGCGCAACTGTTTGTATCTCATCCCAAGCTGGATGCGGAATGAACTGCCCATTTTGTGCAACAGGACAAGGTGGACTTACTCGTAATCTCACAGCAGGTGAAATCACTGAACAAATCGTTGCAGCTGCCCGAGTATGTGCAAGTGGTGCATTACCAGTAGGGCAGACAAGACTTTCAAATATCGTCTTTATGGGAATGGGCGAGCCACTTGCTAACTACAACCCGGTAATCCAAACGCTAAAAAACATAACTCTTCCAAACCCAGATGGACTCGGAATCTCTGCAAGGTCTGTCACTGTCTCAACGGTCGGTCTAGTAAATGGTATTGAAAAACTCACCGAAGAGGGAATCAACTGCACGCTTGCAGTTTCACTCCATACTCCTGATGACGAACTCCGAGATTCACTCGTGCCAATTAACGAGCGATTTAAAATCAGAGAAGTACTTGCTGCGGCCGATGCGTATGAAAAGAAAACAGGTCGCCGCTATTCAATCGAGTATGCACTTATTCGTGATATCAATGATCAATCTTGGAGAGCAGACCTTCTCGGGCGCCTTCTTAAATCTCGTAACGCCCACGTCAATTTGATTCCACTCAATCCAACACCTGGTTCGAAGTGGACCGCTTCCCGTCGTGAGGATGAGCAAGAGTTCGTGCGAATTCTCGAGTCTTATGGAGTTCCAGTAACCGTACGCGATACTCGTGGCCGTGAAATCGATGGGGCCTGCGGCCAGCTCGCGGCTTCGGAAAAAGCTAAAAATTAGTTCTTAGAAAATTACTTTCCGTGATTAGACTCTGAGCATGAGCCTTAAAGATGACATCGCAGCTTTTGAATCCGCAACACAATATTTTCTTAACTTAGTTGTTGCTGTCCAACCAGATCAATTAGATATCAAACACGAGAATGGTTGGTCTGCGCGGCAGATTATTCATCACGTTGCAGATTCAGAAGTGCAAAGTTATGTTCGCCTGCGCCGATTAATGGCAGAACCTGAAGGAACAACAATTCAGGGATACGACGAAGGTGCATGGGCTGCTAACGAGCATCTTGGTTATGAAAAATTCGATGTCAAGAATTCAATTGCGGCCTACGCTGCAGTTCGAGCATCAACGGCTGATGTTTTGAAGACTTTATCTGAGAGCGATCTAGAACGCTGGGGCGAGCACACTGAAAAGGGTCGCATCACCGTGCAAGATTGGCTTAATTCTTACGTTGCACATCCCAAAGATCACGGCGACCAATTAGTTCGCGCGTTGAAAGGTCAGGAATAAAAGTGAAGAAGCTACAGAATTTCATCAACGGCAAGTACGTAGATTCCGCTTCGGGGGAGACTACGACTCTGATCAACCCATCAACAGGCAAAGAATTTGCTACTGCTCCAAAATCTAGCGTCGCAGATGTTGATAAAGCTTTTGCTGCTGCCTCTAACGCATTTCCAAATTGGCGTGATTCAACCCCATCAGAGCGCCAGCGTGCGTTGCTCAAGATTGCTGATGCGATAGAAGCTCGCGCAGATGAATTTGTTGCAGCAGAGAGTGAAAACTGCGGAAAACCAAAGAGTCTTACCGCATCTGAAGAATTGCCACCAATGTGCGATCAGATTCGTTTCTTTGCCGGTGCTGCTAGAAATCTTGAAGGAAAATCAGCGGGTGAATACATGAAGGGAATGACTTCAATTATTCGCCGCGAACCTGTGGGAGTTTGTGCGCAAGTAACTCCATGGAATTACCCAATGATGATGGCGGTATGGAAATGGGCACCTGCAATTGCTGCGGGAAATACCGTTGTATTAAAGCCAAGTGATACCACTCCAGTTACAACAGTGTTGATGGCAGAAATAATGAGTGAATTCTTACCTGCTGGAGTTTTCAATGTGATCTGCGGCGAGCGCGAAACTGGCGCTGCTCTTGTTGAACATGCGCGTCCTGACATGGTTTCAATTACAGGTTCTGTTCGCGCTGGAATGGAAGTTGCATCCTCTGCTGCAAAGCAGTTAAAGCGCGTTCACCTTGAACTCGGCGGAAAGGCACCGGTTGTTGTATTTAACGATGCGGATTTGCAAGCAGCAGCTGAAGGAATTGCAATCGCTGGATATTTCAATGCCGGTCAGGATTGCACAGCAGCAACTCGGGTCATTGTTCAAGAAGGCGT
>WLNK01000084.1 GCA_009699795.1 Actinomycetota bacterium | reverse complement strand
GTTTTCTTGTAGCGCAGGTGGTAATAGTCGGTGTCGTCTTTGAATTTTGCGGGGATCTTGTCTTGGTTATAGATACAGGCAACGAGGAAGGTGTCTTCGTTCATGGCCATCATGTTTATGGATGAATAGGTGCAGTTGTTTTTGATGTAGGCAAGGGCTGCTTTTGTTCCTTCGATGAAGCCGTGTTTTTCAATTTCAGTTAATAGATAGAGGAAATAGCGCTCTGAATCTGTAGTGCCCTTGGCCATTGCTAAATACTTTGGGTCGATCTGTGGGTCGAGTGAGTTAAAGGGGGAGATGGATCCGTTATGGATAAATGAAATGCCGTTGTAGGTGAATGGGTGTGTATTGCTCTCTTTTACATCCATGCCTTCGGTGGCCCAGCGAAGATGAAGTAGTGCGCCATCCGATGGTGAGTGTGCGAGCTTGTCTTTAAAGGTTGCGCTCTTTGTTGCAGCTACTGGTTCTTTATAAAGATCGGTATTCGATGCGATTCCCCAACCGTCGCAGTGATCATTTGCAAGGTCAACGAATTGGTTGAAATCAGCTCCTGCCACCTGGGCAAAAGTTGATGGGGTAGTGCTGGCATATCCGAGTAATCGGCACATCTTGACCTACTTTCTGGGGTAAATAGTATGGAAAAAGATGTGAAAGGTGCTTCCTTTTTGCAAACTATCGGCGGAAACTATTGGGGTGTGACACAGGGCATAAACCTTTAGGGGTTTGGCCCTCAACAGTTTGGAAGGGGAATACATGAGTATGAACGCCGATGAGCGCCGCCTGGCGGAGCTCGGATACAAGCAGGAACTCAACAGAACGTGGAGCTCGTTCTCGAACTTCGCTATTTCATTCTCGATCATCTCAATCTTGGCGGGATGTTTCACAACATTCGCTCAGGCTTGGAATAACGGTGGTCCGGTAGCAATCTCAATCGGTTGGCCGTTGATCTCAATCTTCATTTTGATTATTGGTTTCTGTATGTCCGAACTTGCTTCCGCATATCCAACTAGCGGTGGTATTTATTGGTGGGCTTCAAAGCTCGGTGGCGCTCGCGCTGGCTTCTTTACAGGATGGTTGAACCTCATTGGTTTGGTCTCTGTAACAGCTTCAGTGGGTTATGGCGTAACTGGCTTCCTCAATAACCTCATCGGTCTTTATTTCCCAGACTTCGCAAAGAGCTTCATGGGCGGCGACTACATCAAGCAGCAGTTCATGATCTTCTTGGTGGTTATTGCATTTGCGACTGTTGTCAACGTTTACAGCGGTCCGCTTCTTGCGACATTTAACAACATCTCAGTGTGGTGGCACGTATTTGGTTCAGTAGTAGTTGTTGCGATTCTCGTAATGGTCCCAACTGAGCACCAAACACTAAATTGGATGTTTACGACAAAGATCAATAACTCAGGCTTTGGCGATAACACCTACTGGTTCTTCGTACTGCCTCTAGGTTTCTTGTTGACTCAGTACACAATTACTGGCTTTGACGCATCAGCTCACTTATCTGAAGAGACACACGATGCTCACTTGTCAGCAGCAAAGGGAATCTGGAAGTCAATTGCATACTCTGCAGTCGGCGGATACATCCTTCTTATGGCTTTCCTTTATGCAGCAACAAAGACTGATTACATCAACTCCTTCGATCCGGCGGTAAACCCATACGGCGGCGGAAGCATCATTGCGTTGCTTGCATCAGCACTTGGCGCAGGAATTGCATTCAAGGTTGTCATCGTGATCACAACTCTCGGACAGATCTTCTGCGTAACTGCATGTCTAACATCTTGCTCACGCATGATGTACGCATTTAGCCGCGACGGTGCCGTGCCTGGAGGAAATCTCTGGAAGAAAGTTAACTCACACGGTGTTCCAATCAACGCTGTACTTGCTTCAGCAGTTGCAGGAATCGTCCTTACTCTTCCAGCACTTTGGAAGAGCCCAACAGGTGCACCAACTGCTTTCTACGCAGTCGTATCTGTTTGCGTGATTTCTCTCTACCTCGCATTCTTGATTCCAATCTGGCTACGTCTTCGCGCAGGCGATAAGTTCAAAGCTGGAGAATGGACTCTTGGGTCTAAGTACAAGTGGATGTGTTCACTTGCGGTATTTGAAATCGTATTTATTTCAATTTACTTCGTATTGCCTTTCGCACCAAGTGGAACTCCTGGAAATAAGGACTTCACATGGACCTCAGTGAACTACGCACCAATCGTTACAGGTGGCGCGTTGATTATTCTGTGGATCTGGTGGCAGGCATCAGCAAAGAAGTGGTTCACAGGTCCAAAGCGAACCATCTAATAAATAAGTAGTAAGAAAGAAAAAGCCCGCACATCACGTGCGGGCTTTTTCTTTGCGTAAATGGGTAGCCCGATTATGCGCGCTTCAAATATGCGCGCGAAGGTGTAATACTTGCCCGCATGTCATCACTTTCAGTAGACCAGCTAAAGAAGTCCATCGCCGATAAATCAATCGACACCGTTGTTATTGCAATGACAGATATGCAGGGTCGACTTGTTGGTAAGCGCGTTGATGCAAAGTTTTTCCTCGATGAAGTATTAGGTCACGGCACAGAAGGTTGTAATTACCTATTGGCGGCCGACGTTGATATGAATACAGTCGATGGATATGCGATGTCTTCTTGGGAGCGCGGCTATTCAGATTTCGCGATGATTGGTGACACAGACACTCTTCGAATGATTCCTTGGCAAGACGGTGCTGCTCTTCTTCTTGCTGATGTGCAGTGGCTAGATGGCACGGACGTTGTGGCTTCCCCTCGCCAAATACTTAAGAAGCAGATTAAAGCTGCAGCTGATGCTGGCATGAAGGCGATGGTCGGAACAGAACTCGAATTCGTAGTTTTTGCAGATACTTATGAAGAGGCGTGGGATAAGGGTTATAAGAATTTAACTCCTGTAAATCAATACAACGTGGACTATTCAATCTTGGGTGGATCTCGTATCGAGCCGCTCCTTCGCCAGATTCGCCTCGGAATGACTGGGGCCGGAATGCAGGTGGAGTCAGTTAAGGGTGAATGTAACTTCGGTCAGCACGAGATTGCATTTAAGTATTCCGATGCGCTTTCAGCGTGCGATAACCATGTGATCTATAAGAATGGTGCCAAAGAGATTTCTGCGCAGATGGGTTACGCGCTTACCTTTATGGCTAAGCCAAACCAAAAAGAAGGTAACTCTTCACATATTCACTTATCTTTCCGCGGCCTGGGTGATGAAATGGTGATGGCTGACGATAAGGATAAAGAGCACGGACTATCGGAAGTTGGGCGCCAATTTATTGCGGGCCAGATCAAACACCTTCGCGAGCTCTCACTTTTGTTTGCACCAAATATCAATTCGTATAAGCGTTATGTTCCGGGATCTTTTGCGCCAACTGCTGTGCGCTGGGGTCGCGATAATCGCACATGCGCGCTGCGCCTTGTCGGTCATGGCCAATCACTTCGTCTTGAAAATCGCGTACCGGGCGGAGATGTAAATCCTTATTTGGCAGTTGCAGGAATCATCGCAGCAGGCCTTGATGGAATTAAGAACAAGATGACTCTTGAAGAAGCATTTGCAGGAAATGCATACGATTCAGATTCACCTCGCGTGCCAGCAACAATGCTTGAGGCCCAGCAACTCTGGGTTAACTCATCATGGGTGAAGGAAGCATTTGGAGCAGAAGTACAAGCGCATTATGCAAATATGGCGCAGGTGGAACTCGATGCATACGGCAAAGCGGTCACCGATTGGGAACTCGTAAGAAACTTCGAAAGGTTTTAATCCGCAATGTCTTCGGTATATGAAGTAATTAACCCTGCCAACGAAAAGATTGTTAAAGAAGTTTCTCTTGCCGATTTAAGCGCAACAGATGCTGCAATCGAAAAGGCGTCAAAAGCTTTTGAAACATGGAAAAAAGTTGCACCTTCTGATCGTGCAAAGTTACTTCGTGCATTCGCTGCCGTGGTGACAGAACACCGTG
>WLNK01000083.1 GCA_009699795.1 Actinomycetota bacterium | reverse complement strand
GTTCATTTAGAAAAGTGACCATTTACCCATGCTTCCCGCATCACGCCTGATCGATAGAGAGCTCAGTTGGCTCTCATTCAACGAACGCGTCCTGGATTTAGCAGCGGATCCGTCAACACCACTACTTGAACGTGTACGTTTCATGGCGATTTTTTCATCTAACTTGGATGAGTTTTATATGGTGCGGGTTGCATCTGTTCTAAGCAATCTCGAAGATGGTTCGCCGATGACGGCAAGCCCAGACATCGAACCATCTGTGTTGATGAAAGAAATCTCGCGCCGTACTCACGAATTAGTTTCAAGACAATCAAATATTCTCAAGAGTGAATTGTTACCAGAAATGAAGAAATCTGGAATCGAAATTGTTGATTGGCAAGACTTAGACTCTGAAGAGCGCAAGTTCGTATCAAAGATCTTTACAGAAAGAATTTTTCCAGTACTGACGCCCCTAGCCGTAGATCCATCTCACCCATTTCCTTATATTTCAGGGCTTTCACTTAATCTTGCAGTCATTGTTAAGAACCCAACCAATGGTGCGGTTTTCTTTGCTCGCGTGAAAGTTCCACCAATTCTTAACCGATTTATGCTCGTTGGTCCAAGCAAATCCCATCGTTACATTCCACTTGAAAGCGTTATTGCTACACATCTTCAAGAGCTTTTTCCTGGAATGATCATCGAAGATCACTACACATTTCGTGTAACTAGAAACCAAGATTTAGATATCGATGAGGATGACTCAGAGAATTTATTAATTTCACTCGAACAAGAGTTACAGCGACGTCGATTCGGCCCACCTGTTCGACTAGAAATTGAAGAAGGAATTGATACCGCACGTCTTGAAAGTTTGGCTGAACATTTGCAGATTAATCCTGAAAACATTATTTCGGTACCAAATCCAATAGATCTCACGAGTCTTAACAAATTAGCTGATTTAGATTTTCCAGAACTAAAGTTTCCACCATTTAGATCAAGAACAGCAAAGTCACTTAAAGAAGTTGATACTGAAGATTCAGATATGTTCTTTTCGGCAATACGTCAGGGCGAAATTCTCCTTCACCACCCGTACGAATCCTTCACATCTTCAGTTGTAAGTTTTCTCGAAAATGCAGCGAAAGATCCACATGTCCTAGCGATAAAGCAAACCTTGTACAGAACTTCCGGTGACTCACCAATCATTGAGGCTCTAATAGAGGCTGCTGAAGCAGGAAAACAAGTGTTAGCTGTCATTGAAATTCGCGCACGCTTTGATGAACAAGCCAACGTGCGTTGGGCTAGAAAACTTGAATCTGTTGGTGTGCATGTTGTGTACGGATTAATGGGCTTAAAAACTCACGCGAAACTATCTTTAGTAGTGCGTGATGAACCAACTGGTATTCGAAGTTACTGTCATATCGGAACTGGTAATTACAATCCAAAGACAGCTCGTATGTATGAAGATTTAGGCATACTCAGTAGCGATCAAGAACTAACTGATGATTTATCAAAATTATTTAACCAGCTATCGGGTTTCGCCCCACAATCTTCTTATGCCCGCCTATTGGTTGCACCACGCACGTTACGTCCAGGACTCATTGAAAAAATTGATCAAGAAATCCAAAATGCAAAAGACGGAATGCCATCAGGCATCCAGTTCAAATTAAATTCACTTCTGGATGAAGAATTCGTTGAAAAACTATACGAAGCATCTCAAGCCGGCGTTTCAGTAGATCTTTTAATTCGCGGAATTTGCGCACTAAAACCAGGTGTACCGGGAATGTCAGAAAATATTAAAGTTCGCTCTATTCTGGGTCGGTTCCTAGAGCACTCTCGCATCTTCCATTTCACCAATGCCGGTGAAGATGAGTATTGGATTGGAAGCGCGGATTTAATGGGGCGAAATCTCAATCGTCGAGTTGAAAGCCTTGTGCGCATTGATAAGAAATCGCATAAGGAGTATTTGCAGGAAATTCTTGATATTGGAATCTCCGAGGAAGTTTCAAGTTGGCACCTCATCAATGACCAATGGAGGCGTCAAACAAGGAATTCTGCGGGGCAAAAGCTTAAAAGTATGCACTCTTTATTTGCTAAGCGCTTTAAGAATGAGAAACAATCAACATGATGAGTGAAACAAAAGTAATTCAAGCTGCGGGCGCCGTTTTATGGCGCTATTCAAATAAGAAAATTGAGATTGCTTTAGTTCATCGCCCACGTTACGACGATTGGTCACTGCCAAAAGGCAAAGTTGAAGAAAAAGAATCACATATCGCTTGTGCATACCGAGAAGTTATTGAGGAGACTGGTTATACGCCGGTCTTTGGCCCAGAACTCGGTCAAGCTTTTTATAAGGTTGAAGAAGGCAAAAAAGTAGTGAGGTATTGGTCTGCACGTGCAACGGATGCCCCTCCAAGTGCAGTAGATAAAAATGAAATTGATGAAGTTCTTTGGCTTGAAGTAAAAGACGCACGAAAGAAATTAACGCTAGATGATGATCGAGCAATCGTAGATTTCTTTACGGAAGTGGGTGTTGATACAACGCCACTAGTACTTCTACGACACGCAAAGGCGTTAAAGCGCGATGATTGGGATGGCGATGATTCAGATCGTCCACTGGATAATCTAGGACAACTTCAGGCAAAGAGATTGCTGCCACAATTTTTCCCATACAACTTCTCTGAAGTTCATTCTTCAGATGCTTACCGTTGCATGCAAACTGTAGAAGATATGACTAGATCACTTGATTTGAATTTGATAATTGCTTTAGATTTAAGCGAAGATGCGTTTTCAAAAGACAAAGAAGCGGCTTTAGATTATGTCTCTAGCTTGATGGTTGACGGAAAAAGCGTTCTGATTTGCAGCCATAATCCGATATTGCCGAAGGTATTGAAAAAGTTGGTTGGTAAAAAATACTTTAAAGAGTTAGATTCAAAGCTTGAACCTGCCCAAGCCTGGGTTATTCACCACAAAGACGGTGACGTTATTTCTGTTGACTGGGTAGACGCGCCAACCCTTTAGTTAAATCCTCATCCAATCGAGCCACTTGAGCACAATTCCTTCACGAAGTGCCCAAGGACAAATCTCAACTTCATCGAGTTCAAGCTTAGATAAAGCGCTGTACGCAACTATTGCACCGGCAACAATTTGTAACGCACGGTTTGATGAAACACCGGGCAGCTCAGTACGTTCCTTGTTATTCATTGCTAACAATTTCGGAATGGCCTTTTCTAAAGAATTGATACTTAACTTCTTGGGGTTATCTTTAAACCAATGTTCATTTAGACGTGCAAGAGTTCTAAAAGTTTTACTGGTTGCAACAAAGTGATCTGCTCGATGCTCTTCGAGCGCTGGCGATAGTGAAGAAGTTAATGATTCATTAACAAACTCCTCTAATTTCTTAATCTCCTTAGTTGTATATGGATCACTACGTAGAAAATTTCGAGTCAATCGAGCAGCACCAAGTGGAAGCGATAATGACTCTTCTGGATATTCATCATCACCAACAGCCATTTCTAATGATCCGCCACCGATATCTAAGATCAAAAGACGCCCACTCGACCAACCCAGCCATCTACGCGCAGCCAAGAAGGTCATTGACGCTTCTTCATTACCGTTAAGAATTTGCAATTCAATATTGTGGCGTTCGCTAATTTCTTTAATTAGATCCGCACCATTTGTTGCTTCGCGAATTGCAGAGGTTGCAAAGGCAACAATCTCTTCGGTTTGAAACTCTTTTGCATGCATAAGAGCTTCAGAAATGGCTTTGTGTAATTCTTCGATTCCAATAGGAGAGATATTTCCTAATTCATCTAAGTAATCTGTTAAACGCAGTTCGGTCTTGAGATTTGTTGTGGGAGTTGGTCTAGCGCCGGGATGTGCCTGCATAACCTGCAGGTGGATGGTGTTTGATCCAACGTCTAAGACACCAAGCAGCATTGCGCAAATCTACCGCTCGCACGGCCAGAAGGCTTGATTTCTAGATTTTGTAATCTCCTGCCATAATTGCGCAGCACGAAAGG
>WLNK01000082.1 GCA_009699795.1 Actinomycetota bacterium | reverse complement strand
GAGTACAAAAAATCCCCAAAGTCCGTAAATAACGGATGGAATCGATGCCATCAGATCAACAAGGATTGTGAGTGGCTTCTTTAACCAGCTTGGTGCGTAATAAGTAAGGAATAAAGCTGTGCCGACTGCGATTGGAAGAGCAATTACAAGACCGATGGCAGCGATAAGAAGAGTTCCAATAAGCATGGCGCCAATTCCAAGTTGGGCTGGAACTCCATTATCTGGATCTCCTGGATTCCATTCGAATCCGGTTATGAATTTGAAACCAAAGTCTTGAAAAATTCCTACGCTTCGATTTGCCAGAAAAAGCGCGATTAACCCCAGCACAATAAGAGAGGTAAATGCTCCAGCAGCAACTACGCGACGAAAGACTATGTCTGAACGCCTCGGTGTTGTTGTGAGAACGCGTTTTTCTGGGGATTCAATCATTTTTGATTATTCAAAAGTTCCTGTGACCAAGAAGTAGACGCGGCGAGAAACTGAGACCGCGTGATCTGAATATCTCTCAAAGTATCGACCAAGGAGAGTGAGATCAATCGCGCTTTCAACTCCCTTGTCCCACTTCATGCTGATAATTGTTGAAATCAATTTACGATGGAGGTCATCCATCTGATCATCATCTTTTTCAACTTCACGTGCAAGATTTGTGTCTCGACTAGAAATAACTTGACCGGTTTTTGTCGCCATCTCTTGCGCAACTTTTCCCATTCCTCGAATGATTTCGACAGTCTCTGCGGGCACTGCAGCTTCTGGATGGCGAAGTCGGGCAATTTTTGCAACGTGGTGCGCGAGATCTCCCATGCGTTCAAGATCTGCACTCATACGAAGGGCAGTTACTAGCGCGCGAAGATCTGAGGCTACTGGTTGTTGACGCGCAATGATGTCGATGATTCGCGCATCTAAATCGTGTTGCACGGTATCGATTTGCTCATCTGTCTTGATAACTTCTTCTGCAAGTTTTAGATCAATATTTAAAATTGAATCTGTCGCCTTGCCCATTGAGTCGGAGACCATATTTGCCAGGTCGAGAAGTGTTTGTGAAACGCCGTCTAATTCATCTTGGAATACAGATCTAATAAGTGCCATGTCGGCACCCTACGGCCGGCACGTGAATTTGCAAGTACTCGAAAGTGAACAGAAGGTAAACGACCCCAAGCGTGGCTAAAGGCGCCCGCTACAGTTCTCGTATGTGGTCACGCAAAAGCCAGAATGAATTCGATGGCACGCGCGAACTACCCGAAATTTTGCTTAACGCTCTAGAAGCCCTTGAGGGTGCCGCACTCGTAATTGCGCCAGGAGACTTTCCAATTTTTACCTCGAGCGAAGTTGATCAAATAGGAATTTTGCGTGATGGAAAGATTGTTAGTGAAGAGTTGCTTGCGACAATTCGCGTTGTCCGAAGAACAAACACAAAACAAAATGGCAAAATTGAAATTGCACGTGGGCCAATCGGTGAAGGTAAGCACGAACTCATGGTGAATGTAATTCCACTTTCTGAAGGAAATTTAGTTCTGGTATTGCTGCGCGATGAAAGTGAAGCTGATCGCGTACATGAAGTTCGTCGAGATTTTGTAGCAAACATTTCACATGAGCTAAAGACGCCCATAGGTGCACTTTCCCTACTTAGCGAAGCGGTTTTGGGCGCTAAAGATGATCCCCAATCTGTATCAAAATTTGCAATACGTATGCAATCTGAATCAAAGCGACTGACAGATCTTGTGCAAGAAATTATTAACTTATCCAGAGTTCAAGACTCTGATCCACTACAAGTGCCGGAAATTCTCGATGTTCGGGAGATGATTCACGAAGCCATCGATCAATGTAAAACTACAGCTGAGGCTCGAAAAATTCAGATTGTCTTTGCTAGCGAAACTTCGGACAAAGTACTTGGCGATCGCTTGCAACTCATAATGGCGATTGATAACTTGATAGAAAACGCCATCAACTACTCCCCAGAGGGAACAAACGTTTCGATTACCGCAACAAGCGAAAATTCCATAGTAGATATCTCAGTCACTGATCAAGGAATCGGAATTCCTCAATCAGAAGTCGAAAGAATCTTTGAACGTTTTTATAGAGTGGATCCTGCTCGTTCACGTCAGACCGGTGGTACAGGTCTCGGACTTTCAATCGTTAAGCACATCGTCACAAAGCACGGAGGCGAAGTAAAAGTCTGGAGCGTTGAAAATGTAGGAAGTACGTTTTCAATTCGCTTACCAATCACAAACGAAAGTGAGCATGTCCGATGACAAAGATTCTCATTGTTGAAGATGAAGCTTCCTTTTCAGAAGCACTTGAATTCCTTTTGAAAAAAGAAGGTTTCGAAGTCGAGGTTGCCGAAGATGGTCGTCAAGCTCTTAATAAATTTGAAGCAAATGGTGCTGATTTAATTCTCCTGGATCTCATGATTCCTGAAGTTTCCGGAACTGAAGTTTGCAGAATTATTCGCACCACTTCACAAGTCCCAATCATCATGCTGACAGCCAAAGATGCTGAAATTGATAAGGTCGTTGGACTCGAACTTGGTGCAGATGATTACGTTACAAAACCATATTCATCACGAGAATTACTTGCTCGAATCAAAGCGGTGATGCGCAGACAATCTCCAGAACAAGATAATTTCGAGCCAAATGGCGCGTTGACTGTGGGTCCAATTCAAATGAATATTGATAAGCATCAGGTCAGTGTGAACGGGGCGCTCAAAACATTGCCACTACGCGAATTTGAACTTCTTGAATTCTTTATGAGAAACCCAAATCGAGTGTTAACTCGCAATCAAATTATTGATCGAGTTTGGGGTGGTGACTATTTTGGAGATACAAAGACTCTCGATGTTCACGTAAAGCGCCTACGAGCAAAGATTGAGGCCGACCCTGCCAATCCCGTATTGCTTCAAACAATCCGTGGTCTTGGTTACAAGCTAGAGGCTTAAATCCCGTAAATCAGCGTTAAAGTAGCGATGTGATTACGGGAATCGGTTGCATCGCCTACGACCACGTTCTCTATACGAATTCCAACTGGGCTGATGCAAAAGGTGCAATAACTAAAGAAGAATTTAGATTCGGTGGCAATGTTCGCAATTCACTTGCAGCCGTTGCTGCCCTCGGTGAGAGCGCTGCATATCTTGGAACCGTAAGCCCAGATCCGCAATGGAAGAAAGTTATTTCTGGCCTTGAAGACTCTGGAATCAACACAGATTTTATTAGTTTTAAAGAGGGATCTCATCCACCCCTTGCAACGGTTGTTGTTCTCAAAGATAGCGATCGTTATATAGCTTTTGACGATTCACCTCTATGGAAACTTGCACTTCCCCCACAAGAGAAAATTGATGCGGCACTTTCGAAAACAAAGTTAATTTTGATTGATCTCAACACTGCGCCCCAAGGAACTCTGGCCGTTGTAAAAACGGCGGCTATGCAAGGAATTCCAGTTGTTCTAGATGCTGAGCGCGATGGAATGTATACCGATGAATTTCCTGGCGTGATTGAGCTTGCATCCGAACCAATTCTTCCGCTCAATTACGCGAAGAAGTTAACAAATGAAACTGAACCTGCACAGATCCTCGCAAAACTTTGGAATCCAATTCGCACCGCATTAATAATCACCGACGGACCCAATGGAAGTTATTCAATTACTGGCCCTGACCAAGCGCCAATTCATATCCCCGCATTTAAGGTCAATGCTGTGGATTCAAATGGCACTGGAGATGTTTTTCACGGTGCATACGCCGTTGCACGAGTTCGAGGCAAAGGCGTTATGGATTCAATTCTTTATGCCACTGCAGCTGCGGCTTCTTTTATTTCTCTGCCGCAAGGATCAGAGCGCGTTCCTTCAGAAGAGGCAATTAATAAGTTACTTGCAACTAAATAGGCGGCGTATCCCGAACCATGTGGGTAAAGAATCGGCCCGGCCTATCTCCGCTCGGAAATTTCTGGCCAATAAAGGAGAAGCCGAGTGCTTCATAAGTTTTGGTCGCGCTCCCGTTATCAACATAAACGCCTAAGCCTTG
>WLNK01000081.1 GCA_009699795.1 Actinomycetota bacterium | reverse complement strand
TGTTGTTGCAGTTAACAAGATCGATAAGGAAGGCGCTAACCCAGATAAGGTTCGCCAGCAACTTACCGAATACAACTTGATTGCAGAGGAGTACGGCGGAGACACAATCTTCGTAAACGTTTCTGCAAAGGCTGGTCAAGGTATCGACCAACTCATCGAATCAATCCTTCTTACAGCTGATGCTGCAATTGATCTTCGTGCGATTGCCGATGACGAAGCTCGTGGCGTTGCTATTGAAGCTCACCTCGATCGCGGTCGTGGCCCAGTTGCAACGGTTCTTGTACAGCGTGGAACTCTTCGCGTCGGAGATGCAATTGTTGCTGGTGGTTCATTTGGTCGCGTTCGTGCAATGTTGGATGAACACGGGGAAACAGTTGACGAAGCAGGTCCATCTCGTCCAGTTCAGGTTCTTGGATTTACTTCTGTTCCAAGTGCTGGCGATACATTCTTAGTTGCAGACGAAGACCGTACTGCCCGTCAGATTGCTGAAAAGCGTCAGGCAGCAGAACGTAACGCTCAACTTGCTAAGGCTCGTAAGAAGGTTTCACTTGAAGACTTCATGGAGCAATCCAAGATTTCAACACTTAACCTCATTCTTAAGGGTGACGTGTCAGGTTCTGTTGAAGCCCTCGAAGATGCACTTATGCAACTCGATGTTGGTGCAGAAGTTGATCTTCGTGTTATTCACCGCGGCGTAGGTGCAATTACCAAGAGCGATATCACTCTTGCCTCTGCGTCCACTGCAGTTGTAATCGGGTTTAACGTCAAGCCAGAACCACAGACAGCAATTTATGCTGACCAAGAAGGCGTTGAAGTCCGTTTCTACTCAGTTATCTATAACGCAATTGAAGAAATTGAACTTTCCCTTAAGGGCTTGCTCAAGCCAGAGTACGAAGAAGTTGTACTTGGAAATGCAGAAGTTCGAGAGATCTTTAAATCTTCAAAGGCCGGAAACATCGCAGGTTCTATCGTTCGCGATGGAGTTATTCGACGTAATGCAAAGGCTCGCATCATGCGTGGAGATGAAGTGCTGGTTGATAACCTCACTATTGATTCACTTAAGCGATTTAAAGATGACGCAACTGAAGTTAAGGAAGGCTTCGAGTGCGGCATCGGTCTTGGAAATATGAAGGACCTTCAGATTGGTGACACGATCCAGGTCTTTGAGATGCGCGAGAAGAAGCGCGTTTAACCATGGGCCAATCACATCGTTCGCAGAAAGTTGCCGACCGCATCAAAGTAGTAGTGGCACAACAGCTAGAGACGAAGATCAAAGATCCTCGCTTAGGTTTTGTCACTGTTACTGATGCGCGCGTAACTGGAGATTTACAGAACGCTTCGATCTTCTACACGGTATTTGGTGATGATGACCAACGCGCCGCTACCGCTGCGGCACTTGAAAGCGCCAAAGGTGTAATCAGAAGCGCAGTGGGTCGCGAACTTCAAACTCGCATCACACCTTCAATTGAATTCTTTGAAGATGGGCTTCCAGAAAGTGCGAAAGCTTTAGATAGCTTGCTTGATAAAGTTCATCAACTTGATGCCGAAGTTGCCAACTTACGTAAGGGTGCGACTCCTATCGCAGGCGATGCTCCATATAAGCACGACCAGTAATTTGCCATGACAAAAGATGGTTTTCTTGTTGTAGATAAAGCTGGCGGCATGACTAGCCATGATGTCGTGGCTGTTGCGCGCAAAGCGCTTGGTACTAAAAAAGTTGGCCACGCAGGAACTCTTGATCCAATGGCCACTGGAGTTTTGGTTCTTGGGTTCGGAAACGGCACTCGGCTATTGCAATACATCACCGATGGTGACAAGTCCTACACAGCCACAATCGTTTTAGGTGCATCAACAGTTACAGATGATCACGAAGGTGAAGTGCTAACTACAACCGATGCATCAGAAGTTAGCGATGCCGATATTCGAAGTGAATTAGCAAAGATGGTGGGGGAGATTGCCCAGCGTCCATCATCTGTATCTGCTGTCAAAGTTGGCGGTGAACGTGCCTACGATCGTGTGCGTGCCGGAGAAGTATTTGAACTCGAAGCACGAACCGTCACAATTTCCGCCCTTGATGTTCTTGAAATTCGACACTTAGCGAAAACAACAGAGGTAGATATAGACGTAACTTGTTCTGCTGGAACTTTTATTCGCGCAATCGCTCGTGACTTGGGATTGGCTCTTAAAGTCGGGGGTCACCTTCGGGTATTACGACGCACGCGCGTTGCGGGATTTCCTATGAGCCAGGCAATAAGTTTTGAGCAACTCAAAGATGGAAAATTCACACCGCTTGTTTTATCTGATGTCGCGCGTGCAACATTTAGCGTGCGCGAACTCACTCTAGAAGAAGTTAACGAACTCTCATTTGGTCGTCCACTTTCTATTAACGCTGGGCTACAAATATTTGCAGCCCTCTCGCCCGATAATCGATTGATTGCCTTGCTCAAAAACGAAGGTGATAAAGCCAAACCCATCGCAGTTTTTGCGGCAGCGAACTAGTAACTGAGATACTCATCAAATGAATCAGCCAACTGCCGATAGCAGCGTTGTAGTCATCGGTGTCTTCGATGGCGTTCATCGAGGACATCAGGTACTTCTTAATCGCGCAAAGGAAATCGCAAATGGTCGCGCAATTATTGCGCTGACATTTGATCCACATCCAACGAAGATTTTTGCGCCAGATAAGGCTCCAACTCTTCTGGTTACCCTGGCCGATCGCGTGGAACTCTTAAAGATTCATAACGCTGATCAAGTTGCAGTCATTGCCTTCAACGAGAAATTTGCATCTATGTCACCAGAGGCATTTGTAAAGAATGTACTAGTTGATCAACTTCATGTATCAACGGTGGTGGTCGGCAAGAATTTCACTTACGGACACAAGGCAGCCGGTAACGTAGATTCTCTTATTCTTGACGGTATTAAAAATAATTTTACAGTTGATGTTCAAGAGTTGAAAGATGGTGATGGCCAGGCCATTTCATCTACTTTAATTCGAAAGCTAGTCACAGATGGGAATGTAGAGAAAGCTCGCGAGTTACTTTCACGACCTCACCGACTAGATGGTGTCGTAGTACATGGTGAAAAACGTGGGCGAGAAATTGGCTATCCAACTGCAAATCTTGGAAATATTGACGATCAAACAATTCCGGCCGATGGCGTATATTCAGGATGGCTAACAGTTGGAATTAATTATTGGCCCGCAGCAATTTCAATCGGAACGAATCCAACCTTTGAAGGTGCTCGTGGTCGACAAGTAGAGGCTTATGCACTCGATCAAGAAGGATTGGATTTGTATGACAAGAATGCCTCCATCGAATTTGGTTGGCGACTTCGAGATACTCTCAAATTCGATTCACTTGATGAATTATTAGTTCAAATGAAGAAAGACTGCGATAAAGCTAGAGAGCTCACGGAAGCGTAATTTTTCACGCTCAATTTCACATATCCAGAACCCACAGGTAAAGTTACGCCCGTCCAACGATAAAAGTGAGTGTCCGTGTATCAAACCGGGCGCCGTCGGTGGCAGTAACTAGAAGGAGTCCAGAAATGGCTTTAACACCAGAAGTAAAGAAAGAAATTATTGCAAAGTACGGCTCATCAGCTACTGATACCGGAAGTCCTGAAGCACAGGTTGCTTTGTTGTCACGTCGAATCGATGACATCACAACACATTTGAAGACTAACCCACACGATCACCACAACCGTCGCGGTCTGTTGTTGCTCGTAGGTCAGCGTCGACGCATTCTTCAGTACCTATCTAAGACAGATATCAATCGTTATCGCGTAATTATCGAAAAGCTCGGTATTCGCCGTTAATTAATTTACCTACCTAACCGCACTCTTGTAGCAATGGAGTAATGGTCCTCGGTAGTGGTTTCCGCAGTGCGCGATGAAAATAAATTCGCATACGTTGCGTGAACTTCGATCGAAGATTCATTCTCCTTACATAACTCGAGCCGCGGTAGGTAGTTGAGGATAAAAAGGAGGACCCATGGAGGGTCAAGAAGTTCAGTCAGCCGTT
>WLNK01000080.1 GCA_009699795.1 Actinomycetota bacterium | reverse complement strand
TTACCTGTGAGTGTGAAACGTTATTGCCAAAGCTGGGACCTTTGCCACAGATATCGCATTTTGATGACACGGGGTGCTCCTCTTATACAAACTCTTATTTGGACTGACTAATTCGGACTGGGCGCAAGGGTAGCAAGCAGGCGGTGGTTACCGCCAATTCGTGCGGAAAGTGGGGGCGAGGAATAGAAGAATTATGGCGATGCGGGAAGAAACTACGGCTGCAAGAGAGAATAACCATCATGGCTGACCTTGATTCGAAATTAGTTGGAGTCATTGGCGACCGAACTGCAAAAGTTGTAGAAACCACTTTCGGTTACAAAACTTTGGGAGAGCTGCTTCATCACTATCCACGGAGATATTTAGTTCGGGGAGAGTTGAGTGATATTGCAGAGTTAAAGGAAGGCGATGAAGTAACCATCCTTGCTGAAGTATTTAGCGCGACAAGTCGCCGTCTTCATGCGCGAAAGGGAAATATTCTCGAAGTAATCGTTACTGATGGAAGCGCAAAACTTTCACTTACTTTCTTTAATCAAGCATGGCGCGAAAAAGAGTTAAAGGTAGGAAGCCAGGGTCTTTTTGCGGGAAAAGTTGGAGTCTTCAATGGCAAGCGGCAACTTGCCCACCCCGATTACGAAATGATTCCCGATGGCAATGATGTTGATAGCGCAGTAGAAGAATTCGCTGGCAAGTACTTACCGATGTATCCAGCGAGCGCCAAACTTCCATCCTGGAAAATTGCACAATGTCTTGAACTTGCCCTTGGCGCACTAGATGAGCTCGATGACTTCATGCCGGAAGAAATACTCGAAAAATATAGTTATCCATCACTTCAACAAGCGCTACGCCAATTACACAATCCTGCGGATTTGGATCAAGCAGCCTTAGCAAAGGCGCGGTTAACTTTTGATGAAGCATTCTTGCTTCAGTTACTTCTTCTTGAAAGGCGCCTTGAACTTCGTAAATTAAAGAGCACACCAAGAGTGCGCGTATCAGGCGGACTTTTAGATAAATTTGATGCGCAGCTACCTTTCGAATTAACAGCTGGACAGAAAAGCGTTGCACAAGAGATTGAGAATGATCTTTCTGCTGCGCACCCGATGCATCGCCTACTTCAAGGCGAAGTTGGTTCAGGTAAAACTATCGTTGCACTTCGCGCGATGCTGGCAGTTATAGATAGTGGCGGGCAAGCTGCCCTACTTGCGCCAACAGAAGTTCTTGCGAATCAACATCTTCGCACTATTGAAAAATTACTTGGTTCATTGGCACAAGGTGGAATGCTCGGTAGCGAAAGTGGAGCTACGAAAGTTACCCTCATTACAGGTTCTCAAAACGCTGCATCTCGAAAAGATTCACTGGCACTGGCCGCAAATGGCGATGCCGGAATTGTCATTGGTACTCACGCACTTCTTGGAGATGCAATAGTTTTTAAAGATCTAGGTTTGATTGTTGTTGATGAGCAACATCGTTTTGGCGTTGAACAAAGAGATGCGCTGAAATCTAAGGCGATAAATCCTCCACATCTTTTGGTAATGACTGCGACTCCGATTCCACGAACCGTTGCCATGACAGTCTTTGGAGATTTGGATGTTTCTACACTTACCGAACTACCCCTTGGCCGCCAACCAATTACGACCCACCTTGTGCCAACTCTAGAAAAACCAACTTTTCTAGATCGCGCTTGGCAACGCATAAAAGAAGAAGTGGCTCTGGGTCATCAGGCTTACATCGTTGTCCCACGAATTAGTGCAAGTGATTCAAACGATTCAGATATTGATTTTCTCTATGGCGAAGAATCGAAAGATATTTACAGCGTTGAAGAACTCGGGCCCGAACTTCAATCTGGAGCGCTGAAGGGACTTCGAGTGGCACCTCTTCACGGCCGACTCTCGACAGAAGAAAAAGATTCAACGATGCGAGCTTTCGCCGCAGGAGAAATTGATGTATTGATTTCAACAACGGTCATCGAAGTTGGTGTTGACGTTGCCAATGCAACGATTATGGTCATTATGGATTCCGACCGTTTTGGCGTTTCTCAGTTACATCAATTGCGGGGACGAGTAGGTCGCGGAACTTCCCCCGGGCTTTGTTTATTAGTAACTTCTGCCTTACCTGAATCTCCAGCGCGGGAACGTTTGGATGCAATTACAAAAACTACTGATGGCTTTGAACTTTCTAGAATCGATTTAGAGCAGCGACGTGAAGGCGATGTATTGGGAGCCAATCAATCCGGAACAAGATCGCACTTGCGATTATTACGGGTACTGCGGGATGAAACCCTCATTGAGCAAGCCCGAGCCGATGCTCAAGAGTTAATTACTGCCGACCCCGAATTGGCAAAGCATCCACTTCTGAAAAATGAATTAGCTAAGATTCAAGCAGATTCAGCGGCCGAATATATAGATAAGGGTTAGCGATGCGCATCATTGCAGGAGCAGCTAAGGGGCGAAATATTTCTGCCGTTGCAGGTGCAACAAGGCCAACTTCTGATCGCGCTCGTGAAGCACTCTTTTCTTCTTTAGCATCAGAGTTTGGTGACTTTGATGGTCTAAACGTTCTAGATCTTTACGCAGGCACCGGCGCAATTGCGCTTGAGGCGCTCTCACGTGGTGCATCGGTTGTGCATGCCGTCGAGAAAGATGAACACGCACAAAAGGCCATTAATTCAAATTACGATTCAATGAAGAGCGCGGACATTAAAGGAAGTTTTCGACTCTTTGGAATGGGGGTTCATCGATTCCTTGAAGATCCTGCCCAAAATAAATATCACTTCATTTATATAGATCCACCATATGAAATTGAGGATGTAGATGTCATCCAGACTCTTATTCAATTGGAAAACGGCGGTTATTTGCATCCGGATGCACTGATTGCTGTTGAAAGAAATTCGCGAGTAAAAGAAATTTCATGGCCAATTGGATATGAAGCACTTCGCAGTAAAAATTATGGTCAAGCGACTATTTTCTATGGAATTCCCGCGCAGAATGGCTAGCTCTTAGCTTCATTGGTAGCGTTTGCTCCATGAAGCTAGCGGTGTGTCCAGGATCCTTTGATCCCATCACATTTGGACATCTCGACATTATTGAACGCGCAAGCCAACAATTCGAGGAAGTTATTGTCGCTGTCCTTGCTAATCGCACCAAGGCAAGTTTGTTCACAGTTGAAGAGCGTATGGACATGGCTCGCAAGACGACTGCGCAATGGAGAAATGTTCGAGTTGATTCATGGCACGGCCTTCTCGTTGATTACTGCAAGGAAAATAAAGTTCAATCAATCGTTAAAGGCCTTCGAGCAGTTTCAGATTTTGATTATGAACTCCAAATGGCCCAGATCAATTTGCAGCATTCAGGGGTAGAAACCATGTTTATGGCAACAGCACCCGCACATTCATTCTTATCTTCATCAATTGTGAAAGAATTAGCTCACTACGGGGGCGATGTCTCTACTATGGTTCCGGATGTTGTTAATGATGCGCTCAAGGCGCGAGTTGCGGGGAAATAAATGAACTCAATTGAAAAACTCGACACTGCGATTACTTTGGTCGAAGAGGCACGTGGTGTCCCACTTTCCGCTTCCTGTGTTGTGCATCGCGGAGAGATGCTCGACATTCTTGAAGAAGCGCGTGAATCACTTCCGCGCGATCTTGATGAGGCGCAACATATTTTGGCGAAGAGAGATTCACTTGTAGAAGAAGGTCGCCTTAGCGCTGAAACAATGGTCGCCTCAGCACGTGAGGAAGTTGCTCGCATGATTGAACAAACTGCAATTGTTCAAGCGGCTCGACTTGAGGCGCAGAAGATTCTTGATGAAGCAAGAGATGTAGCAGCAGAAGAACGTGAAGAAGTTGAAGAATATATCGATGGCCGCCTTGCAACCCTTGAAGTGATATTGAATAAGACTATGGACGCCGTTGCGCGTGGTCGCGAAAGACTTGATGGCGCTGGCGATAAAGATATTTTGTCCCAACTAGCTGACGATTAAATATTTAAGATGGCGAACATCTTTGAATTCAATACCCACGAACTTCCTCGTAGAGCGGGGGAGATGAAGGAATATCAACTCGATATAAC
>WLNK01000008.1 GCA_009699795.1 Actinomycetota bacterium | reverse complement strand
GATGCAAATGGACTTGAGTCAACATACTTTTACTATTGATGGAAAGACTGTTGCGCTGACCAATACCGAGTTCCAGTTCTTGCAGCTCTTGATGGAAAATCCACAGCGGGTATTTTCACGTAATCAGATTCTCGAAGCTATTGGCGTGATGAAAGGGCTGGGCACCGATCACATTGTCGATAGCCATGCTTCTCGCCTGCGTACCAAGATTCGAGCCAATGGTGGGCCAGAAGTTATTGCCGTTATTCGCAGCGTTGGATTTAGATTGGCAGATCCGCTTCCAACAGAGGTTTAAGTTCTTGGTAATCTACGCAGGTGGATAACGAATCAATGATTGCACTTGATCGAACAACCGCCTTCTTTGAAGAGATAGATGCTCAGCGCACTTTGCGCTTTGACCGCAGATTAAAAATCAAGCGATATCCAACTATTTCAGTTTTGATTGCCACTCTTCGCCCGGCGGATTTAACGAGTATTTTGCTCCAAGTTCAACGCCAAACGCTTCCAAGTTTTGAATTAGTACTTGGGCTTCATGGGTTTGAATTGAAAGCTGAACACAAGGCTCTGATAGCAAAGTTAAAGAGAAGGTCAGTATCCGTTGAAGTAATTCCTTGTGAAAGTTCGATGACGTTAGGTCAGGTATTAACGCGATTAGCCCAAGCTTCATCTGGTCAGTGCATCGCAAAAATGGATGACGACGATTATTACGGCCCGCAGCACTTACGCGATTTGGCTGATGCCATGATTGATACGCGCGCCGAAGTCGTTGGAAAAGCTATGAATTATGTTTATCTCGAACCACTCGATCTCACTGTCCGACGCTTCTCACAAAAAGGAACTCAAGCAGTAGAACTTTGGAGTGATTGGGTATGCGGCGGAACAATTCTTGCGCAACGTCCGGCAGCTGAAGAGGCTGGTTGGTTTGGTGAAGGAACAACGGCCGTCGATAGATTTATTCTCGGTGGCATCACAGAAAATGGTGGAAAAATATGGCGCACATTTGGAGCTGGGTACATCTACCGCCGCACATTCACCGTCCATACTTATGTGACTAATTATTCGAAATACCTCACTAGTTCTCGTGAACAGGTTGTGGGCGTTTGGGAGCATGAAGTTTTTGGTACAGAAGTTGGTGACAAGAAGTGAAACTTGGCCAATATCGATTTAATCGCCCCCATGATTTAGAGATTATTAAGAATCCGAAACTTTCCGTCGGTGTCGTAATCGCTTGTCGAGATGGCCAAGAAAAACTTGATCTCACTCTCGCATCTCTGGCTTTACAGACTTACCCGAAGCGACTAACCAAGGTTTATGTCATCGACGATGGCAGCTCCCCCGCTCTTGTCCTGCCAAAGCTGCGCCCCCTCAATACAAAATTAATCCGATTTAAAAACTCTGGTTCTAAGTGGGGTAAGACGGCGGCGACAAATGAAGTCGTGGCCAAACTTCGTCAAGATGTTCTCTGGTTTGTCGATGCAGATATGGTCCTTGAGCCCGAACATCTGGCACATCACATGAAATGGCACCACGAAGCAGATGATTATGCCGTGCTGGGTTGGAAACGTTTCGTTGCGGAATGGGATTACACGCCAGAATCCTTAGCAGCACTACTCAAAACTGATGGATTTGATGCTTTACATACAGAACATTGGGGCAAAGAACGTTGGGAAAAAAGATTAGATCGAACAAAAGATTTAGTGGAGCCTGGACTTGAAGGATTCAGAAATTTTGTTGGCGCTACATTTTCATTGAAACGTTCACTTTGGGAGAGCGTCGGTGGCTACAACGAAATATTTAGAACAGCTGAAGATACCGAGTTAGGTTGGCGATTATTTCTTCAAGGTGTACGCATTGTTCCGGATCGCCAAGCTCACTCTTGGCATCTAGGCATGAGTCACTCTGATGCGAATAAGAAAAACACGAGTTCACATAATGAGCCAACCCTTGCTCAATTTGTGCCGGGCTTTGTAGAACTTAGAAAGCGTTCCAGGCAAATTTGGGCAGTACCAACATTTGAAGCAGTCATTGACTGTCGTGGCGCAACACTCGATCAAATTCAATTAATAATTAATAACTTTCAGGCATCAGACCAGAATCAGGGAATATTTAGACTACTAGGGCCTTGGTCCGAAATAGGAAAGCGATATTCCTTGGATGACGACAAATTCTTAAATCTCCGTCAAATTTATAAATGGCTACTAGCAAATCCTCAGGTTAGCTTCGAAGCGCTAACAAGTAATGCGAAGCTGACTATTGAAGAGATTTTGCAAGACTTTGTAGTCGAATCGACACCATTCTTCTTCTTTATAGAAGGTGATGCTTTTCCAAATTTCCAATATTTAACTCTGTATTCGATGCTCATGGATACCGGAAATGGACTCATAGGCCTTGCCAATAAGCAAGATCGACGAGCCTTTGCAGTATTTGCCCCAGCTCTTTCACGAGCACAGAAAATGGGCGGTGGGCTCTACAAAAATATTTCTGAAACTTGGGGTATTCGATGGTTTACAAACGACGAAGTCATTCGAATCTACGAGGAGAAAGTAAAGCTTTCAAAACGGATAAAGAGATATATCAAGCGATTCTTGCTTAAAACGAAACTTATGAAAGCAAAGTAGAATTACGGCATGAGCAAAGCAGCTTCCTTTAATCGCAAATTAGCCGAAAAGATTACTTCCGGTGTTTCAACAATGTGGTGCGCATATGGTTTTGCCGCCCTTGCACTCATATCTTTACCAGCAGCCCTTAAGACCGGCGATCTCGTTGTAATCGTCGCGTGGATTGCGCAAACTTTTCTGCAGTTAGTACTGCTTTCAATCATCATGGTTGGGCAGAATGCAGCCTCAGAAGCAGTTGCTCAGAAAATTGATGAGACTCACACAGCTTCGTTAGGTGAATTCGAACTCGCAAAAGAAGCGCAAATGATTGCAAAAGAGGAACTCAAAGAGTTAAAAGAGATTGCAAACGAAATTCACACAATCTTGCGCGATGTTGAGCGCAAGAAGTAGCTCTACTTTTCTCCTTGGCCAATCTCACCAATAAGTTTAAAGTCGCCAGAGCCAAGTTGACCTTGGTTTCTGTACATTTCTAACTTACTACGAGTATCTGCAATATCAAGGTTTCGCATCGTGAGCTGACCGATTCGATCTACGGGACCAAAAGCAGCGTTCTCAGTACGTTCCATAGAAAGTTTGTCTGGGTGGTAACTAAGTGCAGGACCAGTTGTATTAACGATTGAATAATCATCACCACGACGCATGCGAATAGTTACTTCACCGGTAACGGCTGAAGCAACCCATCGCTGGAGTGATTCACGAAGCATGAGAGATTGCGGATCAAGCCAACGACCTTCATAAAGTAAACGACCAAGGCGGCGTCCCTCTGCGTGATAATTGGCAATTGTGTCTTCGTTGTGAATTGCCGAAATCAATCGCTCATATGCAATAAAGAGTAGTGCCATGCCAGGTGCTTCATAAATTCCGCGACTCTTTGCCTCAATAATTCTATTTTCTATTTGATCCGCCATTCCAAGGCCGTGACGACCGCCAATTGCATTTGCTTCATTCATAAGTGCAACTACATCGGCGAATTCTTTGCCATTAATTGCAACAGGGCGACCTTGAACAAATGAAATCTTTACATCTTCGGAAGCAATTTTGACGCTTTCATCCCAGAACTTAACGCCCATAATTGGCTGAACTAACTCAACAGAAGTATCTAGTTTTTCAAGATCCTTGGCTTCGTGAGTGGCGCCCAAAATATTTGCATCAGTTGAATATGCCTTCTCAACGCTGTCTCGGTATGGAAGCTTGTGCTTAGTTAACCATTCTGACATTTCTTTGCGTCCGCCGAGTTCGCGAACAAAATCCGCATCAAGCCAAGGCTTATATATACGAAGATTTGGATTAGCTAAAAGTCCATAACGATAGAAGCGTTCAATATCGTTTCCCTTATATGTAGAACCATCGCCCCAAATTTCAACTTTATCTGCAAGCATCGCGCGTACTAGAAGTGTTCCGGTTACTGCACGGCCAAGTGGAGTTGTGTTGAAATACTGCTTTCCACCAGAGCGAATATGAAAAGCCCCGCATGCAATTGCAGCGAGTCCTTCTTCAACAAGTGGAACTTTGCAATCCACAAGTCTTGAAATTTCAGCGCCATATTCCTTTGCGCGACCTGGAACCGAGTCAATATCTGGTTCGTCATATTGGCCAAGGTCTGCGGTGTAGGTGCAAGGAATTGCACCTTTATCTCGCATCCAAGCAACGGCTACTGAAGTATCAAGTCCACCAGAAAATGCGATACCGACTTTTTCGCCAACGGGAAGCGATGCGAGGACCTTAGACATGTGCCCAGTCTAACCGTTGATAAGTGATGCAAGTGCTGGTTTAACTTTCCAGAGCGCCAACATTTCTTCATAGCGCTTCTTCTCGATTGAATCTGCGGGGGCGCCAGTTCTTACTGCGCGAATCATCAAATTACGAGGCGTGTGCTCTCCCCCAACAAATTCAATTGCCTCAACTCGATATCCACGAAGTTTAAGAATCTGCATTCGCAGAGCATCTGTAATGAGATCGCCTAGTCGTTCTTTCATAATTCCATTGCGAGTCAAGATTGACCAGGGCTCTGGTGCTTCATGCATCTGTGCCTGAATATCGTGATGACAGCACGGAGCAATGAGAGCCAGCTTTGCCTGGCAATTTATTGCCCACGCAATTGCATCATCCGTTGCTGTGTCACAAGCATGAAGAGCGATTGCAACATCGGCGAAATCAAGGGTTGTTTCTGAAATTTCTTCGGCTCGAAATTCAATTGTCTTTTCTATATTTAGCTTTCTGGCGATTTCATTATTTCTATCACGTGAGGACGTTCTGACATCGATACCCACGACTCGAACTGGGATACCTTCTGCCCACAAGTATTGATGTGCTGCAAAAGTTAAATAGGCATGACCGCAACCAAGATCTACAATGGTGAGAGGTTTCTCTTTACTTGGTTTATCAATATGTCCTGCTTCAATCGCAGAGGTGAGCGCCGGTGAGAGTATTCGTAAGAATTCTTCAACTTGTCGATACTTATCTTGTTTAGAAGGTTTAACACTTCCGGAAGCATCAGATATTCCCACTTCCTTGAGAAATGCATCAGCGGAATCTAATAGTCTGTTCTTACTTCTGTCGTGAGATAAATCTTGTTCAAAATTTCCTTGTGCCCGATGGACCAGGGGCTCACCCTTCTTTGTTATTCGAAGTGAAATTGAACCATCGAGTTTCTCTAGAAGAATATTTGCAAAACCTGATTTCAGAGCAGATATAAAGTCATATTCGCCAGGCGCATAGTTTTTAGTTGTCATTTGACGACCGTCGCTAAATGAAACTTGAACCGATAATTCATCTTTGATGCGTACTGGCCTTATATCAACTCGATCAGTGGCTGTTTGCATATTGCGACGACGACCAGATAGTACGACTCGAACCAAATTTTCAGTCTTGGAGAATTCGGTATTTAGCTCATCAAAGATTTCGCTAAGCGAACTTTGATTCTCTGTCATGAGAGAAAATTACCGTAAATTTCACTCTGTTAGGCTTTGCAAATGATTTCACTTCATGCCTGGGAGCTCACAATTGTGGCTCTGACAATAATCGTCGCCTTCGACTTTGCGTGGGCTGTTATCCGCCGAAATAGTCATACATCTCTAAAAGAGGCCAGTCTGTGGAGTCTTTTTTATATAGCCCTTGCAGTGGTATTTGGAATCTTCCTTGGTAGTTGGACCGATGGAAAAACTCAACAAGAGTTCTTTGCAGGCTGGCTCACAGAGTATTCACTTTCATTCGATAATTTATTCGTATTCGTTTTGATCTTGGCTAAATTTAAAATTAAGGAAGAGAGCAAGCAGCTAGCTCTTCTCTTCGGAATTTTGATCGCACTTGTTTTTCGTGTAATTGCAATCTCCCTCGGTGCAGCAGCAATAGAAGCTTTTGAATGGGTCTTTTTCATCTTCGGAGCATTTCTTATATTTACCGCTTACAAGCTCTTTGCGGAAAGCGGCCATGAGGAAGAGGATGTCAAGGACAGTAAATTTATTATCTTCATGCAGAACAAGGGATTCAAACCATTCACAATCGCGCTCATTACTCTTGGATTTACCGACATCATCTTTGCTCTTGATTCGATTCCGGCAATTTTTGGATTAACTCAGAATGTGTATGTCGTTATCACTGCGAATGTATTTGCTCTCATGGGTCTTCGCCAGTTGTACTTCTTAATTGGCGGCCTCATGAAGCGCCTTGTTTACATCGGTAAAGCGCTCTCCATAATCTTGGGCTTTATCGGAGTAAAACTCTTCTTCCATGCAATGCATGCATACGATATTCACCACATCGGAAGTATTGATTTGCCTGAAATAACAATTGCTCAAAGTCTTGGTTTTATTGTTGCGACCCTTGGTATCGCAACCGTTGCTAGTCTAATTAAGACTAAAAACGCCAAAGAAAATTAGTCGATAATCAAAACGGGCTTATGGCGAAGGGTTTCTCTACTGCGACTCTTGGATTTTTCATGATGCTTTCGTATCTGTAGTTCAAAGTTTTTAATCGCTGCATCAAATGCTGCTAGGTCATTAAATTCTGCGGACTCGGCGCGCATAAGTGGACCTGAACCGTGTGATGTAAGAATAACTTTATGAGAGTGTTTTCCTTGTCGTGGGTTTGCTTCATGCAAAATTTCAACTTCAACGCGATCGATGACAACACTAAATCTATCCATGGACGCTAATTTCTCTTCGGCAATTTTTTTAAAATCTTCTGCCAAATCTGCGTGGCGGATGTGAAAAACGATCTTCATAGATTTCCCCCATTTTCAAAGTGCGTGACTCAAGAATGGCACTACTTGCCAGTCAATGTAAGATGACTTTGGAAGTTTTTATAGGGGAATGGCCGCTACGACAGCGGTGGCAATCGCTGCATAAAGTAGCGCCTCGGCCAAAATTTTCAGAGCAGTCTTGCGATCTGCAGACTTTGAGACTGGATCAGCAACACGAGACAAGTCGCCAAGTTTTCCAAAATTAAAAGTTCCCATAAAGCCATATGCTAAGCAGAATTTCTTACGAGATTGAACCCAGCCAATGAAGGTAACTGCAAAGGGTGCAAATATTGAAATTCTTGATGCTGCCGGCGCACTGGTTGCAATGAAACCAAGAATTGCGAGAATAGATAGAACAAGTCCAATGAGAGCCACTATTTGACGGCGACGAATTTCACCTTTGCCAATATTGCAAGATCCCGCAATGTAAGAGTTTGAACTCACTTAAGCTTCTTCAAATTCATCTTCATCTATCCAAGCATCCGCAGGACTTTCATCTTGCTTTTCAATCCAAGAGAGAAAAGACCCAACAGCTCGAAAAGCAATTGCGATAACAGCAAATGCTCCGAGTAGTCTGCGGATTGTTTTCATGAGATAAAAATACTCTCTTTTCGAGAGATTGCATCTGATAAACCTACGTGTTTGCCAACTTGGATAGCCTTTTGAAGGCCTCTGTAATTAACTCTGGGCTGGTTGCGAAGTTGAATCTGGCAAAACCTGTAAATCCAGGACCATAGATCTCCCCCGGATTTAGGGCAACTTTAGTTTTTTCCAAAATCACTTCTGTTGGCTTTTCGCCCAGATTTAACTTTGTTAGATCAAACCAGGCAAGGTATGTGCTGTGTGGTTGGCGATATCCAATCGCAGGAATTGAAGAGTTGATTAAGTCAGCGATGAGCTTTCGGTTCTCATCTAGATTTTTCAACACTGAGTCCAACCAAACTACACCGCTCTCAAAAGCCGCAACGCTGGCAAATGCGCCAAGCAGAGACGCTCGGTAATGAAGGGCGGGTGGCAACTCCTTTAATTTTTCATCCATTTTTTCGTTTTGCGAAATGATAATTGCGCATTTAAGGCCAGCTATATTCCAACCTTTGCTTGCCGATGTAACGCATACTGCTACCTCTTCGGCGCTCTTTCCCAACGAGAGAAATGGTGTGAATGGTGTTTGCCCATAAGTTAGCGGTGCATGAATCTCATCTGAGATCACTACGACACCGTTTTCTTTGGCCAAGTCTGCAATTCTTAATAAATCAGATTTTGAATAGACCTTTCCAAGTGGATTGTGCGGATTACATAAGAGGTGCACTTTAATCCCGGACTTGTAAGCCTTCTCAATACCGGCCCAATCAATCGACCAACCCGAACCGTCAGCTTCCAAATCGTTCTCTATGAATGGAACATCGACCTTTTCGATTCCAGTTTCATTAATCCAGGTATAGAAATTCTGATACACCGGAGAGCTCACCAAGATCTTTTCTCCTGGTTTCATAAAGATGCGAATTAATTCAACAACTGCAACACCAACATCGGTTCCGATGCGAACTTGAAGTGGATTCACTTCCCATCCCCATCTGCGCTTAGCAAAACCAGCAAATGCGGATCCCATCTCTGGAATATTTCCTAAATATCCAAGATCAGATCCATTGACCATCTCCTTGAGCACTTCGCGAATTGGTTCTGCAACAGGAAAATCCATTTCAGCGACTGGGAACGGTAGAACATCCTTTGGGAAAGCCCGCCACTTTTCACTGTGGTGAGTTTGAAGTTCTGCAAGTGATGGGGCAGCAACTTTTTTGTCACTCATACTTTTTCCTCACGGATTGAGTATTTCATTTTTTGGCTCAAGTACAAGGGATACTGAGTTAATACACCAACGCTGATCTGTAGGTACGTCGTAACCCTCACCTTCAAATACGTGTCCTAGGTGAGAATCGCATTTTGCACAGCGAACCTCTGTTCTAATTCTTGGTGCTAACGAACGGTCTTCAATGAGCAAAACAGCATCTGAAGTTGAAGGCTGATAGAAACTTGGCCACCCACATCCAGAATGAAACTTATTTTCACTTCTAAATAACTCGGTGGCACAGACTTTACATTTGTAAACTCCAACCGTATCGGTGTCGTTGTATTTACCAGTAAAGGGTCTTTCTGTAGCTCCGTGGCGTAAAACTTGATACGAGAGCGGATCGAGGATTTTTTCTAATTCGGCGTTGTCGAAATACTCTTTACTCATGGGTATGTGACACCAGTGCTGGAATGGCAGTCATAACCATTTGGATTCTTGGCAAGATACTTTTGGTGATACTCCTCAGCTATGTAGTACTCAATGCCATTGTCACTCTTAATTTCAGTAACAATCTTCCCAAGGCCCTCGCCATCCAAAGCCTTTTGGTATACCTGGCAACTCAAAGCTGCAACTTTCTCTTGTTCTGGTGTTGTCGTATAAATCGCACTGCGATATTGCGTACCGATATCTCCGCCTTGTTGATTAAGAGATGTTGGATCATGCATCTCCCAAAATTCTTTTAGGAGTCTTTCGTAAGAGATTTTTGATGGTTCAAATTCGATAAAGACCATTTCTGCATGGCCAGTTTTTCCAGTGCACACCTCTTCATAACTTGGATTTGCAGTTGTGCCACCCATATATCCAACACTTGTCGCAGTCACTCCTTCGAGTTTCCAAAATCTGCGCTCTGCTCCCCAGAAACAACCTGTCGCAAAATATGCACGCTCTCGACTCATGTAAGGAATTCTCGCACTTCTTGGATAACCTTGGCTTACTCAAGAGCCCCCGTAGCTCAGGGGATAGAGCACGGCCCTCCGGAGGCCGGTGCACAGGTTCAAATCCTGTCGGGGGCACCACTAATAACCATCAGTGACCATCGATAAGTGGAGTAAATCACCTCGTTATGCAAAATCTTTTAACGTACATCCTTGTTTAACTGATGAATTAACGAGAGAATTAACTCCTACGCATTAGTGCGTGTAAACATTTTCGATCAATTTGGCCGAACATCGCAGATTAAATCTGGGAACGGAGCAATGAGTCATGGACTGGCGACATCAATCTGCATGCCGCGAAGAAGATCCAGAGCTCTTCTTTCCAGTTGGAAACACTGGACCGGCAATCACACAAATCGAAGAAGCAAAAAAGGTTTGTAATCGCTGCGTTGTAAAAGATGCATGTCTTGCATGGGCACTTGAGAGCGGTCAAGATGCTGGAGTTTGGGGCGGACTTTCAGAAGATGAGCGTCGTGCACTTAAGCGTCGCGCCGCACGTAATCGTGCTCGAATGATGGAACAAAACAACAGTATTTAATTTAAAGCGGAAAACGAAGAATTGCTTCGGTTCCTTGGTTTGAATTCTGTAAAACAATCTCACCTCGAAGTTCGTTTTCGGTAAGTGTCCGAACAATTTGCAATCCAAGATTTGAAGATTCGACCAAACTAAAACCTTTAGGCAACCCAACCCCATCATCAGCAATTGTGATCGTTGCTAAATTTCCCACTCGGCTTAACTCAATATTTAAATGTGATCCGCTTTCAGCTAAACCATGTTCTAGTGCGTTATGAATCAGCTCTGTGATAACTAACGCTAAAGGCGTTGCGATGCGAGAGTCGAGCTGACCAAGTTCTCCAGATCTTTCAATACTTAGTTGACCCATTCGCGGACTGAGCTCGAGAGCATGTGTGACTAATCGGTCTAATACGTCATCAAACTCCACCGAAGTTTGAGTACCACTGGAAAGTGTTTCGTGAACAAGGGCAATTGAAGCGATACGCCGTACAGCTTCTTCAAGTGCCGCACTCGCCGATGGATCTTCAATGCGTCTGGCTTGAAGTCTAAGAAGGGCTGAAACGGTCTGCAAATTATTTTTGACTCGGTGGTGAATCTCTCGAATTGTTGCATCCTTAGTGACAAGTTCTCTCTCACGCCTGCGCAATTCAGTGACGTTTTGAAGCAAAACAATTGCTCCGACTCGATCTTCTCCGGCGATAAGTGGAAGCACTAGGAATTCAATCGTTCCTCCTGAGTTTTCAATCTCAACTCTTCGTAACGCTTTTCCACTTAACCCAACTTCAATTCCCTCTTCTTGCGCTTCATGGCTAGAAGTTGCAACACTTCTTGCTATCTCTCCAAGTGCAAAACCTTCAAGTTCATTAGTCCATCCCATTCTGCTAAATGCCGAGCGCGCATTTGGACTTGCGTAGGAAACTACGCCTGATACATCCAAACGAATTAATCCATCTCCTACACGAACTGCAGGATCAAAAAGTGAATTTGCATCAGCGTAAGGAAAAGTTCCTTCAGAGACCATCCGATATAAATCATGCGCAATTTGACGGTAATTCAATTCAAGGCGACTTGGCTGACGCATTAACTCTGAATCTCGATGGCGAGAAATTACGGCAATTACATGCCCTTCAAAAATAACAGGGATGGTTTCCTCTTTAATCATGAGGTCACCAATTTTTTCGGGTTCGGTATCTCTAACAATCTCTGCTTTCGATAAGGCTTCATCGATGCGAGGCCTTGATCCCCAAGAAATTTCGTCTCCAATTACATCGTTAGCAAAGACGGTAGCTGATGTTGTTGGGCGAATATGGGCAACTGCTACATACCCAGTTGGCCAACTCTTAAAATCTTTACGGAGCGGAACCCACAGTATTAAATCTGCAAATGAAAGATCAGCTAAAAGTTGCCAATCAGCAACAAGCTCTCGAAGACGATGAACTTGGTCGGTAGAAAGCGGACTCTTGCTCTCGATATATTCCTCAATATTTGGCATCGCGATTCCTAAGAAAGCCAATTCTTAAGTTGATCTTCAACTTCTTGAGTTGCATACCAAGTAAGTTCTTCGCCGCCATCTTCGACTAGAAAAACACATTCAACACTCGACCATGCAGCACTTTCTTTGAGAGTGATTACTCCCTCAGAAGATGATGCGATTAGCGCACTAGGTACTTCAAGAGCAGCAACCAGCGGAAATTTCTCTGATTCATCAGCAAGAGAATCTTGGGCTGCAAGCATTGAGAGAGTAAATTCAAGTTCCTCTTCATCTAAATCTGAATTCTCCGCAACAAAATCTGCAGTCGGCGCATATAAGTTTTCGAGTACAGCGCTTCCTTGTTTGAGCCAATCATGTAACTCATTGGCTGTAATCGAAATGTACCCACGCATAGTTGCTAAGCGTATAAGAGATTAGCTAACTCTCTCGCTCACAATTTCGACTATCGCCTTACGTAATGAGCCTCGTTCGTTGACCTCTCCTAAAGGTTTTTGTTCATTTTGGGCTGCAGCAACTCCCCGAAAATCATCAGGCAAAACATAGAGAAATTCCGAGCGTAAAGGAGTAACGGCTGCCATGAAGAGCTCTTCTTCTCTTTCTCCCTTTCTATTTCTAACTTTGCCATTGAAGAGAAATCCGATTTTGGCTGATATCGAAATCTTTCCCAGCGTGCCAATAAATTGGCGAAGTCGGTGTTGAGTCAGAAGTCCCGGTCCAGTAACTATGTTTAACTGATCGGCGGAATTACAACACCACATCGCGATCTGAGCGCTCCACCTCCGATCAATCAAGATATTCCTCAGATACATAACCGAACCAAGATCAACAACAATGCAATCGAAATCTTGCACGGCGTCGATTAGCTTCAAGGCAATCATTTCAAGATTTTCGTGAGTTATTTCAATACTGTAAATATTCTCACTTATCTGCTTCCATGATTCGGGTGAATTAAGATTTCTTTTGTCCAAGAGAATCGCAATTGCCGGCGCCGAATGATTTGCATCTATTAAAAGAACTTTCTTACCAAGATGGGCCAGTTCAAATGCGAAATTTATTGCAATAGTTGTACATCCACTTCCGTTTCCAAGGGATCCAAAAGCAATAATTTCGGCTCGCTTAGTTTTCACTGCCCGAACTTGAGGAGAGCGCACCATGGGGGCTCGAATATTTCCTCGGATTGCTTCAAGCAAATCTAATGGGCCCTTTGGTCTGGATGTGACATCGAAAAATTTATTCTCCAATCCACTGGCAGTTGCAAAGCCAAGAATTCGATGAAGTAGAGGTTTTAACGAATTTAGTATTTCTTGCGATATGCCCGGAAGATCCGGAGAAAAGATTAGAATCGCATCTGTACTTGGATTTGAATTAATAAATTCCTTCAGTGACTCTGTGCTTAGCGCGCGAAAAGAAACGCTCCATCCTTGACTGTAAAGAGTGCTAGCTACGAAGCCTTCGAAATCTGAATCCGCAATGGCAGTTATAACGATTGGCGAAAGTGATTTATCCACGCGCGCGGACAATCACAAGTCGTCCTGAACTCGTGGCGCTGAGAAGTGAAATTACTTCTGAACTATCAACGGAAACTGTGATTGCGACATCGTTACCGAAATTCGAATTTTTTCGATCCACCGAACGAAGGAAAATCCCACGCAATACCAATTGAGGATCCCCTATCACCTGAGATCCCATCGCCTCTGGAACCCAATAAATTGCAACCTCCTCACCAACTGAAATATCACCTGGGATATCTGAAATTGAAAGATGGAGCGGCACTATTTCACTGGACGTAATTTCGCCACCAACACCAATGGCTGATTGGGCAATGAGTTCGGCTTGTCCTATTGAACGCACTGCAATCATTCCAACGGGGCTCAGCGTTCTGGAAAGATAAAGCGCGGATGAACTCTTAAGTGAGACTGAACTCTTTGATACATCTGCTGCGGCAATAACTTCACCCGGAGAAATGGAGCGCGAAGCAACCCAAAATTCTTGCGAGGTATTTCCAATTTTTGTAATTACAATGGATGAAATCAACGCTGCAGCTAATAAAGATGCTGCGACAACGATTCTCATTTGGACGGCGGGGGCTTTAGTTTTCATGAAGGGGAAGATATCTACTTCACTGTCGTATGTGACATGGGCTTATCCACAGTCATCTTTTTGAATGACTTCGAGCCATCTTTTTAGATGATGGCGCGAGCAATTCGCCAGTCAATTCTTGCCTCATGACTACAGAACTAATCAATTTTTCGACTCTAATTCGAAACGATTTACATTTAATCTCAAGCACTGAAGATCCAGCAATGTGGAGCCATCCTGTTTTAGATCTTTTTGGAAAAGAAAATGTTGTACAAGAAGTGCAAGAGAAAGTTGTTCATCGAGCAAGGCTCTATCTTGTCCCGACAACTTTCGGTGAAGAATTTGATGATGGTGACGAACCTATTCCCACTTCAGCTCTAGACCTACCGGATATACATATATGGACCATGAAGTTCGCTGTCTCGGTGGTTGAAATATGGGCTGGACGCAGACAGCCTGCACAGTTAATTTCGCACTGCCATAGATTCATTTATTTGCAACTGCTCAAGAGTGTAGGTAGCCAGAAAGAAATTGGAAGAATTAGAACCATCCATCAAAATCAACCACTTGATGGCATTTGTGAATCAACAGTTACGGTTCGATACGGTGATCGGCTTCGGGCGCTCGTTATTCGTTTCGAAGGAGTAAATGAAAAGTGGCTATGTACCGAACTTAAATTGCTTTAAGCAGCACCGTGACAGCGCTTGTATTTCTTTCCTGAACCACATGGGCACGGACTATTACGAGATACATCACCCGAAGTCGTTACTCCATTTTCATCAGGAGAGGTGTACTGAAGTGAGTTCACTTCTGCTGGCTTAGCTTCAAGTCCTGGAGCAATGAGATTTGATCCATCTCCCTCAACTGTTACTTGAACATTAAAAACAAGGCTTGCCAACTCTTCCTTGACAGCATCCATCATCGCTGCAAAGAGTTCGTAACCTTCACGCTGATATTCAACAAGTGGATCTCTTTGAGCCATTGCTCGAAGTCCAATACCCTCTTGCAGATAATCCATCTCGTAAAGATGCTCGCGCCATTTGCGATCTAGAACTGATAGCAAAACTTTACGCTCGAGTTCGCGCATTACCTCAGAACCTAGTTCAGCTTCACGCTTGGCATATGCAGCTTTAGCGTCATCACAAATTTTGTTTGCAAGAAAATCAGTATCGAGTGCTGAACGACTGCCAATTTCGGTAGTCAGTTCTTCGGGTGTAAATGAAACTGGGTATACAAGCTTGAGCGCTTGCCAAAGTGTGTCGAGATCCCAATCTTCTCCGTAACCCTCTGCAGTTGCAGCTTGTACATAGGCGACGAGAGTTTCTTCAACAAATGTTTCCACTTGGTTTTTAATATCTTCGCCTTCTAGAACCAAGCGGCGCTCACCGTAAATAACTTCACGCTGGCGATTCATAACATCGTCATACTTTAAAACGTTCTTACGGATTTCAAAGTTTTGGGCTTCAACTTGAGTCTGTGCAGATCTAATTGCGTTGCTGACCATCTTTGATTCGATTGGTGCATCCTCTGGCAAACCGGCAGCAGATAAGAAGCGTTCGACAAGGCCTGAATTGAATCGGCGCATCAAATCATCTTGAAGAGAGAGATAGAAACGGGATTCGCCTGGATCGCCTTGGCGACCTGAACGACCACGCAACTGATTATCAATGCGTCGAGATTCGTGGCGCTCTGTTCCTAATACGTAGAGTCCGCCAAGGGCGATAACTTCTTCATGTCCTGCAGCGACGGCAGCTTTTTGCTTAGAAATTTCTGTTGGCCATGCAGCTTCATATTCTTTTGGATTATCTACTGGAGAAATTCCGCGACGCTGTAATTCAAAGTCGGCCATGAACTCTGCATTTCCACCAAGCATGATGTCAGTACCGCGGCCAGCCATATTTGTCGCAACAGTAACTGCGCCCTTAACGCCAGCGCGCGCGATGATTGATGCTTCACGCTCATGATGCTTTGCGTTTAGAACTTCGTGAGGGACGCCAGACTTCTTTAGAAGTGCAGAAAGTTCTTCCGACTTTTCAACGCTTACAGTTCCGACGAGGACAGGTTGTCCTTTCTTGTGGCGTTCCACAATGTCTGCAGCAACTGCATAAAACTTTCCAAGTTCTGACTTGTAAACAAGGTCAGGCTGATCTATTCGTTGCATAGAACGGTTTGTTGGAATTGGCACAACTCCAAGCTTGTAAATTTGGTGGAATTCTGAGGCTTCAGTCATAGCCGTACCAGTCATGCCAGAAATAGTTTCGTAAAGTCGGAAGTAATTCTGCAGAGTAATTGTTGCAAGAGTCTGATTCTCGTCCTTAATGTCAATGCGCTCTTTAGCTTCAAGAGCCTGGTGCAAACCTTCGCTATATCGACGGCCGGCCAACATACGGCCTGTGTGCTCGTCCACGATCAGAAGTTCGCCATTCATCACTACATAATCTTTATCACGCTTGAATAGTTCTTTTGCACGAACAGAATTGTTCAAATAACCGATGAGGGTTGTGTTTGCTGCCTCGTACAGATTTTCAATTTTGAGAAGTTCTTCCACCTTAGTGACGCCTTCTTCGAGGATACCAATTGTCTTCTTCTTTTCATCAACTTCGTAATGGACATCGCGAATCAGTTTGGTTGCAATGTTTGCGAATTCAACGTACCACTTGGTGGCTTTATCAGCGGGACCGCTGATGATGAGCGGCGTACGAGCTTCGTCGATAAGAATTGAGTCAACTTCGTCGACGACTGCGAAAAAATGATCGCGCTGTACACACTCATTGAGCGACCAAGCCATATTGTCACGGAGATAATCAAAGCCAAATTCATTGTTTGTACCGTAAGTAATATCAGCTGCATACGCTTCACGACGTTCTGCCGGCGACATGTTATTTAGAATTACTCCAACCGACATTCCAAGGAATCGATGGATTCGACCCATCCATTCGCTGTCACGTTCTGCAAGATAATCGTTGACGGTAACTACGTGTACACCGCGACCTGCGATTGCATTGAGATATGACGGAAGCGTTGCAACCAGAGTCTTACCTTCACCTGTGCGCATTTCTGCAATATTTCCTCGGTGAAGTGCAGCTCCACCCATAATTTGAACGTCATAGTGGCGCTGGCCAAGAGTTCGTTTTGCCGCTTCACGAACAACTGCGAAAGCTTCTGGAAGAAGTGCATCGAGTGATTCACCATTTGAAAAACGATTTTTAAACTCATCAGTTTTCGCGCGAAGAGCTTCATCGGAAAGCGGAGATATAGATGCTTCAAATGCGTTGACTCGGACCACCACTTTTGAAAGCTCACGAAGAATTTTTCCTTCGCCTGCTCGCAAAATTCGATCAAAGAACGCCGGCATGCTTACCCCTTATTGAACTCTTGACGCTAATAAAGCTATCGGTGCAACTCTCCTATCTTACGGGTTTGGCAAGGCAAGCGGTAACTGAGCCAAGAACGTGAAATCCCCCTGCGTGCAAGGCCCTTGCTGCTTCACTAAGGGTCGCCCCGGTGGTGACGAGATCATCAATAATAATTACTGAAATTGCAGGGTCACTTTTGCTAAAGATTTTTTGAGTTTGCGGATTTACGAAAAGTGCACCATCCAAATTCTTAATCCGATCCGCCGCATGCAGCGTTGATTGGTCCCTTACGGCTCGGGAATGTGAAAGCACATCAAGAGGTGTAATGCCTAGTCCCTCAACCATTCGATTTATATATTTTCTTCCCCGCTTTCTTGATGCACTCATTCTCGACGGGATTGGAACAAGAAAGCCACTCCCAATTTCTTTTTGAAAATATGTCAAAGCATGGTCAAGACTTGAAATTATCAAATTGTCAGCTATTGATAAAGCATCCTCTTTTGACTTCATAATGACTTTACTGGCCACGGCTGAATATTTAACTGATGAATAGATTGGAAATTTTCTTCCATCAAAAGATGATTCAGTTCGATAGATATGTCGACTCCACAAAGTTCTGCAAGATGAACAAATTTCTATTCCAAGTACTGAACAGCCAAGACATCTGACTGGAAAGATTAGTTCTGAGAGTGAACCAAGGGCGCGCATCATCTGCGCATTGTTGGGTATCTAGATTATTTCGGAATTAACTTTTGAATTTATGTGCATCGCTGGGTTCCAGCTTTAGAGGGCGACCCGTGATTTGTTCACCTGCGATACGAGGCAAAGTTAAAACAAAGTGTGCGCCTAGACCAGGTCTACCCCAAGCATCGAGTTCACCATTATGTAAGCGTGCATCTTCAAGCGCGATTGAAAGTCCAAGTCCTGTGCCACCTCGCACTCTAGAACGCGAAGGATCTGCCCGCCAGAATCTGTCAAAGACTCGATGCAATGCAGAGGCATCTAAACCTTCACCGTAATCGCGTACGCCAATTGCAACTTCAGTCGGAGTTTCAACAATCTCAACCCGAACGGGTTTTCCTTCTGCATGGTCTAACGCATTGGATAAGAGGTTTCGCATTATTCGTTCGACTCGACGGATATCAGCCTTAATCATTACCTGCTCAAGCTCTGGATCCATATCAATGGAGATTGGGTGATCATCACCTGTAGATCCAACATCTGAAATACAGCGTGCAATCAGGGGAACAAGATCGAATTCAACTGATTCCAGCACGGCAACTTCTGCATCGAAGCGACTGACTTCAAGAAGATCTTCAAGGAGGCGCTCAAAACGATCAAGTTGAGCGATCAATAATTCAGCACTTCTAGAGAGCGTTGGATCAAAACCACTTCGATGGCTATAAATAACTTCTGATGCCATTCGAAGTGTGGTCAAAGGTGTGCGAAGTTCGTGCGATACATCTGAAACAAATCGCTGCTGCACTCTGGATAAATTCTCAAGGCGAGTAATTTGCGATTCAAGCGACATTGCCATCTCATTAAAAGAAGTGCCTAGCGTTGCAATTTCATCAGAGCTTTTAATTTCCATACGCTGAGAGAAATCACCCTTTGTGAACTGTTCTGCAATTCGTGCGGCATCGCGAACTGGGCTTACAACCTGCCGCACCACTAGCCAGGTTATGAGCGCGATTAAGAGTATGAGAGCCAATCCTGTAAGCAATAGGGCATTTGAAATAAGTTCCAGCGTTGTTCGCTGACTTGTTAGTGAATAAATCAGATACATCTCATATAGCCCAGATTTCGGGATTTCAATTTTGCGTCCAATAATGAGAGATTCCGTTTCAACCCCACTTATTCGAGAGAGTGTGGCGTATTGATAGACGAGATCTTCTTTCTTGGAAAGATCCTTGCGAAGTGAAGCAGGTATCGCATTTAAAGCAATTCCATCAGAAGAAAAATTATAAATATTCGCTTGGTATCGTGGGTCTGAAAGCGCAGTATCTTCAATTTTTAAAAGAACAATATCTTTTCGTGCCTGATTAACGCCCACCTCTGTAGAGGACTTAATTACTTGCTTGGTGACCTTATTGATCTGGGATGTAGATTTATCTTGTACTAGAAGAAATTGATATTGCGCATTAAAAAATGAGGACCGAGCTTCAGCAAGTGACGACTGTAAATTTACCTCTTTAACTCCCGAAGAGAGCTGGGAATAAAGAGCTGATCCCGTAAGCCAGACAACTCCTAGTGAAAGAAATACTGTGGAGAGAATGACCTTCGCAACGAGTGAGTTACGAAGAAAATATCGTAAGCGGTTCATTAGGAACCGACCGTCACTCCAGCTTTATAACCAACACCTCTAACAGTCATAACTATCTCTGGATTTTCTGCATCATGTTCAATTTTTGAGCGAAGACGCTGCACGTGAACATTTACTAAACGTGTATCTGTTGAGTGTCGATAACCCCAAACTTCACCAAGGAGCGATTCTCGAGTAAAAACGCGTCCAGGTTCTTTTGCAAGTGCAACTAATAAATCAAATTCCAGACGAGTCAAAGATATAGCTTTGCCTGCGCGCATTACTTCGTGGCCTGTTACATCAATCGAAAGATCGCCAATAGTCAGAAGTGAAGTCACATCGGAATTAGTGCGACGAAGCCGCGTGCGAATACGTGCAATGAGCTCTGAAGGGTGGCGAAATGGTTTGACCATGTAATCATCAGCGCCAGCTTCGAGTCCACGCACTACATCTTGCGTATCTCCTTTGGCGCTAAGCATCACGATTGGAACCATCGATTCTTTTCGAATTTGCTTACATACTTCTATGCCATCAATTCCAGGCAACATCACATCTAATAAAACAAGATCAGGAGGATTATTTCTAAACACATCCATCACTTCATCACCGCGACTTACAAGATCTACGTCGATGCCGGCACCTGTTAATACGATGCCGAGCATCTCCGCGAGATCCTGGTCGTCATCGACGACCATAACTAAAGTCATTAGCTACCGTGCTCCCAAGAATTCAAATAAAGTTCTTGAGCTGGAGTCAACACATCGATTCGTCCACCCATTGAGCGAAGCTTCAAACTTGCAACTTCCTTATCAATGTAAGAAGGAACTTCGTGTACGCCAGCCTTTAGATTCTTTGCTTCCTTAACTAAGTACTCGGCTGTAAGTGCTTGATCCGAGAATGACATATCCATTACTGAAGCAGGATGACCTTCGGCAGCTCCAAGATTTACTAGTCGACCTTCAGCGATGAGCAACAGGCGACGACCGTCAGCCATTACATATTCATCGGTCTGGTGGCGCATCTTTGAATTCTTGCTCTTTGCCTTCTGTTCAAGCCATGCAACATCGATTTCGATATCAAAGTGACCTGAGTTAGCCATGATTGCGCCATCTTTCATTACCCTGAAATGCTCTTCGCGAAGCACATCTCGATTACCCGTAACGGTAATAAAGACATCTCCCACCTTTGCGGCATCTTCCATCGGCATAACTCGGAATCCTTGCATCATCGCATCGAGCGCCTTTGTTGGATCAATTTCAGT
>WLNK01000079.1 GCA_009699795.1 Actinomycetota bacterium | reverse complement strand
GGTTTGCGCTTAACACCACAGCGCGAGCTAGTTCTCTCTGCTGTTCGAGATCTTGGCCATGCAACTCCTGAAGAAGTTGCAGAGAAAGTTCGCCAGACACATCCTGGAATCAATCTCTCAACTGTTTACCGCAATCTTGAAACACTCGAAAACGTTGGCCTTGTACAACACACACACCTTGGCCACGGCGGTGCGACGTATCACGCAGCAGAAGAACTCACACATCTCCACCTTGTATGTGGCGATTGCGGCTCAGTTGGCGATGCGCCAATCGATGTAGCGGCAACTTTTGTGCAGACACTTTCAGATGATTACGGCTTTAAGACCGATGTATCGCACTTTGCGATCTACGGTCTCTGCGCTGCATGCGTTAAATAAACCTTCAAGCAAATCTATCTAGCTAGAGGCTTTGGGTTGGTAATAACCCCCTACCCTTGCTTTATGAAAAAGCTCTCAATGGCTTCAGCCTTATTCCTAACTGCCTCAATGCTAATTCCATTCAATGGAGCCGATGCCGCTACTCCACCAAATGTTGGAAGCGCGTGTACAAAAGTTGGGATTTTTTTCGATACTCCTAATAAAAGATTTGTCTGTAATCAAGAGGGCGTGAAAAAAGTTTGGCGCGTTTGGAATCCATCTTCTGTAAACAAACCAGCCGTTATAAAAAAGTACAATGCGCCGATGCCAATTAAGCTTCCAGTTTCACCTGTTGGAGCAATTACATTTTCAAATATTCTTGACCATATTGCAGACATACCAACAACTTCATACAATAATATTCAAGATGTTTTAAAGAGGAATAAACCTAAAAAAGTTTCAACTTCAATTTTCGTGGGACCTACAACAAAATTTGATATCGACGGTGGAGCAACTCGTATACAAACCATACTTGATCGAGATGCTCAACTTTGGAATGGATTTGTACAACCAAATTTCTACGCGATGTATGTCTATAACGCTGAAGATGAGCCACTGACTGAAAAGAAATTCGCGGAAGATTTCCGTGCAAAGGGTTACGATCATTCGTCACCAGAAACACTCGCCGGTCCTCTTCGAGCAATGGCTGGAGATTGCCAGCAACAAATTCATCCTGGTGCCTTCAAAGGAGCTATTACAAAGTGCACCGGTGCAAATTCTGGTGATTATTTTAATTCAAAAGATGCCTTCCTACATCTGGGGCAAAGCGGAACTTCGGATCTAAATATGCGCGATGGTGTAGTAATTGGCCATGAATATCTTCACTCGGTTGTAGGGGCGCAATGGATGAATAGCCCTAATTGCACAAACCCCGATAATTTTGCTAAGGGCTGTAGTTCAAGTGGAATGTCAAATCATGGATTTTCACCTTGCTGGGTATATGAAGGATTACCTAATGCGGCAGGATCTGCAGTTGCAGAAGACTCATTAGAGAAGTATTTGAATTTCAGAAAAGGATTGCCATATGGCTGGGGTCCAACAACAATCACAGATTACACAGAAGCGTCTTTAAAAGATTATTTAGTTAACCAGTCAGCACCTTCTTGTTATCTAAATGGCGAGCTTTATAAATTGAGTTACTCAATCGGGGCTCTCGCAACTGAGGCACTTATTTCGATTGCTGGCCCACAAGCGATAATGGCAATTTATGCACTTGGTGCAGAAGGTCAGAATTTCCAAACGGCTTTTAAAAATGTTTATGGAAAAAGTTGGAGTGATGCGGCAGTAATCCTTTCAAAGGTTTTAGCTGCTGAGTATGCAACTTATGGTCCGCCGCCAAAGTGACGGGTCTCCCAAATTAGGCCTTGAGGGACTCGAACCCCAGAGAGGGAATAAGAGTTCTACACTTGGTCACATGACCGCAGTTCTTGTCGAAGAAGGCCCAGATAAGGGTGCTATTTGGCATTTCGGTGAAATAGCAAAAGAACAGCGCGCTCTCTTTGAAGGTAAAGCTTGGGCAGATCTTTCACACTTAAAAATCGTCGCAGTGAGCGGAAGCGATCGCCTCAAGTGGCTCCATGATTTAACAACGCAACATCTATTGGCCCTTGCCCCAGGTGATTGGACCTCAGCATTTATTTTGGATCCAAACGGCCGCGTCGAATATCAATTCAATTTAGTTGACGATGGCGATACAACATATTTAGTGATTGATCCAGGGTATGAAAGCGGATTGATTGAATACTTACAAAAGATGAAATTTATGTTGCAGGTCGATGTTCGAGATGCATCAGATGAATTCGCAGTGCTTCGCGCTCCAGGTAAAGCAACTAATATCGGTGGCCCATTTGCACTTGTCCCTCGCGGCGAGTTAGAAGAGATGAAAAAAACTTTTGCTACAACTGCTTTGCAGGTTGGTACTTGGGCACTCGATGCTGAGCGAGTAGGAGCAGGGCGTGCGCGCATTGGTTTTGAAACTGATCACAAAACTATTCCGAACGAAATTGGCGTTTTGAATACCGCAGTGCACATGAATAAGGGTTGTTACCGTGGACAAGAAACTGTTGCAAAGGTATTTAATCTTGGTAATCCACCAAGGCGTTTGGCGATGTTGCACCTTGATGGAAGCGCGGTAGTTATGCCGGCGCCCGGAACGCCAGTTGAAAAAGATGGCGTTGTTGTTGGATTTCTCGGAACAGTTGCACGCCATCACGAACTAGGACCAATTGCACTTGCAATATTGAAAAGAAATACACCAACGGATGCAGAGCTAAGCGTTGGTGGCGTAAGCGCCTCACAGTAAGGCGTAGGCTTGGCCCATGGAGTTGTTCACATCCGTTGTACTTGGGCTAGTTTCAATAGCAATCGGTGTGGGGCTCGTAATTTATGGAGTGCGCGGTAAGCGCCAATCACAAGCGCGCGATGGTCGCACTTATAAGAGAGGCAGGCTCTAATGGCCTTCACAATTCCCGAAGGTTTGCATGCCGATCTCAACCCACTTGCATGGATGGTTGGAACATGGCGCGGTAAGGGTCGTGGTGAATATCCAAATATCGAACCTTTTGAATACGCGCACGAAGTTGTTTTTAACCATGATGGGCGACCATTTCTAAACTATTACTCACGCTCTTGGATTATTGATTCGGAAGGCGAAATCATTAGACCTGCAGCGTCTGAGACTGGATTTTGGCGCGTAAAGCCAAATAATGTTTTAGAAGTTTTGATTTCACATAACACTGGAATCACTGAAGGTTGGGTTGGTCAGTTTGATGGACCAAAGATTCAACTCGTGATGGATCAGGGCTATTCATCGCCATCTGCCAAGATTGTTACAGCTGGTGTTCGACTTTACGGGCTGGTCGCAGGTGAGCTTTTCTTTGCATACGACATGGCAGCAGAAGGCCAAGAGCTACAAGCGCATATTTGGTCATCCCTCGAACGCCAGAGTGAGTAAATAGAGACGTACATGCCTGAACACATTAACGATGGGCTATTGGCTGAGGTAACTCGAAGTGGAGTTGTTGAATCTTCGCACCGTGGGTATTTAGTTGCGCTGAATTCAGATGGCTCAATTCGCAAATCAATTGGCAATATCGATACGAAGATTTTCCCTCGCTCAACTGTTAAATCAATTCAAGCTGCTGCAATGGTGCGAAGCGGCCTTTCACTCGAACCTAGATTGTTAGCGCTTGCAGCATCAAGTCATTCAGGTTCACCGATGCATATTGCAGTAGTGCGCGAAATATTGGCGCTCGCTGGCGTTGATGAAAGCGCTTTGCAATGTGCGCTAGATCGACCACTGGGAGAAGCAGAACGCCGTGCATGGGGCGATGCTGCGCCCACTCGCATTGCAATGAACTGCAGCGGAAAACATGCAGCGATGCTTTTAACCTGCAAGATAAACGGTTGGCCACTCGATACTTATTTAGAAGAGAGTCATCCGCTGCAAGTTGCAATTAAAAATGAATTTGAAAAACTTGCTAGCGAAAGCATCACTCTGGTCAGTACAGATGGTTGTGGTGCACCGTTGTTCTTGGTTTCAGTTATCGGCCTTGCGCGTGCGATTCGTGCAATCACAATTTCAACTGATGAAGTTCATCAAAGTGTTATTACTGCTTGCCGTGAGTTTCCAGAGATGGTTGCTGGCATGGGTCGCTTAACAACTCAGATGATGCAAGAAGTTGATGGC
>WLNK01000078.1 GCA_009699795.1 Actinomycetota bacterium | reverse complement strand
AGCAGGAAAAAATCCACAGGACGGAAAATGGTTAGAGAACACATCATCTGCTGCATTTATTTATCGAGGCGAAGTACAAGAAAAATTTGAGGCGGATCCAGGAAACTACTGCGGGTTTTATTCATTGGTACATGAAGCAATTATCAATAAAACGGCAATGCCAGTTTCTGAAACTGAAATTCTTAACGTCGCACAAATAATTGATAGAGCACGAGAGATTAGTCAGCATGGTTAAGAGAGTTATTGTCATTGGCGCAGGTTTGGCTGGGCTCAGCGCAGCCTTGACCTTACAAAATGAAGGCGTTGCTGTCACGATTTTGGAAAGATCCGATCGACCAGGTGGTCGCGTAACGAGTGATGATATTGACGGTTATATCTGTGACCGTGGATTTCAATTAATAAATTCAAATTATCCGGAAATTCAACGACTCGGACTAACAAAAGAAATTGATTTTGTTTCTGCAGCATCCGTGATTGAAATTGCTCGTAACGAAAATCGTATACGTATTGGTGATCCTAGATCGGCGTTCTTGTCAGTATTTAATGGGGAAACCGGATCTGTGCTAGAGAAAATTCGATTACTTAAGTACTTACTTATAAGTAAATCGGCTTCAAGTGTTGGTGAAGAACTAAAGGGCAGAGGTTTGGGCAAAACTTATGAGCGCGTACTTCGCCCTTTTTTAACCGGCGTATTTCTCTCAGATCCACTCTTAGTAAGTTCAGAATATGGGCGCACAGCAATTAAACATTTTGTCACCGGAAACTCCGGCTTACCTAAAAATGGCGTGAGAGCTTTCTCCGAAGCGCTAGCTTCTCGAATAAGTGATATTAAATATGGGGTTCAAGTAAATTCTATTAAGAACAATGTAGTAAAAACTTCACTTGGAAAATTTGAGGCAGATGCAATTATTGTTGCCACGGACGCGACGACAGCAGCTCAATTATTAGATCTAACTGACGTGCCTCAACTTGTTGGTTGTACAACGTGGTATCACTCTGCAAAAATAAGCCCAACTGAAAGTAAATCACTCATAGTGGATAGCCAAAATCGTGGTCAAGTTGTAAATACATTGGTGATTTCAAACATGATGCCAAGTTACGCACCAGCAGGAAAGAATTTGATTTCGAGTACAAGTATTCTTCCAGCCACAGAATCGGAAATACGACGACATCTAGCATTTTTGTACGGAACTGATACACGTAATTGGAAACTTATTGCAAAATATGAATTACCAAGTGCATTGCCTCTGGCAGGGCTGGAATCAAAATTCGCATCGGGCGCTCATGTGAAAGATTCAATTTATATTGCGGGGGATTACAAGAGTGCACCGTCACAAAATGGTGCTTTGCTTTCAGGGCGCTTGGCTGCGCTTTCGGTATTAGTTAACTAGTGCAGCGAGGGCAGGAGCTATATGCGGGTAATCGAAAACAAATCCAGCATCTAGTAGAGCTTGTGGAATAACTTTTTTAGAACCTAATATTTCAGTTGAAAAACCACCTAGAGCGATTTTTAGTGCAATCGCTGGTGCGGGGAATAAGGCTGGACGATGAAGAGCTCGTGCTAATCCGGCAGTGAATTCCTGATTAGTCACCGGATTGGGAGAAGTTAAATTTATAGGTCCTTCAATCTTATTTTCTAATGCAAATACGATCGCACGAATGTGATCATGCAGGGTGATCCAAGACCACCATTGTTTTCCACTACCTAGTTTGCCGCCCAAACCAAATCGAAATAGTGGAAGCATGCGACCCAATGCACCACCAGTTGGGTCCAGAACCAATCCCGTACGAAGTTTTACTGTTCTGACTCCTTGCGCCAGATCAGCTGCAGCTTCCCATTCACGACAGACTGCTGCAAGAAAATCTTCTCCTGCGCGATCAGTTTCAATTACAGAACGGTTTCCAGTTTCACCGTACCAACCAATTGCGCTGGCGCTGATAAATACCGAAGGTTGCACAGCCTTTACTGCATTTGCAATAGTAGTTGTACCCAACAAACGCGAATTCAAAATCTCGCTCTTGTATTTCTTGGTCCAGCGCTTATCTCCAACACCGGCGCCAGCTAAATGAATTACGGCATCCACTCCAGCAAGTGCGTCGAGATCGATAGTTCCTGCTTGTGGATCCCAAGTTATTTCCTCGACAGAGCGGCTTGGTCTGCGAACTAATCTTTGAACTGTGTAACCCTCAGATTTAAGGTGTCCAACTAGTGCGTTACCTATGAGTCCTGTAGATCCAGTAATCGCAACTCGTTGCAGTGTCGCCATTAGAGTCCTAGATCCGATTCGAATGCGCCTTGTTCTAAGCGCTCTTTAAGAGTTACTAGGAATCGAGCTGCATCTGCACCGTCGACAACGCGATGATCGTAAGAAAGACCCAGATAAACCATTGAACGAATTGCAATTGTTTCGCCACCATCTTCACCACGTACAACCATTGGACGTTTAACAACTGCCCCTAGACCAAGAATTGCAACCTGTGGTTGGTTAATAATGGGAGTATCAAATAGCGCGCCGCGACTACCGGTATTTGTAATGGTAAATGTTCCACCGCCTAATTCATCTGGTGAAACTTTATTGTCGCGAGTGCGCGCAGCTAGGTCGGAGATCTTTCGTGCGATACCGCCCATGTTGAGATCACCAGCACTATGAATAACTGGAACGAGTAGACCGCGCTCTGTGTCCACCGCAATGCCCAGGTGCTCTGCACCGTGATAGGTAATTTGATCACCTTCGACGGATGAATTAAGTACTGGATGCACCTTTAACGCTTCACATACCGCAACTGCAAAGAATGGAAGGAAAGAGAGCTTGACTCCTTCGCGAGCTTCAAATGTGGCTTTTGCACGATCACGCAAACGAGAAATCTTTGTTACATCTACTTCAACAACAGTTGTTAATTGCGCACTCACTTGAAGTGACTCAACCATGCGAGCAGCAATGACTTTACGCAAACGTGACATTGTTACCGTGGTTCCACGAAGTGGAGACGCTGTTACTGGCGAAGATTTTGAAGCAGTTGGTGTAGGACTCTGCGCTACAGGAACACTTTGGGTTGCAACAGGTTTTGCAGCTGCTTGAACATCTTCTTTTCTAATTCTTCCGCCAACGCCGCTACCTTGAATGTTCGCAAGATTTACACCAAGTTCGGCTGCAAGTTTTCTAACAATGGGTGTTACATAGGCATCAGTATTTGATGAAACAGGTGCAACAACTGGGGGAGTTACAACTGGAGCAACTGGAGCAACTGGAGCAACTGGTGTAACTGGTGTAACTGGTGCTGCAGGTACCGCACCGCTTGCGGCGCCAATGAGTGCAAGACGCGCCCCAACAGGAACTGTTGAATCAACTGCAACATCAATTGCTAGAAGTGTTCCAGCAACAGGTGATGGAATTTCTGTATCGACTTTGTCTGTTGAAACCTCTAGTAGCGCTTCATCCATTGCAACAACATCGCCAACATTTTTTAACCAACGCGTAACAGTGCCTTCGCTAACGCTTTCGCCAAGTGCTGGCATCGTGATGACAGTTCCCGCAGAATTTGATGCAACGGGAGCAACTGGTGCAGGCGTTACTGGCGCAACAGTTGGAGCGGGCGCAACTGGAGCCGGTGCTGGAGTTTCTGCAACGGGAGTTGGAGTTGGCGTGACTGCAGCCGGTGCTGCAGCGCCATCTTCGATGATTGCAAGGTCGGCTCCGACTGCCACGGTTTGATCAACAGCTACAACTATTTTTTGAAGCGTCCCGGCAACTGGCGAAGGAATTTCTGTATCAACTTTGTCAGTTGATACTTCGAGGAGTGGTTCATCAACTGCGATGCGATCGCCCTCTGACTTTAACCACCGTGTAACAGTTCCTTCAGTCACGCTCTCGCCGAGTGCTGGCATCGTTAATCTGAATGTCATTGCGTTCTCCCTAGATTATCCGTGAGCATGAAGCGGTTTACCGGCGAGTGCCATGTGTGCTTCTCCCATGGCTTCTGAAAGTGTTGGGTGCGCATGAATTAACGGAGCAACATCATCAGCACTTGCTTCCCAGTTAAAGATTAATTGCGCTTCTGCGAGTAGTTCGCCAACGCGTGAACCAACCATGTGAATTCCAAGAACTGGCCCATTCTTTTGCGCAACAAGTTTTACGGAACCCGCAGTTCGAAGAATTTGAGCTTTTCCATTTCCAGCAAGGTCATAATT
>WLNK01000077.1 GCA_009699795.1 Actinomycetota bacterium | reverse complement strand
GCCGCTTTGGAGACGGCAACTCTAGCCAATTGAGCTACTGCCCTTCGCGAGAGCATGACGAAACCCTAGGGATTTGCAAATCCTCGTGAGCGTCGAAGTGTAGAGGTAGAGATAGGGATAGGGAAAATTCGCGCTCAAAGTCAGGGCTGCGATAGGGCAAGATTGACCCATGAGCAGAATTTCCGCACGTATTTCAGCAATCGCAGAATCAGCAACTCTGGCTGTAGATGGAAAGGCAAAAGCACTTAAAGCTGCAGGTCGCCCAGTGATCGGCTTCGGTGCTGGCGAACCAGATTTTCCAACTCCTGATTACGTAGTTGAAGCTGCTGCTGCTGCAACGAAAGTTGTTGCAAACCACCGATACACACCAACACCAGGTTTGCCTGAACTGCGTGATGCAATTGTTGCTAAGACAAAGCGTGATTCAAATTATGAAATTACTGCCGACCAAGTTCTTGTAACTAACGGTGGAAAGCAAGCGGTCTATCAAGCATTTGCAACAATTATTGATCCGGGCGATGAAGTAATTCTTCCTTCTCCATATTGGACTACATATCCAGAGTGCGTAAAGCTCGCTGGCGGAAAGACCGTAGAAGTCTTTGCCGATGAGTCACAAAATTATCTTGTAACAGTTGAGCAGCTAGAAGCCGCGCGTACGCCAAAGACTAAGGCGCTTCTCTTTTGTTCACCTTCGAATCCAACAGGTTCTGTTTATTCACCTGAGCAGGCAAAAGCGATTGGCGAGTGGGCGCTTAAGAATAATATTTGGATAATCTCCGATGAGATTTACGAGCACCTGCTTTACGACGGCGCAACCGCACCGTCACTACCTGTACTCGTGCCAGGCCTTGCAGATACTTGCATCATCATTAACGGTGTAGCAAAAACGTATGCAATGACTGGTTGGCGAGTGGGTTGGATGATTGGGCCAAAAGATGCAATTAAGGCTGCAACAAATCTGCAATCACACCTAAGTTCAAATGTTTCAAATGTTTCACAGCGCGCAGCAATTGCTGCTTTAACAGGTGATCTATCGGTCGTAAAGAAGATGGGTGAGGCTTTTAATCGTCGTCGTAAATTAATCGTTTCGCTTTTAAATGAGATCCCAGGATTCGAATGCCCAACGCCGCAAGGTGCTTTCTATGTTTATCCGTCAGTAAAAGGTGTTCTTGGAAAAACAATTAGAGGCAAGACTCCAAAGACATCTGCAGAATTAGCGACTCTTATTCTTGATGAAGTAGAAGTTGCCGCTGTTCCGGGGGAAGCTTTTGGACCTTCTGGCTATTTGCGTTTTTCTTATGCAACCAGCGATGAAGATATTGTTGAAGGAATTGGGCGCATTAAGAAGTTGCTAACCGAATAGTTAGTTAAGTTCTAGTCCCACAAGATTTACTTCAGCAACTAGTGTGATTCCGAATTTATCTTGCACACTCTTTTGAGCAATAGCTGCAAGCTCGGCAATATCTTGAGCGGTTGCATTTCCAGCATTTGTTAGAGCAAGTACGTGCTTTGTAGATACTCGCGCGCCTCCATGCGAATCACCCTTATGAACTCCAGAATTCTCAATTAACCATGCTGCACTTGTTTTAATTCGACCATCTGCCGTTGGCCACTTTGGTGCGCCATCTGGGAGTTTGGCGGCGATATCTTTATTAACAATTGGATTTGTAAAGAAAGAACCGGCTGACCACGAATCGCGATCTTGTGGGGATAAGAGCATGCCCTTTGAGGCGCGTAATTCGAGTACAGCTTGTCGTGTTTTTACTACAGGTGCTTTTTCACCAACTTCAATCTCTAGCTTCTTTGCGAGTTCGGCATAAAGAATTGGTGTTGTCTCTTCACCGCTTCGAATCTGAAATTGGACTTCTAAAATTACGTAGCGGCCAGGATGTGATTTGAAATAAGAATTTCTGTATTCAAACTTGCATTCTTCGTTTGTAAAAGTCTTTAAGGCTTTTTCGTGGCGGTCATAAGTGCGCACGCGTGTAATGAATTCACTTACTTCATGGCCATATGCGCCAATGTTTTGAATCGGCGCTGCACCTACGGAACCTGGAATTCCGCTCAGAGTTTCAAGGCCAGCAAAGCCGCGTTTAATTGTTGCTTCTACAAATTTATCCCAGTTCTCGCCAGCACCAATAGTGAGCGTTGCACCGCTGCATGCATCTACTTCAGCTTCAATCGAATTATTTGAAATTCGAATTACCGTGCCATCAAAACCTGCATCTGCAACCAAAATATTTGTTCCGCCACCAATTACCAATATTGGTGAATCACCTGCTGCTTCAATGGCTGCGATGATTTGTTCTTCAGTTCTAACTTCTACAAATTTGTTTGCAGGTCCCCCAACGCGCAAGCTTGTGTAGTCGCGAAGATTGGCCATGGGATAAGGCTACCTGCGTGGAGACAAGATTGCGTTCTTGCCTCTAAAGCGCTCAAGGATGCGGTCATAATTCTTCTTAGATTGCACTTCTCTAAATTCTGGATCAGCGTCGTGATAACCGTGGTGTTTATCTTGCTCAAGTGGCAAATCCATCTGTAGCAATCGACCATTTGAGTGACGAAGCTTTAGGGAGAATTCAATATCAGCGTTTCGATAATAAATTGCACGGTTATTGAAACCGTCTGCACTTAGCGCATCTGCGCGATTAACCGCTAGGAAATAGCTAAAGAGAACATCTACTTCTCCTGCCCCTTTATCGTCAACACTTCGCCATTCATCTTCGGTGTTGACCAGTCCTCCACGCCACCCAACAGCGTTGTACTCACCTTTATTTAGCTCAGCCAGAGTTGGAGTGACTGCATCACCAGTAAAGCGCGTTGATGGATCCATAATTATTAAATACTTTGAAGATACATTTTTGAGAAGGGCATTTGCACATTCTCCCCAGCCGAAATTCTCAGAGAGTGCAACCAATTTAGTACGTGAATCAATCTCCCCAACCAAGGCCCCTGGATCGGTTGTAACTAGTGCAACTATCTCTACATCACTATGAGATTTGATGTTCTTAACGGTCGCAACTGCATCATCGATAAATCCGTCGACAATCATGGCAAGGGCTATTTCGCCCTTTACAGAGATCTGCCTAACATCCCGGGTCGAAGAATAAGTTGGATATAAGGAAATTGGTCGAAATTCATAACCACCGGCAATATCAACAATCTCAAAGCCAAGAGCGGCAATTTCATCACGAAGTTGATCCGCTTTTGCAAAATCTTTAGCAGCTCTAGCCGCCAGCCTCTCTTGGGCTAACTCTTCTTTATTCATTTTTTACTAACGAGCGCTTTGGCCATCCCGAGTACTTTTACGCCAGCAGAAGAGGCTGTGATATCGAGTTTCACTTTGCCATCTTCGTGCGCTGAAACAACTGCGCTGACGGTGAGATCTACTTTTTCTCCTGCAGGAACAATGACGGGCTTAATGAAGCGCGCACTGTATTCATGAACTTGTGCGGCACCTCCAGCCCAATCAGTTACAAATTTTCCAACGAGTGCCATGGTCAACATTCCGTGGGCAATGATATTTGGAAGACCTACTGAGATTGCGAACTCTTCATTTTGATGAATGGGGTTCTGATCCCCACTTGCATCGGCATATTCCTTAAGAAGTGCGCGATCAAGGTAAAAAACTTTCTCCGCAACCACTGTTCCGACTTCGATCATGCGCGCACCACCAGCGTGGACCATGATGAAACTGCCAATTCGCCGCCTTTGTGAAGATCAGATCGCACGGTAACAATCTCATTTCCCGCAGCTACTTTGTAAGTTTCAATGGTGGAAGAGCAGCTAAATGTGTCTCCGGCCTTTATAGGTGAAAAAATTTCAAAGCGCTGGTCTCCGTGGACAACGCGAGTCCAATCAAGACCTACATCTGGATTGGAAAGAATTGCCTGAGATTGTTCGAGTGTGATTCGAATTGAAAATGTTGGGGGTGCAATTGTTGTATTCGTTTCGCCTAGGACAGCACAAAAGGCATCGATTTCATTTTGAGAAACAGTAATTGCATCGCTACCTGGGAAGGTGCGCCCGACAGAATCGGGATTAAGCATTAGCGGGTTTCGCGGTGAAGTGTTGATGACTTACAACGAGGACAGAACTTCTTGAGTTCCATACGGTCTGGATCGTTGCGGCGGTTCTTCTTAGTAATGTAATTGCGTTCTTTGCAATCAACGCAGGCCATGGTGATCTTTG
>WLNK01000076.1 GCA_009699795.1 Actinomycetota bacterium | reverse complement strand
TGCATCAATGGGGTGTGTATTAATCGCGATGCGCTCGGTGAAATGTTCAAGGTGCGGACTTGTAAATCGTCCAGTACGTAGTCCCATTTCAAAGAGAAGTGAGTCAATCACGCGGCTAGTTGTGGTTTTTCCATTGGTGCCGCCCACATGAATAGTTGGATAAGTAAGTTGCGGCGAACCCAAAATATCTAGAAGAGCTGCAATTCTTTCCAGTGTTGGTGCTATTTGATTCTCTGGCCAACGTGCATTGAGTGCTTTCTCAATTGCATCGATACGTGCTTGATCGTCAGCGCTTGTGTTCATTACTTCAAGCCAGCAAGTGCTGCAGTAATTCTTTCAATATCAGAAGTTGTCTTTGCAAGGCGTTCTTTAATTTCAACAACTACTTCTGCTGGGGCCTTCGCCATAAAGCCTTCGTTACCTAGTTTGACTTCGGCGGTCTTTAAATCTTTCTGCGCCGCAGCTAAATCTTTTTCAAGGCGAGCACGCTCTGCAACAACATCGATAGAGCCAGTGAGATCCATTTCAACCTTTACTCCTGCAATATCCAGAGTTGCAGATGGAGTGAAATCCCCCGCCTCTAGCTTGAGTACAAAGCTCATGGCACTTGAATACTTTGCAATCTCTGGGGCTGCAACAAATCGACCTGGAATCTTTTGCGACGGCTTAACGCCTTGATCATTTCTAAATCGACGAACCTCAGTAATTACTTCTTGAAGTGTCGCGATGAGCGATTCGGATTTTTTATCCACCTGAGTTGTATCTGCTACAGGCCACTCTGCAATAACTAGTGACTGACCGCCAGTTAGCGTTGTCCAAAGTTCTTCAGTAATGAAAGGCATGATTGGGTGAAGCAGGCGCATCAGTTGATCAAGGACATGGCCAAGTACGCGTTGTGAATTAGCTTTATCTTCAGATGCAAAGGTTTCCTTTGAGAGTTCGAGATACCAGTCGCAGAGGTCATCCCATGCAAAGTGATAAATAACATCGCATGCACGGGCAAATTCGTAAGTTTCAAGAAGTGTGTTTGCCTCATTTAGCGTTTCGCTTAAACGAGAGAGAATCCATCGATCAATTGCGTTGAGTGAATCAATTTTGGGAAGTGGCCCATCAACATTTGCGCCATTCATCATTGCAAAGCGTGTTGCGTTCCAGAGTTTTGTAGCAAAATTACGAGATCCGCCAATCCAATCTTCAGCTAGCGCTTGATCTGTTCCGGGGTTTGCGCCGCGAGCGAGTGTGAAACGAAGTGCGTCTGCTCCGTACTTATCCATGAATTCGATTGGGTCAATTACATTGCCGCGAGACTTGGACATCTTCTTACCGAACTGATCGCGTACAAGTCCGTGCAACATGATGGTTTTAAAGGGTGCAACACCATCCATTGCAAAAGTGCTCATCATCATCATTCGAACAACCCAGAAAAACAAAATGTCATAGCCAGTTACAAGGACGCTAGTTGGATAAAACTTCGCAAGATCTGCGGTCTTTTCAGGCCATCCCATTGTTGAAAAAGCCCACTGCCCAGATGAGAACCATGTATCTAAAACATCGAGATCTTGTACCCAACCTGCTGGCGCGCTTTCATCGGGACCAACAACTTTTACTTCGCCATTTGGTCCATACCAAACAGGAATGCGATGTCCCCACCACAATTGGCGAGAGATACACCAGTCGTGCATGTTGTCGACCCATTCGAAATAACGTGGAGCAAGTGCTTCTGGTTCAATCTTTACTTCACCACTTCGCACTGCATCAGCTGATGCTTTAGCGAGCGGTGCAACTTTTACAAACCATTGCTTTGAAAGTCTCGGTTCAACAGTTGTATCGCATCGTGAGCAATGTCCAACAGCGTGAATATATGGACGCTTCTCTGCAACAACTCTTCCCATTTCTTTTAACTTTGCAACAACTGCAATACGAGCATCAAAGCGATCCATGCCATCAAATTCAGTACCCGTTCCATCCATCACGCCGTGTTCATTCATAATGACAACGAACGGAACGTTGTGGCGAACTGCCATTTCAAAGTCATTTGGATCGTGGGCAGCAGTTACCTTTACGGCACCTGTTCCAAAGTCTGGGTCGACTAATTCATCAGCAATAATTGGAATCATTCGATCAACGAGTGGCAATAGAACTTCTGTGCCAATCATGTGTTTGTAACGAGGATCATCAGGGTGAACAGCAACAGCTCCATCGCCGAGCATTGTTTCGGCGCGAGTTGTGGCAACAACGATGCTCTGCTCACCTTCGCCATATCGAATTTGTACAAACTCACCCGCATCATCTTGATGCTCAACTTCTATATCTGAAAGAGCAGTTAAGCAACGAGGACACCAGTTAATGATGCGTTCTGCGCGGTAGATAAGGTTTGCTTCATACATCTTTTTGAAGATTGAAACTACGGCCTTGGACATACCTTCATCCATGGTGAATCGCTCGCGACTCCAGTCAACACCTGCTCCAATACGGCGCATCTGTCCAAGAATTGCGCCGCCGGATTCGGCTTTCCATTCCCAAACTTTCTTAATGAAATCTTCGCGCCCTAAATCGTGTCGTGATTTACCTTCAGTGGCTAATTGTTTTTCTACAACGTTTTGAGTTGCAATTCCTGCATGATCCATTCCTGGAAGCCACAAAACTTCGTAACCCTTCATGCGCTTCATGCGCGTTAAACAATCTTGAAGAGTTTGATCTAGGGCGTGACCAATATGTAAAACACCAGTTACATTCGGTGGTGGTAGAACAATTGTGAACGGCTCTTTTTTCGACGAAGCATCAGCAGTGAAATAACCTGCAGATACCCATTTTTCGTAAAGAGGAGATTCGATATCGGCCGGTGAAAAGGTCGATGCGAGCTCGCGAGCCTCTTTATTCATAGAGCGCAGTCTAGATTATGCGCTCTTCTCCTCTGAACCTTTATCGCGGCGTGATGAACGCTTAGGAATATCGCCAGTGCGCGCAACCATGGTTGGAGCGGCGTTTTCTTCAATGCAATTCTTCTCGATGATTACCTTCGCGATATCCGTACGGCTTGGTACGTCGTACATCACACTTAGCAAGACTGATTCCATAATTGCGCGAAGTCCACGAGCACCTGTTCCACGCTTAAGTGCAAGTTCTGCAATTGCATCAAGTGACTCTGGAGTGAATTCGAGTTCCACATCATCTAAATCAAAGAGGCGAACATATTGCTTCACAAGTGCGTTCTTAGGCTCAGTAAGAATTTCCATAAGTGCAGGCTTATCAAGATTTTCAACGCTAGTAATAATTGGAAGGCGTCCAATAAATTCTGGAATCATTCCAAACTTAAGGAGATCTTCAGGCATTACATCGCCAAAGATGTCCTTACGGTTCTTGTCTTCACCTGATTGAAGAGTTGCGTTAAAACCAACACCAGCAGAACCACTTCGGCTCTCAATAATCTTTTCAAGTCCAGCAAATGCTCCGCCAACAATGAAGAGAACATTTGTTGTATCAATTTGAATAAATTCTTGATGAGGGTGCTTGCGTCCACCTTGTGGTGGAACAGATGCAACAGTTCCTTCAAGAATCTTCAATAGCGCTTGCTGAACACCTTCACCTGAAACATCGCGAGTAATTGATGGGTTCTCAGACTTGCGAGCAACTTTATCGATTTCGTCGATGTAGATAATTCCTGTTTCAGCCTTCTTCACATCGTAATCAGCGGCTTGCAAGAGCTTGAGCAAAATGTTTTCAACATCTTCACCAACATAACCAGCCTCTGTAAGCGCTGTTGCATCTGCTATAGCAAATGGAACGTTGAGCATACGAGCAAGTGTTTGCGCCATCAGCGTCTTGCCACAACCAGTTGGACCTAGAAGCAAAATATTTGACTTAGCTAATTCGACTGCGTCTTCACCGCGCACTTCGCCAGTCTGCACTCGCTTGTAGTGGTTATAAACAGCAACTGATAAAGATTTCTTAGCGCGATCTTGACCAATTACATATTGATCGAGGAATTCAAAAATTGCTTGAGGCTTTGGAAGTTCTGTAAGACCAAGAGTGCTTTGTTCTGTGAGTTCTTCAACGATGATTTCGTTACAGAGTTCAATACATTCGTCGCAGATATAAACGCCAGGACCAGCGATAAGTTTCTTAACTTGCTTCTGCGTTTTGCCACAGAAAGAACATTTAAGGAGATCGCCTGTTTCGCCAATTTTGGTCATGGGTAAATCGTAGATTCCAACCCCT
>WLNK01000075.1 GCA_009699795.1 Actinomycetota bacterium | reverse complement strand
TTTTAGTCGTCGACAAAGCAAACGAAATTTTAAATAACGAAGTATTCGGACCAGTGGCGCCGATTGTTGTTTTTGACACAGATGAAGAGGCAATTGATTTAGCGAATTCGACAGATTACGGCCTCATTAGTTATGTCTATTCAGCTGATTTATCGAGAGCTCTAAGAGCAGCAGAGGCAATCGAATCAGGAATGGTCGCAATAAACCGCGGCGTCATTAGCGATCCTGCTGCACCGTTCGGCGGAATGAAGCGCTCAGGCCTTGGCCGAGAAGGCGGCTTTGCTGGCATTCACGAATTTCTCGAAACCAAGTACATCGGTTTTGAGCTGTAGAGTTAGCTCCACTTGGAGACGTCGCATAGCCCGGTCGAGTGCGCCTCACTGCTAACGAGGTAAGGGGTTAAACCCTTCAGGAGTTCAAATCTCCTCGTCTCCGCCAGATTTACTTGTAATTTTCTGTATTACTCTTCCAACATGAAACAAATCGTCATTGCGACTCCAAAGGTTGTTACATTTCAAGAAGTTCCGACTCCAAAAGTAAAACCAGGTGAAGTTTTGGTTGAAACTCTTGTAACGGGAGTTTGTGGATCAGATGTGCATGCAGCGCAAGGACTTCATCCATTTGTACCGCTTCCATATAAGCCAGGACATGAAGCCGTTGGAATCATCCGTGAAATCGCACCAGATGTAAAAGGATTTGCGGTTGGGGATCGAGTAACCGCTGAACCAGATCTACCTTGTTGGGATTGTAAGAATTGCAATAACGGAAATGAAAATCTCTGTGAAAACTTGCGCTTCTTTGGATGCGGTTACGAACAAGGTGGAATGGCAGATTTTTGGACTCTTCCAACTAATCGTCTGCATAAAGTTCCTGAATCTTTTACTGACGAGCAAGCATCTTTGATTGAGCCGCTATCTACTCCTGTGCATGCAACAAAACTTTCATTTATTGGATCAAAGGATTTAACTGGCAAAACTGTTGCAATCCTTGGTTGCGGAACAATCGGCCTTCTTACTCTTATCGCTGCAAAGCATTTCAATGCAAAGAAGATTGTTATGACGGATCTCTTGGATACCAAGAGAGAGCGAGCACTAAAACTTGGCGCAGATGCAGTTGTTAATGCAGGAAGTGCAACAGCAGTAGAAGAAGTACGCAAAGAATGCGGTGGAAGCGTTGATGTTGTCTTTGATTGCGTAGCTTTCCAGCCAACAATTCTTCAGGCCATCAAAATGGCTGATAAAGGCGGAATTGTTGTCGTGGTTGGCGTTCCCGAAAAGGAAGTAACTATTCCGCTTCCGGTAATTCAAGATCATCAGATACGTATACAAGGTTCAGCGACATACCTGCCATCTGATTATGAAGATTCAATCAAGATTATTGGCAGCGCAGGCTTTGATGCAAGCAATTTTGTTACAGCGATCTATCCGGTCGAGGAAGCGCAGAAGGCTTTTGATGCGGCTATTGCTGGCGAGCAGGTTAAGGTTTTAATTCGCTTTAGCTAAGAAATTAAAAGCTTTGCTGATCCATTGACCACATAGTGGTGATTTTTGTACGCATCGAGCGCGGTTGCCGCGCGATAAGAACAATTTGTTCGGCAACTTCCTCTGGCTTTAAGTAGAGATCAAGGCGCGGTGAATTTGGTTCACGCCCGGTACCGAACGCGAAGTTTGTAGAAACTCCGGCTGGAGCTACAACTGAAACACGAATTCCTTTTTCTCGAAGTTCGTGATCAAGCCCATCTGCAAATCCAACTTGTGCATGCTTTGTCCCGGCGTAAATTGCTTCTTTGCCTGCTCCATAGAAACCAGCAACCGAAGCAACGATGATGATGTCACCGACGCCCTTATCAATCATTGTCTTAGTGCATGCACGAACTATGTGAACTGTTCCTTCAAAATTTGTACGCATCATCTGCGTTATTTCTTCGTCAGACCAATCAAGTATCGATCCATAAAGCCCAATTCCTGCATTCGGAACGACGATATCTATCGTTGAAAATTTCGAAATTGCTGCGGCAGCTATCTTGCGACTTGTCTCGGGATCCGCGCAGTCACCCGCAACGTATGTCGCATTTGATTCCTTGAGTTCTGCTACTAATTCTTTAAGGGCGCTTTCTTTTCGTGCATTTAAGACGACCTTTGCCCCTTGCTTAACCATGGCGCGTGCACATTCCAAGCCGATTCCAGAAGTAGCGCCAGTAATAACAACTACTTTGCCGGATAGGTCTTGAAGTTCGTAGGTCATATTAAAAGTTTAGTAGTAAATCTGAGCCTGCGGTGCAATACTTCGGGGCATGAAAGCTGTTGTTTACGATTCCCCCAAAAACTTTACTGTCCGAGAAATCCCTACGCCTGAACCAAAAGAAGGCGAAGTACTCATAAAAATTGAGCTTGCCGGTATTTGCGGCACCGATCTACATATCCATGAAGGAAACTTTCTTGCTGAGTTTCCGTTAATTCCTGGACATGAAATGGTTGGAATAGTTTCTTCAGTAGGAAAAGGCGTCACTGATTTTAAGAGTGGTGACCGAGTCACAGTAAATCCGGTTGTTAGCTGTGGTGATTGTGAATTTTGCCGCGAGGGCAGTCCAATTCTTTGTCACAATCGCAAGGGCCTTGGAACAAATTGGCCGGGTTCTTTTGCTGAATACATGATTGCAACTCAAGATTTAGTTTTTAAAGTTGGCAATTTAACTCCAGAGCAGGCTGTCTTTGCAGAACCTGCAGCATGTGCAATGCATGGAATCGAAACCCTAGGTATGAAGCCAGGATCAACTGCACTTGTATTTGGCGCTGGTCCAACTGGACAAATTCTTGCGCAACTTATCGCTAAGAGCGGTGCGGCGCATGTAACTGTTGCTGCCTCGACTAAGTTCAAATTGGATGTTGCTAAAAACCTTGGCGCCGATGCTATTTACGTCATGGACCGAAGCAACGTTAAGAAGAGCTTCGAAGATTTGAAAGCGATGCGCCCTGAAGGCTATGACTACGTCATTGAAGCAACAGGAAATATGGATATCGCAGAAATCTGCGTACCTCTTACTCGCAGCGGCGGAACGATGATGGTTTATGGCGTTGGCGAAACAACAGACACATTTCCGATTAACGCCTTCGATGTATTCCACCGCGAGATCACTATTAAAGGTTCCTTCGCAGAGATCGATACCTTTCCTTCAACCATCTCAGCCCTTCAATCTGGCCGCATTAAAACTGACGGCCTGATCTCACATCGCTTTAGCTTGGAAGAGTATGGAAAGGCGCTAGAGACCCTTCGCAGCGATAAAACCGCCCATAAAGTGGTCATAACCTTCTAATCCACGCTCAAACGGGCGATTTCGGGCAAAAGGCGTTATCAAAACTTTATAAAAACAGACTTGTTCAGACTCAAACGGATACATAGGCTCGGGCTGCTGGGAGTGAGTGCTCGCAGCTTCATTTTGGTCAGAATCGAGAGAGCCCCAAATGTTTCAAGAGGAACGCAGAGCATGGCTTACTTCACATGCGCGCGAAAAAGGGCGCATCGATGTAAATGAAAGCGCTGAAGCTCTTGGTGTAACTGTTGAAACAATTCGCCGCGACTTAAACGATTTAGAAAACAAGAACTTACTTCGCCGCGTACACGGTGGTGCGATTCCAATTGAGGGATCGATGTACGAATCAAACCTTGCAACGCGAAGCGAACAATTTATTGAAGAAAAGCGCCGCATCACTCTCAAAGCTCTCGAATTTATCGGAGAAGCAGAAACTATTTTTCTCGATGAGGGTTACACGATGCAAGCTTTAGCTGAAGTCTGGAACCCAACCCACAAAGTAACTGTTGTTACAAATGCAATTCATACTGCTTCGATACTTTGCTCGAAGCCAAATGTAGAAGTTATTTTCTTGGGTGGAAAAGTTCGCTCGACAACCGATGCCACTTCAGACCACTGGACAACTCGTCAACTTTCCGAGTTAGTACTGGACCTTGCAATCATGGGCGCCAATGGTGTTTCAGTTGATCATGGATGTACGGCTCCTAATGCAACATGTTGTGCGACAAAGGCAGCGGCTATCAAAGCATCACATAAAGCAATTCTTCTAGCGACAAGTAATCGCTTCGGTTTTGATTCATTCGTTAAGTTCAGTGATCTATCTGTTTATTCAGATGTGATTACAGATTCCGAGATGGATGATGCAACGTATAACAAGTTCAGCGCAGCTGGACTTCGGATAACACGTGCGTAAGCGCACACAAATAGGTTTGCTAGAGCCCAA
>WLNK01000074.1 GCA_009699795.1 Actinomycetota bacterium | reverse complement strand
GGCGTTGCTTTTCTGCTTCAGGAATACCCAAGCGGTCATATGTGTTTTTAATATCTTCAGGCAAGTCTTCCCACGTAGCTGCTTGCTTCTCTGTCGAACGCACAAAGTATTTAATCGTGTCAAAGAAAATTCCAGATAGATCTGAACCCCAAGATGGCATTGGCTTCTTCTCAAAGAGTGAAAGTCCTTTAAGGCGCAGATCCAACATCCACTGTGGCTCGCTCTTCTTAGATGAGATATCGCGTACGACATCTTCATTAAGGCCGCGCTTTGCATTGCTGCCAGCATCATTGGAATCTGACCAACCGTATTCGTAGTTTCCGAGTCCGTCGAGTTCTGGATGTGCAGTTGTCATCGCTTTGCCTTTCCGGCAGTAGGAGTTTTTGTTACAGGTTTAGATTGATTCTTTACTTTTGGAACGTAGGTTGTACAGACTCCATCACCGTGCGCGATGGTTGCAAGACGTTGAACGTGAGTTCCAAGAAGTTCTGAGAAGGCAGCAGTCTCGGCTTCGCACAGTTCGGGAAACTCTGCGGCTACGTGAGCTATCGGACAGTGGTGTTGGCAAATTTCCTCACCTTGACCGCGTACTTCTACGCTTGCCGCATAACCTTGTTCAGTTAAGAACGAGGCAAGTGCTTGGGTCTTGTGAGATTTCTTGGAGATAGCAATTGTGGCTTTTCGCTCTATGTCATCTGCACGGTTCTTAGCGAAAGCTTTAACTAAATGCTCCCCTGATTGAGCAGACATAAACTTAAGGGCCGATACTGCTAGATCGTCATATGAGTGCTCAAACTTTTGACGTCCAAAATCCGTCATGACAAAAACTTTTGAAGGTCTGCCACGTCCGCGAACAAGTGCGCTATGTGGTTCGCGCGCTTCTAAAATATTTTCTTCAACCAGGTTATCTAGATGTCGTCGGATTCCCGCTGGTGTAATTCCAAGTCTTTGTCCTAAAACTGCAGCAGTAGAGGGACCGTTCTCGAGTATTGATTTAGCCACGGCATCTCTTGTACGCAGATCGTCTCCACCGTTTAAGGCTGAGAGGGGCTCTGGATGGGTGGCTATTTTCACAACAGTATTGTGTCGTAATTCGGGCGGGCTTTCCAGTTGGGAGCGCGTAGGCTGAGCCGCGTGAAATCAAGAGCAATTGCCTTCGGATCCCTTCTGGTTCTTCAGGCGGCTCTAGTCGTAACTGGTGGCGCTGTCCGATTAACAGGTTCAGGACTGGGCTGCCCAACGTGGCCGCAATGCACCCCCGGTTCTTATACCCCAGTTCCACATCAAGCCGAAGGTCAGCTTCATGCATGGATTGAATTTGGAAACCGACTATTAACTTTTGCGCTCGTTGCTGTTGCATTAATTGTTTTGGCAATGGTCCTACGGGGCGGGCGAAAAGATTTACGACTCTTAGCTCTTGGCCAGGTATTGGGTATTTTCGGACAGGGTGTCTTGGGCGGAATTACAGTTCTTACAAATCTGAATCCCATTCCTGTAGCCGGTCATCTCCTTCTCTCTATCGTTTTGATATCTGGGGCTCTTTCACTCTTTCAGCGACGAAATGTTTCCGCCACAAAGATTTCAAACGCATCAAATCCGATTTCAATAATCTCACGAGTACATATCGCTCTAGCTTTTCTTGTCATAGCTTTAGGAACAATTGTTACCGGAAGTGGACCTCATGCAGGTGATTTGCAAGCAAAAAGGTTCGGTTTCGAAATCCGAACTGTCGCTTGGCTCCATGCAGATGCAGTCATTGCCCTATTAGGTTTATCTCTCACACTCTACTTTGTGAACGGTGTGAGTAAGAAGACCAAGAAAGTTCTTCGTGCCTTCTTTATAATTGCCCTATTGCAGGGATTTATCGGTTACCTTCAATATTTCACTGGAATTCCGGAAATTCTCGTGGCAGCACATCTATTAGGTGCAACTTTGGTTTGGATCGCAGCGTGGCGAATTCGACTCTCAATCATTCGTGTTACTAATTAACAATAAGAAATAAATAGGAGAAGACATGACAAAGCTCGCTGGTTGGACGCAATTAGACGATCAAGCCGTTGCATATGCTCGAGCCCTTGCAGCCGATGCTGTTCAAAATGCAGGTCACGGCCATCCCGGAACCGCAATGGCACTTGCTCCTGTTGCTTACAATCTATTTCAACGCCATCTCATTCATGATCCATCGGATGCACAATGGCTTGGTCGCGATCGCTTCATACTTTCATGCGGCCACTCCTCACTTACTTTGTACACACAACTTTTCTACAGCGGTTACGGTCTAGAACTCGACGACATTAAAGCTTTCCGCCATGCCCACTCTCTAACTCCTGCACACCCAGAATATGGACATACAGTCGGTGTAGAGATGACAACCGGTCCTCTTGGTGCGGGAATTGCAACTTCTGTTGGTTTTGCAATGGCTGCCCGATACGAGCGAGGACTTTTAGATCCTGACGCTCCCGCAGGAACTTCACTCTTTGATCATTGGATTTGGGTTATTTGTTCTGACGGAGATCTGCAAGAGGGCGTATCTGCAGAAGCCTCATCACTAGCTGGAACACAAGGCCTCGGTAATCTCAATGTAATTTATGACGACAATAGAATCTCAATTGAAGGAGACACTCATCTCTCCTTTACCGAAGATGTCTCAGCAAGATATCGAGCATATGGCTGGCATGTAATCGAAGTCCCAACGAAATCAGATGGAAATGTTGATCTGGAAGCCCTTGATGCGGCGATGATTTCGGCGAAAGCAGAATTAACTAAACCTTCACTCATTCGTCTTAAAACCGTTATTGCATGGCCAGCTCCAAAACTTCGTAACTCAGCAAAATCACATGGCGCAGCCCTGGGTGATGATGAAGTCGCTGCGACGAAAAAAGAACTCGGATTAAATCCGGATGAAAAGTTTGCGATGCCTGCAGATGTATTAGCACATGCTCGAAAAGTAAAAGAGCGCGGATCGACACTTCATAAAGAGTGGGATATCAAATTCGCAACATGGAAGAGTGCAAACCCGCAACGCGCCGAGTTGCTCGAGCGCCTAGTCAAACGAGAATTACCGAGCAACCTTGAAAGCGCTCTTCCTGTTTTCCCAGCAGGTAAAGATGTTCCAACAAGAAAAGCTTCAGGTGATGTTATTGCGGCGATCGCAAATGTACTTCCGGAATTTTGGGGAGGCTCTGCAGATCTAGCAGAAAGTAACAACACAGTTATCGAAGGAGCAGGATCGTTCTTGCCATCTTCAAGTGATATGAAGGGTGCAAACCCTTATGGACGCATGATTCACTTTGGAATCCGCGAACATGCAATGGGAATGATTGTAAATGGAATTACTCTGCACGGACTTTCACGATCTTTTGGTGGAACATTTGCAGTCTTTAGCGATTTCATGAGACCAGCTGCGCGACTTGCTGCAATTATGGATATTGGTTCCACATTTGTTTGGACACACGACTCCATCGGACTTGGCGAAGATGGACCAACTCATCAACCCGTTGAGCATCTGGCCGCCCTTCGCACGATTCCAAATTTTGCAGTTGTCCGTCCAGCAGATGCAAATGAAGTTGCCTACGCCTGGTTATCAATACTTCGTCGAAACAAGCCTGCCGGAATTTTACTTTCGAGACAAAATTTACCGGTTGTTGACCGCTCAACTCATGCACCTGCATCGAACGTTGATAAGGGTGCCTATGTACTTAAGGATTCCTCAACTGCTGCTGAAGTGGTTTTGATTGCAACGGGCTCAGAAGTTTCTGTGGCTCTTGCTGCCCAAACTGATCTTGAAGCAAAAGGCATTTCTACGCGAGTTGTAAGCGCGCCATGCCTTGAATGGTTTAATGAACAAGCCGATTCATATAAGGATCAGGTTCTTCTGAAATCGGCCAAGTTGCGAGTAAGTATTGAGGCTGGAGTCGCGCAAGGATGGCGCGAATACATTGGTGATTCAGGAATTGCAATTTCGCTAGAACACTTCGGTGCATCGGCATCTGCTGCAACTCTCTTCAAGGAGTATGGATTCACCTCTGAGAACGTCGTATCTAAGGTTTCGAAGGCTCTTGGTAAATGATTCGCGTAAGCGGACCATCACTCACGAAAGTTGATCGATCCTCACCTTTATATCTACTGCTTGAAAAAGCTCATGTACGCATTGCGCAGATGGATGCAACCACCTGGGGTCAGGCGGCTAAATCCGAGGCTGCCATTCGACTTAACTGGGTTGACCTGCCGCACACATCACGTGCACTGTTGCCAGTTATTAACTCTTCACTAGAAAAGTTCAAAGATTTCGATAATTTCATTCTCTGCGGAATGGGTGGATCATC
>WLNK01000073.1 GCA_009699795.1 Actinomycetota bacterium | reverse complement strand
TCCCATACGTGGTTCTAGTGGTGAGATTTGCGCTGGGTATCCTGGATCTTCAAGACCAAAGTAATTAGCAATGTGTTTCCATAGTTGTCTCCAACGGAAAACATCGCCATTAACAGTATTAAATGCCTGATTTTTCGCTGCTGGTGCAGTCGCAGACCACACAGCATGTCGAGCCAAGATCGTTGCATCCGTTACATCTGTTACACCGTTGAATTGTTCTTTAGATCCTGGGAATGTGAATGGGCGTCCTGTTTCCTTACAAATACTTGCGTAAATTGCGAGAGTTACACCCATGTTCATTACATTTCCAAGTGCGTAGCCGATCATTGTGTGAGGGCGGTGTACTGACCAAGTGAAATTTCGCTCAGCTGCATGCTTGAAGAGAATGTCTTCCTGTACATAATAAAAATTGTCGATTGGGAGGCGCTCTTGGCTCTCTCTAAATGGAGTGTCCATTGGTGTTGATGCATATGCTTCGAATGGCCCAAGGTAATGCTTGAGTCCTGTAATTAAGACTGCATGTTCAAGGGTTTTTGTCTGACGGAGCGCAGATAAAGTGTTTTCAATCATTGCGCCATTTACTGCGCAATTCTCAGCCTCAGTATTTTGGCGAGACCATGTGGTGAAAAAGAGATGTGAAACAGGAATACCAGCTATCGCTTTTTCAATGCTTGCCTGATCGAGTACATCTCCATAAATGTGATTTACTCCTGGAATAGTGATTCCAGGTTTGCGAGAGAGACCATGAACTTTCCAACCATCAGCAAGTAAAACTTGAGCGATGTTGTTTCCACCGATACCCGTTACTCCGATGATGAGCGCTTCTTTTGCCATGTGAATCCCCTTAATCTGCCCAGGTCCCTAATAAATGAATAGGCGTGATGTTAGGTGAGACTGAACGAATTGACAATACTTGCCGCCGTAAGCGGTGAGTGTTCATCCACACTTGACACGTCAAAAGGGCGGTGTTTGACTTAATTCGCTATTTGAACCAAATCGTCCACACATCACAAAGGAACGGGCCATGGGAAGACTCTCTGACAAATCAGTCATTATTTCTGGCGCAGGTAGCGGAATCGGAAAAGCTTTTGCGATTGCAATCGCCGCCGAAGGAGCCAAAGTTGGTGTGCTCGATCTAAATCTTGGCGCCGCTGAAAAAGTTGTCAGCACGATTACTGGTGCAGGCGGAAGCGCCCTTGCACTTCAAGCAAATGTTGCTAAGCGAGCAGAAGTTCGAAAAGCTTTTGAAACCTTTACCGGTTGGGCCGGAAAGCTCGATGTTCTATTTAATAATGCTGGCTTTAATAAACCAATGCCACTCTTAGAAGTAACTGAAGAGAATTGGCATGCCATCATGGATGTAAATGGTTTGGGAGTACTCATCGGAATCCAAGAGGGTGCTCGCTTAATGATTCCAAACAAATCTGGAAAAATTATTAACACCGCATCAATTGCCGGCCGACAGGGCTACCCATCATTCGCGCCATATTGCGCAAGTAAATTTGCAGTAAACGCCCTTACTCAGGCGGGAGCACGTGGTTTATCCGAACACAACATCACGGTTAATTCATTTGCTCCAGGTGTAGTTGCAACACCACTTTGGACAGAACTAAATAAAGATCTCTTCGAAATGGGCGAAGCACGTACTCCAGATTCTGCAATGGAAGACTTTGGGGCAGGAATTCTTCGTGGCCACGCAGCAAAACCAGAAGAATTAGCAGGAACTGCAATTTTCCTAGCAAGTAAAGATTCAGACTATATGACCGGACAAACAATAATGATCGATGGCGGGATGGTGCTTGTGTAATGAAAGCTCTTCAATTTATGTCTCCAAATGTTATGTCAGTAAATAACATTGACACTCCAAAAATTGCCGATGACGAAGTCTTGCTTGCAAGTCGCGCGGTCGGTATTTGTCACTCAGATATCGAACTTCTTGAAGGTCGATACATCATTCCGTTTAAGTATCCAGTAATTCCTGGACACGAATGGGCTGGCGAAGTGATGGAGGTTGGTAGCAAAGTCACCACCCTCAAACCTGGAGATCGCGTTGTTGGTGAATGCGTTATCGGACAAGAGCACTTTGGTTTTAGCATCAGCGGAGCCATGGCTGATTTCTTCATCGCTAAAGCTGACTGGTTACATAAAATTCCAGAGAATCTCTCTTACACACAAGGTGCGCTCGTAGAACCTTTTAGCTGTGGTTATTACGCAACTGTGCGCGCAGATAATCTTGATGGAAGTGACACTGTTGTGGTCTTTGGTGCTGGTCCAATTGGACTCGGCGTAATCGCAGCAAGTGCTGCAAAGCGTGCGCGAGTAATTGTGGTTGAACCATCTGCAGCACGCGCGCAGGTTGCGTTAAGCCTTGGCGCTGAAAATATTGTTGACCCAAATAAGGGTTCTGTTGCTGATCAAGTCCTTGAATTAACTCAAGGCCAGGGCGCCTCAGTCGTTATCGATGCCAGCGGCCGACCAGATGCAATGGCTGCAACGTTAGATGTTGCTGGATTTAGGGCACGTATCGTGATCATTGGAATCAGCGTTGGTGGAGAAGCTCCAACAAGAATGGGACTTATCCAGTCAAAGGAACTTCAAGTTAGAGGAATCATCGGCTCTCCAGGCGTATGGCCACAAACCATCAAATTCTTGGCGAGAACAAATATCGATCTTTCGAAACTTGTTACTTCATCATTTGATATTTCAGAGGCAAATTTGGCTTACGACAAAGTTTTGCAGGATAAAAGCCAGATAAAAGTTCACGTTACAAATAGTAAGTCGTAACGAAACTATGTCAGAGAAGATGAAGGCAGCAGTTTTGCATGGCCTAAAAGATTTGCGAATTGAAGAATTCCCTATTCCTACAATTGGCGATAACGATGTACTAATTAAAGTTGCCTATAACGGGCTTTGCGGAACTGATGCATCCGAATATGCCAAAGGTGCGCTTATGGTGCCGCTCGAAAAAGCACATCCAAATAGCAAGCACCAAGGACCAACAATTCTCGGACACGAGTTTGTCGGAACAGTTGTTGAGGCTGGAAAGAACGTTAAGTCTTACATTGGAAAGAAAATTGCATGCGGCGCTGGAGTTTCGTGCGGCGCTTGCAAGCGATGTAAAGAGAGCCGAACTAACTTATGCAGTAACTACTACACCCTAGGGCTCAGCCTTCATGGTGGGTTAGCAGAATTTGTTTCTGCACCCGCAAATATTTGTGTTGAAATCCCAGAAGGAATTTCCTTAAAGGTTGCTGCAATTGCACAACCGCTCGCAGTTGGTATCCACGGTGTTCGCCGAGCTGGCGTGAAAAAAGGCGACACTGTTTTCTTGCTAGGTGCTGGAGCAATCGGTGCATTTGTTTGTGTTGCTCTTCGAAATCTTGGCGTTGAAATTGTTGCAGCTGACATTTCCAAAGAGAGATTGGAAGTTGTTTCCAAACTCGGAGTTTCAAAAACAATTCTGATCGATAAAGATGCCACCGTGCAGGACTTAAAAGATCAATTTGGTAGCCAGGCAGATGTTGTATTTGAAACCTCTGGAGCTCCTGGCGCAATTGCCAAAGCGGTAGCCCTTACAGCAATGGGTGGAACAGCTATGTTGATGGGGCTAAATAAAACCCCACAAGAGCTTGTTTTTTCTGATCCAGTACTGCGTGAAATCACTCTACAAACCACAGTTGCACATGTTTGCAAAGACGATATTCCAGAAGCTCTCGAGTTACTTGCTGATGGGGAAGTTGCGTCGCTGCTAACTGGCCCGGTTTATAAACTTGAAGATTCCATTGCTGCATTTGATGCGCTTCTTAGCGGATCTGCAAGCGGAAAAATTCTCATTGGTAGCGAATGACTAAAGTTCTTATTGTCGGCGCAGGTAAAATGGGCGGTGCAATTGCAAAAGAACTTGCAGCGCAAGATGTACCGATAAAATTATGGAATCGAAGCGAGCCTAAACTTGACTCACTTAAGTCAGAAATTAAGATCTCTTCATTTTCTACATCTACCAATTTAATTCAAGCTATTGCCGATGCAGATATCGTCATAACTTTATTGACTTCTGGCCAAAGTGTTGAAGAAGTTCTTTTAGCTCCAGGTGTACTTCAAGCTTGTAAGCCTTCAGCAATTATTGTTGATATGAGTACGAGCGGGGTTGCAACAGCATCCAAGCTAGATAAAGAAATTTCTCAAATTGGTTTGCGTTTTGTTGATGCGCCTGTATCGGGAAGTATGGCGACAATCGCAGCTCATCAACTCTTAGTTATGGCCAGTGGTAATGAAAGCGCAATAAATGAAATTACTCCGACTCTTATGAAATTTTCTAAGAAGGTCGCAAACCTCGGTCCTGCTGGTAGCGGCCAAGTAATGAAACTGGCTGTTAATTTAATTGTGCATTCACTTAATGCAGCGATTGCCGAATCTCTTG
>WLNK01000072.1 GCA_009699795.1 Actinomycetota bacterium | reverse complement strand
CGATGTCTAAGAATACGGGCAAAGGCTGCAATCGCGCTGGCAATCGTGGCGTTTCGCACTACTTCACGCTCACCTGCTAGGTCGAGCTCCATCGTCTGATTGATGGGGCCAGCAATTGCAACCCAAACACTTCCGGCGGCGCTTCCATCTGTTGGACCGGGGCCTGCAACGCCTGTCGTTGCGATTGCCCATGTTGTTCCAAATCTTTTGAGCGCTCCTTCGGCCATCTCGACAGCAACTTCTTGGCTAAATACAGTGTGCTTGGCAATTGTCTCTTCGCTAACGCCGAGCAACGAAACTTTAATACTTGGATGGTAAGCGGCGGCTCCCCCAAGAAATACTTCTGAAGCTCCTGGAACAATTGTCAACGCGTTGCTTAAACCACCTGCAGTAATTGATTCTGCAGTTGAGAGAGTTTCATTACGTTCGCGAAGAGCTTTATGGATTTCTGCTGTCAGGCTGATTATCTCTTCCGTCATTGCCATCGCAAACTCCTGCCTACACGCTCTTCTTTGGTGATAAAGCAGATCGTACATAGTAAGCGCCGGTGATGATAGTCAGAGCTATCGCGACAAGCATGAAGGCATCTCTAAACCAGAAGAGCGAACTCGAAAGTGGCAGCACATAGAAGCTGACACCAAAGTTTTGGAAAAGAGTCTTTATTTTTCCCCCACGATTTGCTGCAATAACGCCTCTCTTAACAATGACTAATCGGAAAATTGTTATTCCGATTTCACGAGTCAAAATCACAATCACCATCCACCAGGGAAAGCGATTGAGAATAGCCAGCGAAATCATTGCAGAACCAATGAGTGCTTTATCTGCCACCGGATCCAGAAACTTTCCGAGTTCGGTGACCTGCCCCCTGCTTCTTGCTAACTTTCCATCATAAATGTCTGTCATTCCAAGTAAGAAAAAAATCCACCAAGAAATTATTTGCCAAGTTGAATCATCGCCACCATATTTAAAAAGCGCATAAACACCAAATGGAATAAGTGCAATTCGTCCTAGAGTGAGCGAATTGGGTGTTATAAATTTCGGAATGTTCATATCGCCCTAGCAACCAAATCTGCGCCCATAGAGTCAATGATAACTGCGTCAATATATTGCCCCACTTTAAAGTCCGTACCAACAAATGTTGTTGTGCCATCTACTTCTGGCCCTTGATGAGCGGCTCGGCCTTCTTGTAGTTGAGAATCTTCAATTAAAACGCGCACTTTTTCACCAATGCGACCTGTTGCGCGTAGCGAGACCATTTCATCGGCCAAAGATGAGAGTGCTTCTACGCGTTCTCGGATGACATCTTCTTCAACCTTATCGCTCAGATCTAAAGCTTCTGTGTTGTCTTCATCAGAGTAACCAAATATTCCAACTGCATCTAACTTGGCTGCGCTAATAAAATCGGCAAGCTCTTCGTAGTCGGCTTGAGTTTCGCCAGGAAAACCAACAATGAAGTTAGATCTAATCCCTGCTTCAGGAGAGAGAGCCCTGATTTGAGTTATGAGGTGCAAGAACTTTTCAGAATCTCCAAATCGACGCATTCTGCGAAGCACCGAAGGGCTCGAATGTTGGAAAGATAAATCAAAATAAGGAGCTACTTTTTCGGTTTCGATCATTGCCTGCAAAAGCGAAGGTCGCATTTCAGCTGGCTGCAGGTAAGAAAGTCTGACTCGTTCGATACCTTCAATGGCTGCAAATCTTGGAAGAATTTTCTCCATGAGCTTGAGATCGCCCAAATCTTTTCCGTAAGACGTTGTGTTCTCGCTTACGAGGAAGAGTTCACTTACCCCATGAGCCGATAACCACTTTCCCTCTTCGAGAATTTCATCCGGATGGCGGGAAATAAAAGATCCTCTGAAATAAGGGATGGCGCAGAATGCACAACGGCGATCGCAACCAGATGCAATTTTTAACGGCGCCCATGGAGCGTTGCCCAGACGCTTACGCAAGAGTGATCCCCCTGCCCCAACCGTTGAGGTGTAGTTACTTTCTTTTGCAGCAGGGCGATCTGCTGGTGCAATCGGAAGAAGTGCGCGGCGATCTCGAGGCACGTGCGGGGTATGAGAATTACCGGAAACTATCGATTGAAGCCTTGCAGAAATATCTTGATAATCATCAAATCCAAGAATCGCATCAGCCTCAGGAAGTGCCTTAGCCAATTCTTGACCGTAGCGTTCTGCCATACAACCAACAGCCACGACAGCACGGGTTGTTCCATGACCTTTGAGTGAATTAGCTTCAAGAAGCGCATCAATTGAATCCTTTTTGGCTGATTCAATAAAACCGCATGTATTTACAACAGCAACTTCTGCAGCTTCAACATCTGCAACAAGTGTCCAGCCATCAGCGGCTAAGCGTCCAGCGAGCTCTTCGGAGTCGACTTCATTACGCGCGCAGCCCATAGTGACAATGGCTACCGTGCGACTCATTTGTCAGATGTTACAGCGGTAAGACGGAAATTACTCTCCAGCGCGGAAAGTCTTGCGAACCTCTTCATTGTGAGCGCCTAATGGAGCCAATTTGCGCCCATTGAGAGTGAAATCGAGATCTCCTGCATTACTTACATAAAAACTTATGGATTTTGTACCGCTGAAAGTTTTGCTTTCACCTTGGAAAATTTTATTCTTACCTTGAGTTTTACCATCAACGACGAATTCGATACTTGCATTTCCTCGAGCAGCGGTGATTGCAATCGTTACACCGCTCGCATTTGGCACTACTGCTGGAGTGGTTGGCGCTGTTGAAGCACTAGCGGAAACCGATGGAGTTGCAGAAGGCGATGCGGACTGGCTTGCAGTCGCGGTAGGGGTAATTTCGATTTTCTTTGGAATAACTGTTGTTTTTGAATTACTGATTACTATTTGTGCAATTCCTGCAAGTGCAAGAGCTGAAACCGAAATAATTGCCAAAGTCTTTATTGAGATGCCTTTGCGCTCAACTGGCATTGATGCAACATTATTTTCAACTAGTAAATCGTGAATTGCTCTATGTTCTGAAGAATGCTCTTCGTTGTACATGTTGATTAGTTCGATTGGATCTGCGCCAATCTTTGGTGCAATGCTGCGTAAATGTCCGCGAGCATAGGTATCTCCACCACAAGCAACGAAATTATTATTTTCCATCTCTCGTAAGAGACCGCTTCGAATACTTGTAAGGCTAGCAAGGTCATCAAGACTCATACCCGCGCTCTTTCGAGCCTCTTGAAGTTTCTGACCTAATGACATATCGCAAATTCTACGGTCGGGTAACCCCACCTGACTACAAAAATGACCCCTATAGGGTGAAATCACCCGCGAGCGTAGTACTGGATTGGGATAAGAGTTTAGTAGTCGCGCAGGGTGGCAAGAACGCTTTCGAGTTCGTCAGCCTTAACCATCACTGTGCGCGCCTTAGAGCCTTCTGATGGCCCGACAATTCCACGAGATTCCATGAGATCCATCAATCGTCCAGCTTTTGCAAAACCAACACGTAATTTTCTTTGCAACATCGAAGTAGAACCAAATTGCGTACCCACAACCAATTCAATCGCTTGGCAAAGCAAATCTAAATCGTCGCCGATTTCCTTATCTATTTGTTTAACAGACTGTGGTGGCGCAGTGACATCTTCTCTATATCTCGGTGATAGTTGTTTCTTAACGTGGTTTGTTACGGCTTCAATCTCACGCTCTGAAACATATGCGCCTTGGATGCGAATCGCACGACTTGCTCCCATTGGAATAAAGAGTCCATCACCTTGTCCGACGAGTTTTTCAGCACCAGGACTATCTAAAATAACTCGGCTATCGGCTAGTGAGCTTGTTGCAAATGAAAGCCTTGATGGAACATTCGCCTTAATAAGCCCCGTTACAACGTCAACACTCGGGCGCTGTGTTGCAAGAACTAAGTGAATTCCGGCGCTTCGAGCAAGCTGGGTGATGCGCACTACTGCTTCTTCTACTTCTCGCGCTGCAACCATCATCAAATCGGCTAACTCATCAATGATGACCAGCAGATATGGATAAGGCTCCACAACGCGATCACTTCCAGGAGGCGCTACAACTTTTCCAGCACGCACTGCTTTGTTGAAGTCATCTATGTGCCTAAAACCAAATGTAGAAAGGTCTTCGTAGCGTAGATCCATTTCACGAACTACCCATGTCAGCGCATCAGCTGCTTTCTTTGGATTGGTAATAATCGGCGTGATTAAATGTGGAATTCCTTCGTAGGCGGTGAGCTCCACTCGCTTTGGGTCGATGAGAACAAGTCGAACATCATCAGGTGTAGCACGCATCAAAATTGAAGTAATCATCGAGTTGATCATCGAAGATTTACCTGCGCCTGTTGCTCCCGCAACCAATAAGTGCGGCATCTTGGCAAGATTTGCACAAACAAAATTACCTTCTACATCTTTACCAAGGGCAACAAGCATGGGGTGGTGATCTTGGCCGGCAACGCTAGAGCGCATGACATCACCGAGCGCGACAATTTCGCGGTCAGCGTTTGGGATTTCAATTCCCACTGCTGATTTTCCTGGGATTGGCGAAAGAATTCGCACATCGCTACTTGCTACTGCATAAGAAATATTTTTAGCTAGCGCGGTAATTTTTTCGACTTT
>WLNK01000071.1 GCA_009699795.1 Actinomycetota bacterium | reverse complement strand
GGCGCACTCATTGGCGTTGCGGTTCGAGTTTTTTGGATCGGGGCGCCGCGTTGGCTCTACGTTGCAAATTACTTATTACTCGGATGGGTAGCCGCTATTTACACGCCACAGATGTATCGAGAAGGAGGATTGTGGGTCCTACTTCCAGTGCTTATTGGAGGCCTTCTTTATTCGGTCGGTGCAATTTTTTATGCCCTGAAGCGACCGGGGCGAAATGCTAAATATTTCGGTTTTCACGAGCTCTTCCATATTTTCGTTCTGGCTGCGTGGATCTCTCAATACCTAGCCGTTTCCATCGCGATATACCGCGGGTGATTTCCGCGCTCACCCGCACCCACTTTTGTAAGCCTGCTTGCTTGCTCTAATCTATGCCCATGAGCGAGAAAAACAATTTCCTTAACTGGGTCGGCTTCAAAGAGAGCGAATCTGCTGCACCAAATTCAGTAGATCGCATTCGCGAACTCGAATCACAACTAGCTGATTTGCGTTCACGACGTGATGTAACTTCATTGAGTCGCGAAGAGTTTGAAATCTTGGCAACTGAAACTGCCATGTCGATGATTAAATCTGCTCAGGCTCGTGAATCTAAAGCTCTCTCAGCTGCAGATCGTTTGATTAAGGAAGCAGCTAGTTCTGCAAAAGATGCGGTTGAAAATGCTGAAAATAAGGCTCGCACAATATTGTCTGGCGCAGAAGCTCGCGGTCGTAAATACATCACAGCTGCTGAATCTGAAGCGGCATCAATCACTCGTGATGCAACTCGTGAAGCTCAATCAATTTTTGAAGAAAAGCGCCAAGAAGCTGCTGCAATTGCACAAGCTGCTCGCCGCGAAGGACAAAGAATTATTTCTGCTGCAACTGGTGAGATTTCGAATTACCGTTCTTGGCTCTCAGGAGTAGTCAGTGAAGCCGAACGCCTTTACCGAGTTCAGGTTCAATCACTTGAGGCCGCCGAGAATGCAATAACTCAAAGCCGAGCTCGTTTGGATAGTGCATTTGGCCGCTTAGCTGATCTTCAAAAAGATGTTGAAGAGAATTTAAATGCTGATGGAACTTTAATTAAATCAGGTCCAAAAGTTGTTGCAAGTCAGCGAACAAAGCCAGCACTCGCAGCTCCAAAATCAAAGAAGAGTGCAGCAAAGAAGTCTTCAGCAAAACGCCGTTAACAAATGGCGACACAGCGCGGTATTCAATACATCCCTGCCATTGATGGCTTGCGTGCTGTTGCTGTACTGGCCGTAATTCTTTATCACTTAGGTTTTTCTTGGATACCGGGTGGATTTCTTGGTGTTGATCTTTTCTTTGTGATCTCCGGATATGTAATTACGCGACTGCTTCTAGATTCAATTCAACGAAGCGGTGGATTAGATCTTCGTGCATTTTATATAGCGAGAGCTCGGCGCCTTTTACCTCCGCTTGTCTTCATGGTTGTCGTGACACTTATTTTTATCAGTTTGTGGGCGCCAGATACAACAAAACGCTTTTTAATAGATACCCCTTTTGCGCTTTTTGGTGGGATGAATTGGTGGCTTGTATTTCGAGATCTTGATTACTTTGAAGCAATTGGGCGCCCCCCACTTCTCCAACACACTTGGTCGCTTGCAGTAGAAGCTCAGTTTTATTTGATTTGGCCTCTTGTTTTACTCGCTGTACTCAAGAAATTTGGAAAGAAAAGAATTCCTGGAGCAGCGTTATTGATTGCAACAGTCTCAGGAATAGTTTTGATGTTGGTCTCATTCGAACTTGATGCTAGCAGTGCTTCAAAAGTCAGCCATGTTTACTTCGGTACAGATACGCATAGCATCGGCCTTTTCTTAGGGGCCGCCCTCGCAGTGAGCTGGGCGCCCATGAATTTTGAAACAACAGTGACTAAGAAAGCTCAAGATTTTATTGATGGAATTGGCGTTTTTGGATTCATCGGAATCCTTGCAACCTTTTTATTGATAGATGAATCAAAACCAACTCTTTACCGATTAGCATTTCCGCTGGCAGGAATCTTTGGAACAGCAATTATCTGTTCAATAGTTCACCCCGCTTCTCGGTTTGCGCCGATTTTGCGTAACAAAGTTTTACTTTGGATTGGCGAACGTTCTTACGCTATTTACCTGTGGCATTGGGTCATCTTTCAAGTCACGCGACCTTCAGTGGATCTGGAAGGCCGAACTTGGTCTCTATATTTATTGAGAATACTTATAGTTTTTGCACTGGCCGATATCTCTTTACGATTAGTAGAGCTACCAATTCGAAGCGGTGCTGTTTCTTATTGGTTTAAAGGTATGAAGTACCGAACCAAGCGCGTACGTAATAGACAGCAGGCCGCGGTGGCAATTCTTGCAGTAGCCACTCTCACTTCCATTTCAATCATCTCCGTTCATGCGATGTCGATTGCTGCTAAAGAACAATTGGCTTTAAAGCAATCACTTGATACGAGTGATGAAGTTCCGGTTATGACTAATAATGAAGCGGCTGGACTTTGGGTCACTGGTGACTCTGTCATTTTGGGTATTCGTCACGAATTAGATTCACGAAGCCCAATTGCTCTCATTAATGCACGAGTTGGCAGACAGGCCCCCGAACTCATTGATGTAATGACTCATGATGCCCCGGCAATGAAAAACTCCACGGTTATTTTTAATCTTGGTAATAATAATGCACTTACCAGAACCCAAGTAGAAAAAATATTTAATCTTCTGAAAGATCAACCGAAAATCATCGTGGTAAATACTGCAGTACCGCGCCCCTGGAGAGATGCAAATAATTCACTTATAGCTAGTGTCGCAGCGAAATATTGGCAAGTTAATTTAATTGACTGGAGTTCAATTTCTGCTGATCATCCCGATTATTTTGCTCCCGATGGAGTGCATTTAGTCCCTACCGGTGTCATTGCATATGTTGATGCTATTCAGAAATTCTTATAACCTTTCCAAATAAAAAAGCCCCGTGATTGCCACGGGGCTTTTTACTTAACTTAATTTATTCGAACTGCCCTGCAAAGCCGAAAGCTTTTGCAGCCGCTGCCTGTCCATCTGAATAAACTGATGAAACTCGGAATGCTGTCTCGCCTGTTGCATCCTTCTTGGTGAAAGATTGGGAGAGTTGAGTTGCTGGAAGTTCAGCAACAACTTTCCACTCAGTACGGTTAATACGAGTCTCTACTTTGTAACCAGTAAGTCCATCAGTTGCTGCTGGTGCCTTCCAAGTTACGTTAAGAACTGAACGATCAGCGTTTCCCCAGTTTCCGATAAAACGACCAGGTGCTTCTACTCCAGCAACGGGTGCGCTTGACTCTGAAGCAGATTCTGAAGGAGCAGCTGATGCTGATTCAGTTGGCGCTGCAGATTCTGAAGCAGTTGGTTTTGGAGCAGCAGTGTCATCACTCTTATTTCCATTTGAAAGAACAAGTGCGGCAAGAAGAACTATGCCGATTGCAACAAGGACTACAACGCGACTTGATGTTCCTTGCTTTGGCTTTGCTGAAGGTTTAGACGAAGTTGAACCAACAGAACGGTTTGGTGTTGGCGCTGTTGTTACATTGACGCGGTCACGTGAACCAGATGTTGGAACTGGTGGAACTACAAAACGAGATGTACTTGAACTCTTGCGCGCTGAAGACTTCTTTACTGCGCGCTTTGCAGTCTTCTTCGCAGTTGACTTCTTAGCAGTCTTCTTCGCTGTGCTCTTCTTGGCAACAGACTTCTTTACTACGCGCTTTGCAGTCTTCTTCGCTGTGCTCTTCTTGGCAACAGACTTCTTTACTGCGCGCTTTGCAGTCTTCTTTGGTACAGCTTTCTTTGCTGCGCTCTTCTTCTTAACAGCCACATTTACTCCTTGAGTTACTCACGTTGCGTATAAGACGCACTTGGATAGGAGAAGTTTAGCGCAGAGAATTCAGTAATTCGATTGCATGCGGAGCGATGGCCCGCAGCGCTTTCCCGCGATGGCTCAAAGAATCTTTCTCTTCGGGTGACATTTGTGCGCTTGAAATCTCGAAACCTGCCGGTTTGAAAATCGGGTCATATCCAAAGCCGTTCTCACCCATAGGTGAATTTAAAATCTGACCATCGAAGAGGCCTTCTTCTGTATGAGTTCGTCCATCGGGCAGTGCAAGGGCAGCAACGCATGTGAAATGCGCACCCCGTTGATCAGCGTGATGGTCTTTTAATTGCTCCAAAACTTTCTCATTATTTGCATGATCGTTTCCGTGTTCTCCTGACCACCGTGCAGAAAAAATTCCGGGTGCTCCGTCGAGTGCATCAATGCAAAGACCGCTGTCATCAGCAATGGCTGGAAGTCCAGTGGCTTTACTCATCTGCCTAGCTTTAAGGAGCGCGTTTTCTTCAAACGTAGATCCGGTTTCCTCCACGTCGCCGAGATCTGGAAACGAATCCAAGGAAATTAATTCGATTTCTCCGGGCGCGATAGCTTCAAGTATTCGCTGAAACTCAATAACTTTGCCCTTATTTCTTGTGGCTAAAAGTAATTTGTGTTTCATTTGGTAAAAATTACTTAGCTAACGCTGCACTCTGCTTTGCGCCGAGTTCTTTACAGCCGTTAACAGCAAGATCTAAGAGTGAATCAAGGAGTGTGCGATCGAATGGAACGCCTTCGGCAGTTCCTTGTACCTCAATAAATCTTCCATCACCGCTACACACCACGTT
>WLNK01000070.1 GCA_009699795.1 Actinomycetota bacterium | reverse complement strand
GATCGTCACTACGAAGTTGATGAGAAAAAGCGCACAGTGGGAATCCTCGAAGAAGGTGTCACTCGCGTAGAAGAGTTACTGAAAATAGAAAACCTCTACGAAGCCGCAAATACGCCAATGATTGGCTACCTCAACAACGCAATTCGCGCTAAAGAACTCTACAAGCGCGATAAAGATTATGTTGTAATGAATGGTGAACTCTTAATTGTTGATGAACACACCGGCCGTATTCTTGCTGGACGCCGCTATAGCGAAGGCATGCACCAAGCTTTAGAAGCTAAAGAGCGCATCGAAATTAAAGATGAAAATCAGACTCTTGCAACAATCACGCTTCAGAATTACTTCCGTTTGTACGAAAAACTCTCAGGCATGACCGGTACTGCGATGACTGAAGCCTCTGAATTCCATCAAATATATAAACTTGGCGTTGTACCAATTCCAACAAACCGATCAATGGTTCGTATTGATCAAGCAGATTTGGTTTATAAATCAGAAGCTGGAAAGTTCGCCGCAGTTACAGCAGATATTGCCGAACGCCACCGCAAGGGTCAACCCGTGTTGGTTGGAACTGTCAGTGTTGAAAAATCTGAGGAGTTATCAGCACTGCTCAAGAAAAACGGAGTTCCGCACGAAGTTCTTAACGCTAAACATCACGAACGCGAAGCTGCAATCATCGCTCGCGCAGGTGTTGTTGGCGCCGTAACAGTTGCAACAAACATGGCTGGTCGCGGTACAGACATCATGCTCGGCGGTAACCCAGAATTCATGGCTGACTTTGAATTACAACGTAAAGGTTTATCACCTGTAGATAATCCAAAAGAGTATGAAGCCGCATGGCCAGAAGAAATTGCAAAACAAAAGGCCGCGGTAGCAAAAGGTCACGATGAAGTGAGCGCACTCGGTGGTCTGTACGTTCTTGGTACTGAGCGCCACGAATCACGTCGAATTGATAACCAGCTACGCGGTCGCTCCGGTCGCCAAGGCGATCCAGGTGAATCTCGTTTCTACTTATCGCTGCAAGACGAACTCATGCGCCGTTTTAACTCTGGATTGGTTGAACGATTCTTATCAGCTGCAGGAATTCCAGATGATGCCCCAATTGAATCAAAGATGGTTTCTAATGCGATTCGTTCTGCGCAAACTCAAGTTGAAGCTCAAAACTTTGAGATTCGCAAGAACGTTCTTAAGTATGACGATGTTATGAATCGCCAACGTGAAGTCATTTATGGAGAACGACGCCTAGTTCTTGAAGGAAAAGATATTAAAGACCAAGTCGCTGAGTTCATGAGCGAAACTTTAGGTGCCTACGTTGATGCTGCGACAGCAGAAGGCTTTGCTGAAGATTGGGATCTAGATAAATTATGGACAGCGCTGAAAGTTATTTATCCAGTTTCATTTACTGTGCAAGAAGTTGAAACAGAAGTTGGATCACGCGCCGGGCTTGATGCAGATTTCTTACGCACGCGCATTCTCGAAGATGTAGCGACTGCATATCAAAAGCGTGAAGAGGGCTTAGGCAGTGAAGTTATGCGCGAACTCGAGCGCAAAGTTTTGCTCTCTGTCCTTGATCGCAAGTGGCGTGAACACTTGTACGAAATGGATTATTTACAAGAAGGCATTGGCCTTCGAGCTATGGCTCAACGCGATCCACTCGTTGAATATCAACGTGAAGGCTTTGATTTATTTACTGCGATGATGGATGCGATTAAAGAAGAAATCGCAAGCTATCTATTTAATATCGAAGTTCAGGTTGAAGGCGGAAATAAAGTCCAAGCAAAAGGGCTCGAACAACCAGAATCACCAGCAGCTGCTCTGAAATATACAGCTGCTGATGAAGACGGTGTCACACGTTCAACGGATGTTTCTAGAAATGGTCCGTGCCCATGTGGTTCTGGTAAGAAATTTAAGCGCTGCCACGGCGCCGCTTAATTTCCTATAACAAATCCAACGCTGTACATAGCCAGCGATTATCAACACCTTCAAAACGTACTGAAAGCGCGCGTAGTCGTTCCCCGTATCTAACAGTCACTACTGATTCGCAAATTCCATCTAATGGCTCGCTCTGGTGAATACTCCGTAATTTTCCAACTTCTTTCATGGTTCCTGCACGAGAATGTAATTCAGTAAAGATTTTTCGATGACACATACGAGTTAATTGTGAAGGTGACCTTCGTCCAGCCCATATCTCAAGAACGCTGACTACGAATCTCATAGTCCAAGCGTGAAGTTCAGGAAGATCACTTGCAGATGTTGCTTGTGGTGAAAAGTCTGGATCGTATTCATCATCAAAACTAGAAGGAATTAAATACAGACGAGCTTTCTGCTTTTCGTGCTCTTCGACGATCGGCCTAAACATTTCTAACATTGGATGCTGCCAATCCTCCACATCGCAGCTAGAAATTTCAGCGTAAGTAACCTGCTTAAGTAATGAAATGCTCTCTATTGTTCTCATGAGCAGAGGTTGGCTTGAGTAGCTAAAACTTAAAACACTCAAAAAGATGAGTTATTGGCCATCAAAAAGAATGAATGTGCACTGATTCGTTGTCGGTTCTTTATCTAGCGTTGAGTACCTGCCTATGGCTATTCAACGAAAAACTTCTCGCTCTCGATTAATTCTTGCAATCGTACTTATTGCCGCTTCCCTGGTAAGTGCATTCATTTTTTCATCTCTGGCAAATCAGAAGAGCACAATGATTGTCTCTACAACCTTTTTGCTACCTGGACATCAAATAACTAAGAATGATTTAGCACGTGTACAAGTGACTTTGGGCGATATAGCAGAGGGCTATATGAGTCAAGAATCTGAACTAATCGGCAGATACACAAAAGTTGGAGTCGAAGCACATGAACTAATTGCAAGGACATCTATTGCAAATGATTCTGACTCACTCGCTCTTAGTTCTGTACCGCTAAGCATTAGATCAGCTGATGCTCCCGAAGGAATCAGTTCAGGTTCAACAATTGATATTTATTGGGTCCAAGCAGAGACAAAAGGAGATATTCAGTTAATTCCAGAACTCGTAATTGCAGGAGCACATGTCTTGGCAATCACGAAGAGTGGTTCCAATTTTGGAAGTGAAATTGGTTTAACTGTTGCGGTTAATTCAGATGAAGTTCTTTTGCTTTTGGGTGCAACATCTCAAGGAAGAGTTGTGCTTGTGAGTTCGCATGGCTGAAATTGCTTTACCAGTGATTATCACGGCAATTTCAAACTCTGATCAGGAAAGCTTTGTCGCAGGAACACTCTTTACCCAAGGGTGGAGCGTTATTCATCGAGCAGTTGATTTTGAATCTCTAGTTGAATTTGTCGCATCCAATCCGGAGAAAGTCTCATCGGCTCTACTTTTATATTCACCAGATCTCAATGATTTTGATTCGGCAGTTTTTGAAACGCTTTCGCTAAGTTTTAGACAAATAATTGGCTTTCAATCTTCGAATTCCCTTGGAGATATCGAAGATGAGCTGCATGAAATTCCAGAAAGTGCAGCACAGTTGGCAACATTTATCCGCGGATATGTGCGATCTCCACTAATACGTAAACTGACACCACTAATTCAATCCCACAAGCGCGCACGAGTGGTTGCTATCTCATCTGCAGGTTCATGCACCGGCGCAAGTACTGTCGCACTTAATTTGTCATATGAGTTATCTATAAAGGAAAAGAGAGTTTTACTTATTGATGCCAATCTTGGCGAACCAAATATTGCGATTTATCTTGACCAAAGAAATGTAACTGAAGAAGAGCATTGGCGCTTGGCTTCACCAAATATGTATATTAAAGAGCTGACCCGAGAAAGTATCGCAGAGTTTGACTCCTTTATTGAAAAAGCTCACCTTGAATTCGATTTCATAATTATTGATGTAGGTACTGTTCATGATCTTTCTACTCAATTATCGGATCGACGCGCAGATTCTTTGGTTATCACTTGGGCAAGTGATAACGCAGATGATTTTTGGATAATCGCCCGCCCAGATCGAATTGGGTTAATGAGATTTAAGAAAATAACATCAATACTTAATAGAACTTCTGTCATATCGGCAATTACTTTTGTCTTTAATATGCGCTCCAATGGTAGAAAAGGTCAAGATGAAGAGAAATCATTTCTAACCACAGCCACAACTCACAAAGCAGCTCACCTGTACGTGCTGCCCGCAGATTTACGAAACACAACAGATGCCTCTCTGTCCCGCGCGGCCCTTGCTGAGGTCAATGAGCGAGGTGTACTTCGAAAAGCATTGGCCTCTATCGCAAGTGAAATGATTTCCTAAACTCTTATACCCTTAGCCAGTGCGCACATATCTGGCAATGAGTATCGATGAAGTCAGGGATTTTTATACCCAAAAGTCCTTCACTCCTGAGATTGTTTATGCGCCGACGATTAAATTCATAACGCAAAATCCTGAATTAGATGAAGAAGAAGCTGAATACGAAATTTCAATGATTGCAGCTAGAAATTCTGACGGATACGTCATTGCGCTAGAAATTACTGACAAACAAATTGCCCAGCATCTTGATGAAACCGTAATCTTGAATGACAAAGTTCTCTGGGAGAATGTCGAAGCTCTTTTTGTGTATGACGCAAATGATGATGAGTTAACGTGGTATGCAACTCAAGAAATCGGAGATTATCTAACTTCGGCCGGTCCTAAATAATGGCTCGTTTAGAAGATTTGGTCCATGGAAGATCACCACTATCGGCCGCACATATTCATAGAATTCAAG
>WLNK01000007.1 GCA_009699795.1 Actinomycetota bacterium | reverse complement strand
AACGATGGAGTAATTGGTTCGAAATAATCCAATCGCTCGAGCAGCGCAAGTGCGCCTTCATTATTACTGTAGGTAACAAATGCATAACTTGGGGTAATCGTTTTGCTCCCAAGAAGCGCCCACGAACTTATGAACCTGCGGCTAAGTTGGGCTGCAAGTTCTTCATTTTCACGAATTAGAAGTGTGAACTCCAATTGCCCCATGCGCGCGATGAGATCCTCTTGGCGAAAGCTTTTCATGAGTAAATCAGCAAAACTCAATATGGATTCTTCATACCGAGATCCATCACTTTTTATAATGAATTTAATTATTGAAATTGGCTTACCGGTTCTTGCAGAACTTGCAATCTCTCGGCGTAAATTTTCATAGAAATAAGGAGGTGCGGCTAGATGCGTGAGTGAATCTTTAATTCCATCATGAGAATAAATTTCACTCGCTGATACTCTTTCGTCCATGACTACGGATAATGCCAATCAAAGTCGCAAGCGGACTATCGCGGCAGCCCTTTTATATGCTGAAGGTGCAGTAGTACTAGCCCTAGCGGCATGGCTTCTAGTTCTTGCATTCACACATGCAGATAGAGAAATACTTCCGCTTCTTGGCGTTTTACTCTTTGCAATCGCCGGTGGAATGGGATTAATTGCATGTGGCCGTGGTTTTGCAAGAGGAAAGAACTTCGGTCGAGCTCCAGCAGTTCTTGCAAACTTGATCGCACTCGGAGTTGCTTACTATCAAATAGATGGACAGTTCTATGTGGGAGCAGTACCGATTATCTTGCTTGCTGTTCCCACGCTTTATTTTGCGTTAACTATTATTCCTGATTAACCAAAATTACTGATTAACTATTATTTCTAATTAACCGTAATTACTCACGAACGATAATTCTCGTTTAAACCAATAGTTTTTATTTATCTTAAGACTGATTTCAGCAATCACCAGGGAACGATCTGATGATCTTCCCAAAGTACACCGGTAACTGATTCGCTTTCATTGGATTTATTATTGAAATCAAATTTCCTAGTTGCAAGCCACACCGCGGTCTCTGCACCTTCTTCTGCGCTTCGTGGTGCATCGGGGCCACCCATATCTGTCCGTGAATGATTTGGGCAAATTGCATCAACAAGAATTCCGCGAGCGCCAAGACCGGTTTCGTGTGCAAGGTTTCTAACGAGTGCATTCACTCCGCTCTTGCTGATTCGATATGGCGCTAGACCACCTGCATTACCTGGGCCTGACATTCGGCCTAAACATGCAGAGAAAACAATGATTCGACCATCGCGCTTTTCAACCATATTGGGTGCGATGGTGTTAATGAGTGTGAATACAGAATCAAGGTTGATGGACATCACTCGATTCCACTCTTGATCTGTCGTCTTTAAAGTCTTGCTCATCTTCTCTGACATAACTCCGTGCGCAAGCACAAAAATATCTGGCGTTACTAATTCAGCAATCTGAGTTGCCACTTTTCTAGTCGCGCTTTGGTCTTCAAGATCAACAGAGTGAGTTGATACATCAATATCGGTACCGAATTCGCCATTTAGTTTAGATTTTGCAGCCATTAGATGTTCTGGATTCTTTGCGATCAAAACGAGATTGAAGCCTTGACTTGCAAGACCTCTGGCAACTTCAAATCCAAGACCGCGACTGCCACCGGAGATAACGGCAACTTTTTTTGACGCTGCAAAATCTGGTGTGCTCATGGTGCGAACATTGCCAATAATTGGGCAATCTGTCTCGCTGAGAATTTGAGAAATTTAGCCCTTAGAGCGCCTACTCCGGCGAGCACTCCAACCAGGAGAGGGAGCTTTTCCTAATTCAAATAGGTGGCCCGCAACAGGTGAAAAATTGCCATTCTGTGTTCAATATCGCGGCTCCCAAAGAGATCTCTGATTCAGAGAGCGCGGCTCAAGCCGATAGTCTTAGCCTGCTTGAGAGTCTTTTGAAATACGGAGGAGATGCCAGTGTCGGCAGATTTCGGAGCCAATGATTGGCTCGTTGAAGAGATGTACGAGCGCTACCTCCAAGATCCAAACTCTGTAGAACCTTCATGGATTGAATATTTCAAAACAAACAATTTTTCTTCTAACTCAACAGGTACTACTTCACCTGCAGCACAGCGCGGAGTACCGCCGGTTCCAAAATCTCAACTTCGAAATGATGCACCAGCTACCCCAGCACAATCCGTAGCTCCTCAAGTTGTACAACAAGTGGCGCTAGCTGTTGCACCGGTTACACAAGTTGCTGCACCGGTTACACAAGCTCAAGTCACGCAACCAGTCACTGCAACACAACCAGTGGTTACTCCCGTTGCAAAGCCAACGCCAACACCTGCAGATCCAATTAGAAAACCAGCACCGGTAGTTTCAACACCGGGGGCTGCAAGGTTGGAACCAATTCGCGGAGTTTCTGCGCGAGTAGTTCAAAGTATGGAAGGTTCTCTAAACGTACCGACTGCAACAAGTGTGCGTGTGATTCCCGCAAAATTAATGATTGATAATCGAATTGTTATTAATAATCACTTGAAACGTGGTCGCGGTGGAAAAGTTTCATTCACGCACATCATCGCTTACGCCATGATCAAGGCACTTCGCGAAATGCCTGAGATGAACACTTTCTTCGGTGATTTAGATGGAAAACCTGCAGTCGGTCATCCCGAACACATCAATCTCGGTATTGCTATCGATCTTGCAAAAGAAGATGGTTCCAGGCAATTACTTGTTCCATCTATTAAGGGATGCGAATCACTTGATTTTGGACAGTTCTGGGCGGCGTATGAAGAAGTTGTAAAGAAGGCTCGAACTGGTGCACTCACAGTTGAAGATTTTGCTGGAACGACTGTTTCGCTTACAAACCCAGGAACAATTGGCACGGTCCATTCCGTTCCAAGGCTTGTGCAAGGCCAAGGTTTGATTATTGGTGTCGGCGCACTTGATTACCCAGCTGAATTCCATGGTGCAAGTGAAGAAACTCTTGCGAGAATGGCAATTAGCAAGACTGTAACTCTTACAAGTACCTATGACCACCGAATAATCCAAGGTGCGCAATCTGGTGATTACCTTCGCCGAATTCACGAATATTTACTCGGAGCAGAACATTTTTACGAAGAGTTATTTACAGCCCTTCGAATCCCTTACGAGCCAATCCAATGGTCACAAGACTTTGAGTTCTCTAAAGACGAAGAAATCAACAAAACAGCACGTGTTCAGCAATTAATTCAGGCATACAGAACTTATGGCCATTTAATGGCTGATATCGATCCGCTTGAATACAAACAACGCTCACATCCTGATTTAAATGTTGTAACTCACGGACTTACTCTCTGGGATCTAGATCGTGAATTTGCTACCGGTGGATTTGGCGGCGCAAAGTTCATGAAGCTCCGCAAAATTCTTGGAATTCTCCGTGATTCATATTGCCGTTCCGTAGGCGTTGAGTACATGTACATTTCAAGTCCCGAAGAGCGTCAGTGGATTCAAGAACACGTAGAGATTGGTTCACCAAAACCAGAGCGTGACGAACAGATTCGAATTTTGCGTAAATTAAATAGCGCCGAAGCTTTTGAAACTTTCTTGCAGACCAAATTTGTTGGACAAAAGCGTTTCTCACTCGAAGGTGGCGAATCAGTAATTCCACTTCTCGACGCAGTTATTTCTTCAGCGGCAGAACGTGGCCTCGATGAAGTTTGTATCGGTATGCCACACCGTGGCCGCCTCAATGTTCTTGCAAATATTGGTGGCAAATCATTTGGCCAAATCTTCCAAGAGTTCCAAGGACATTACAAAGAGAATGAAGTACATGGGTCTGGCGATGTTAAATATCACTTAGGTACTGAAGGTGTCTTCACCACAGAATCAGGTGCAAAGACAAAGATTTATTTGGCCGCTAACCCATCGCACCTCGAAGCTGTTAACCCAGTTCTAGAAGGAATCGTTCGCGCAAAACAAGATATGTTGAATATCAAGGCAGCATATTCAATTCTGCCTGTGCTTCTTCACGGCGATGCATCCTTTGCAGGACAGGGTGTAAACGCCGAAGTTCTACAGCTTTCACAATTGGCTGGTTACAGAACTGGTGGAACAGTCCATATCGTTATTAATAACCAAGTTGGATTTACAACATCTCCTCATGCATCTCGAACTTCAACTTACTCAACAGATATGGCGAAAATAATTCAGGCACCGGTCTTCCATGTAAATGGTGATGATCCTGAAGCTTGCGTTCGTGTTGCTCGCCTCGCATTTGAATATCGTCAGAAATTTAATAAAGACGTTGTAATCGACATGGTTTGCTACCGCCGTCGTGGACACAATGAGGGCGATGAGCCAAGCTTCACCCAGCCACTTATGTACAAACTCATTGATGCAAAGCGTTCGACACGTACTCTCTACACAGAAGCACTTATCGGTCGTAAAGACATCACTGCCGAAGAAGCAGAAGAGTTTGCCCGTGAATATCAGAACCAACTTGAGGCTGTTTATGCTTCAGTAAATAACCACGTCGATGAAACCGATCCAAACTTCACGGTTCCGAAAGCAATTTCTTCAGAAGCTGTAAATACAGCAATTGATGAAGCAACTGCGCGCAAGATCGCCGCGACACAAACAGATATTCCTGAAGGTTTTAACGTTCATCCGAAGTTACTTCCGCAACTTGTTAAGCGCGTCGAATCTCTTAACGACGGTTCAATCGACTGGTCAATGGGTGAAGCTCTCGCATTTGGCTCAATTCTTCTTGAAGGTCGTCCAATTCGTTTAGCTGGCCAAGATTCTCGTCGCGGAACGTTTAGTAATCGCCACGCAGTTATTGTTGATAAAGAGAATGCAAAGGAGTGGACACCACTTCGTTCCCTTATCTCAGATGAAAATCAATTCTTCGTCGTCGATTCGCTTCTCTCTGAATACGCAGCAATGGGATTTGAATACGGCTATTCAGTTGCACGCGAAAACGCACTCGTCCTATGGGAAGCGCAATTTGGAGACTTCTCAAATGGCGCGCAAACAATCGTTGATGAATTTGTATCTTCTGCGCTACAGAAGTGGGGCGAGCGATCCTCTGTTGTACTTCTTCTTCCACATGGTTATGAAGGACAAGGCCCGGATCACTCATCAGCTCGTATCGAAAGATACTTAAGTCTTTGTGCAGAGCAGAACATGACAGTTGCCCAACCATCAAGTCCTGCCTCTTACTTCCATTTACTTCGTTGGCATGTAAGTAACCCAGTGCGCCGACCACTTGTTGTATTTACTCCAAAATCAATGCTCCGACTTCGCGCCGCAGCCTCATCACTTTCAGATTTCACTCATGGAACTTTCCGACCAGTAATTGGTGATCCAGTTGTTAATAACGCAACAAGAGTCATCTTCTGTTCTGGAAAGATTTATCACGATCTCGTTGCAGAGCGTGAAAAACTTGGTGAAAACACAACAGCGATTATTCGCGTCGAACGTTTATATCCACTTCCGGTAGATCAAATGGCAGCAGAAGCTGCAAAGCATCCAAACGCTAACTTGCTGTGGGTACAAGATGAACCTGCAAACCAAGGTCCGTGGCCACATGTTGCTTTGAGCACAACTGAAGTTCTTGGCGGTCAAGGTTTGGATTCAAGAATCTTGCGAAGAATTTCACGTCGAGCGACCGCAAGTCCTGCAACAGGAAACCATCACTTGCATGAAGAAGAGGCAAAAGGCTTGATGGAAGAAGCCTTTACCCGTTAATTGGTTCTTTGTTTTCTAAAGTAACGAAATAAAACTTTTCCACGTATTTCTTCTGCGTTAACCCAGCCCCACTCTCGAGAATCTGTTCCGGCCGGATTGTCGCTACTCAACCAATATTTTTTGCCGTCAATTTTCGTGGCTCTCTTTATGTAATAAATGCCTGGCTGCACTTCGCGCTCTGCAACTACTACATCGTTTATCGATACGTTTTTAGCACCAATCCAACGAACCAACAGCCAATCACCATCGCCGAAAGTTGGTTCCATAGAAGCGCCTTGGATACGAACAGTTCCGGGCAGCAGGGTACGTATGAAATTGCCCGTCGTGCGAAAACTATTCATGGGCGGTAGTCTCACACACCTAGAGTTCAAAATTACAGAGGCATCTATTAGCTAGAAATATAGGAGAGAAGATGAAAAACATTTTCGCACCAAAGGTAACTGTTCACGCACACTGCGATCTTCCTTGCGGAGTTTATGATCCAGCACAAGCAAAGATTGAAGCTCTTTCAGTAAAGGCTTGCATGGAAAAGTACGCGGCTAGCAACGACGCTGATTTCAAGTCACGTTCGGTAGCAATTAAAGAAGAGCGCTCACATGCAGTTAAAGAGCATCTCTGGGTACTTTGGACAGATTATTTCAAGGCGCCACATTTCGAGGCATACCCACAGTTGCACTCACTTTTTAATGAGGCAACAAAGCTTGCAGGTGCTGCTGGTACAAAGGGAACTCAAGATGTAAAGGTTGCAGATTCTCTGATTTCAAAGATTGACGAGATCGCAGAAATTTTCTGGGCGACCAAGAAGGCTTAATTCTCAGACAATAAAGATTGCGCAGCGGTGCGGGCGAGGAAAGTTATTCGCTCCACCGCTGTTCTTTTTATTAGTGCAGTTGCAAGATGGCGCTCACCTTCATGAGCATCACACGTAAAAATTAATTCGCGTCCCGCAATTTCGATGCAACGTGCGGTTCCACGAATTTCAGCGCCGATTCCTGCCGAATCAATAACTTTAAATTCAATATCTTTAACAATAGTTGTCTCTCCTGGCTCTAAATATTCAGCAACAGCAGCAATGCAAGCGCTTTCCATAACATTCATGTAGTGCGATGGGGCAAGGATGGGTAGATCGGAAATTCCCATTGCAACGCACGTGTCACCAGGCCTGACCATCATTGTTGAAAAACCAACAGCACCGATTACTTCATCCTCAGGAGACATCGTCATCGTCCTTGAAATGTGAAATGTGGGTCTGCTCAATTTGAATTTCGCGATGCTCAATATTTCCAAACTCGTCTATCTCTATTGAGATTTCAGTCATGCTGTACTGAGTCACAACACTTCCTTGACCGCCGCCCATTTGCATAAGTAACTGCTCGTGGATGCTTTGTTGCAAATCTTCTGGAGCCTTTTCATCACAAGATCTACGAAGAACTTCTTGCATGAGAGTTTTCATTGCTTGCTCATGCGCGACTTCAGCTTGGCATGCAAGGCATGAGTCAAGGTGAACTTGGACAGCAAGTGGATTACTCAATTCTTCTGGGGCGCCTTCGAGTAAGAAGACAACAGAAGTTAAAACTTCTACACATGGGATCTCATTTGAATTGATAGAACTCATGACTTTGCCTCCTTTCCATAGCCAAGTTCGGCGGCGTAGTTAGCCAACTTTTCTCGTAATAGTTTTCGACCACGATGCAGGCGCGACATAACCGTTCCGGAAGGAACACCTACGATGTCCGCAATTTCTTTATATGAAAATCCTTCAACGTCTGCTAAATAAACTGCGATTCTGAAATCTTCTGGAATCTCCTGGAGCGCTCTTTTAATATCGCTATCAGGAAGATTTTCAAGTGCTTCTACTTCGGCAGATTTTCCTTGATCACTTGTATGTGATTGCGCATCGGCGACTTGCCAATCTTCTAGCTCTCCATTTGAAAGTTGAGGCTGGCGTTGGCCTTTTCTATATGTATTGATAAAAGTGGTTGTCAAAACTCGATAAAGCCATGCGCGCAAATTTGTGCCCTCTTCAAATTGGTGAAATGAAGAGAAAGCTTTCAGGTACGTGTCCTGTACTAAGTCGCGTGCATCTTCGGGATTTTTTGTGTAGCGCAGAGCAGCTGAATAAAGCTGATCCATGAATACGAGTGCATCGCGCTCGAACCGAGTTGTGCGATCGGCCGCGCTTTCGAGTACCAAATCTTTAGATGCCATCGATGAAAGGCTATCCCAATCACCTTATAAATTCCTGCGCAACTACACCCAGTAGACTCTCCACTATGTCTTCAGATTCGCGCGCGCAGCAGCAACTTTGGCCTGCTCCAACGCGAGGGCGAAATGCAGTAAATGCGAAGGTTGTTATTCCTGGTTCTAAATCAGTTACAAACCGTGCACTAATACTTGCGGCACAGGCCGAGGGTAAATCACTTCTTCGTCGTCCACTCATTTCGCGAGATACCGAGTTGATGGCTGCCGGTTTGCAATCAATGGGTATCAAGATTGAGATGAGTAAAGAATTATGGACTATTACTCCATCACAATTAAAGGGTCCAGCAAAAATTGATGTAGGAAACGCGGGCACAGTAATGCGCTTTCTTCCACCACTTTCAGCCCTTGCATCTGCTGACATTTCTTTTGATGGAGATCCGAGATCATATGAAAGACCTCTCGGACCAGTTATTGCAGCACTTGAAGAACTTGGAATCGAAATCGAGCACGGCAATCGCTACAGCCTTCCTTTAATTGTGAAGAGCAAAGGATCCATTCCAGGTGGCACGCTCACGATAGATGCAAGTGCATCAAGTCAATTTTTATCTGCCCTTTTACTGATTGCACCGAGCACCACAAATGGAATTACTGCTACCCATCAAGGTGGTCCACTTCCATCTATGCCACATATTGAAATGACCGTTGAAATGTTGCGAGATTTTGGCGCAACGGTTGAAGTAGATAGCAAGACAAATACTTGGAGTGTTAAGAGCGGCAAGTTGCATGGACAAGATTTAGTAATCGAACCAGATCTCTCAAACGCTTCACCTTTTCTATCAATTGCGATGGTCTGCGGTGGCTCAATAACAATTGCTGATTGGCCAAAGTCAACAACGCAACCTGGAGATCAGCTCCGCGAAATCTTTACTCGTATGGGCGCAAAAGTAGAATTTGTAAGTGAAGGGCTCAAAATTTCTGGCGGAGATTCAATTCACGGAATTGATATCGATTTACATGATGTTGGTGAGCTAACACCATCTATTGCCGCGTTGGCAGCGCTTGCAGATTCGCCTTCACATCTTCGTGGAATCGGCCATTTACGATTACATGAAACTGACCGTTTAGCTGCACTGAGTCATGAAATTAATGCTCTCGGCGGAAATGTCATTGAAGAAGAGACTTCTCTTCACATCACACCGAAATCCGCATTTGGAAAAGATCTACACGGTGGAATTTTTCATACTTATGACGATCACAGACTTGCAACTGCTGGAGCTGTAATCGGATTAGTTGTTCCAGGCGTTGAAGTAGAAAACGTCGCTACAACTCGCAAAACGCTGCCAGACTTTCCAGGTCTTTGGCAAAGTTTGGTTTTATGACAGCGCGCGAATTTGATGAATCGGATGTACGCATCCGCCCTGGACGCCGCACTCGTCCGCGTAGTAAAGATCGCCCTTCACATAGCGATGCTCTCCTTGCACTAGTTACCGCTGTAGATCGTGGCCGCACAACATGCATAACAAATGACGGCGTCATCATCACCGCGATGAAAGCCCGCGAAATGGGGCCAAAATCTGTCGTTGTTGGTGATTATGTAAATCTCGTAGGAGATATAACAGGCACTGAAGGTTCGCTTGCGCGAATTGTTTCGATTGAACCTCGTGAAAATAGTTTGAGTAGAACTGTTGATGATGCGGCTCGCGTTGAGCGAACTATTGTTGCCAATATCGATCAACTAGTCATTGTTGTTGCAGCGGCAAATCCTGAACCCAAACGTGGACTCATCGATAGATTTCTTGTCTGTGCTTTTCACGAAAAAATTCACCCAATTATCTTGGTCACCAAAACAGATATTTCCGCCGTTCCAGAATTCATCAATGAATATCAAGCTCTCGGAGTGAGCATTATGACAAGTGCAATCAAATCTGCCAGTAAAGATGTTGATTTAGCGAATCTTCATGCAGCACTTACTGGAAAGACTTCTGTATTAGTTGGTCATTCCGGTGTTGGAAAATCCACACTAATTAATGCACTAGTTCCCGCTGCAATGCGATTGACTGGTGATGTAAATGATGCGACCGGTAAAGGTCGCCATACTTCTTCAAGTGCTGTTGCCTTGCCGCTTTCTTCAGATATTTCACCTTCAGGTGGCTGGATTATTGATACACCAGGAATTCGCGCATTTGGATTGGCGCATTTGGATTCAAATAAAATAGTTGCGGCTTTTGAAGATCTCAGTGAGGTGATTGAAAGTTGTATGCCTCATTGTTCGCATCACGAGGAAGGTTGTGCTCTCAATGAATGGGCTGCTCCGGGTGGTGCAATCAATGCAGAGAGAACAGCCCGAGTAAATAGTCTGCGTTCACTCCTTGAATTAAAGGATGCAAATCCCCCGCTACTTGATTAATACTTCGCGCTAGAGTTACCTCATGGCATCTACTCGCGAGCAAGATTTGGCTTTTGCTCACCAACTTGCAGATGCTGCCGACGCAATCACTCTTAAGCGATATCAATCACTTGATTTAATTATTGATACAAAACCAGATAACACTCCGGTTACCGATGCAGACAAAGCGGCAGAGAATGCAATTCGTGAACTCCTAACGCAGCATCGCCCCAATGATGCGATAGTTGGTGAAGAATTTGGAGATTCAGCAACAGGAAATCGCACAGATCGCTATTGGGTAATTGATCCAATTGATGGAACCAAGAATTTTCTACGCGGAGTCCCTACGTGGGCAACGCTCATTGGTTTGGTAGAAAAACAAAGCGATGGTTCCGAGAAAGTAGTTGTTGGCGTTGTAAGTGCCCCTGCGCTATTTAGGCGTTGGCATGCATCAGAAAATAGAGGTGCTTTCGTAAGCGTTAATGGTGGGCTTCCTACAAAAATTGCGGTTTCAAAAATTAGGGAGATTTCAAGCGCCTCTATTTCGTATTCAGATTTTATTGGTTGGGGAAATCGTTTAAGTAAATTTCAATCACTCCTCGCAAGCGCATGGCGAAGCCGTGGGATAGGTGACTTTTGGTCACACATGCTTGTTGCAGAAGGAGCAGTTGATGTCGCGGTCGAACCATCGCTTGCGCTCTGGGATATGGCGGCACTGGATGTGATTGTGCGAGAGGCAGGTGGTCGCTTTACGGACATTGAAGGTAATGATGGACCTTGGGGTTTGAGTGGGATGTCCACTAATTCTTCTTTGCATAGCTTGATCGTTGACTCATTAGATATATCTAATGTCGGTGGAAAGAATTAAAAATGGTTGATTTATCTAAATCACTGTTGAAGTCATCAACTTTTTCCGTAAGTGGAATGACTTGTTCCTCATGTGTGAACACAATTGAGAAAGCTTTGAATTCGATAGAGGGCGTGAGCGCATCAGTAAATTTCGCATCTGAAACTGTGCACGTACTTGCATCCGACGAAATTAAACCAAGTGAAATCATCAAGAAGATCAAAGCTGCTGGCTATAGCGCAACTCTCCTCGAAGACGCAGCAGGCCCAGCACTTCACAATAGAAAATCCGCGTTAGCGCTCTTCTTTGCAATTCTTTTTGCAGCACCGGCAATTGCCATTTCTATGGTTGAAGCATGGCGCGCGCACATTGATGAATTCATTCTCAAAACGCTTGATACCTACAATATTTTGCATCCGCTTTATTCACCAACTGCTTGGCTTGCTATTGGATTAACAGCCCCGCTCATATTTCTTGTCGCATGGCCAATCCATAGAGCCGCACTTCGCAATTTTTTTCACCCAACCATGGATTCCCTTATCTCACTTGGTTCGCTCACTGCTTATGGTTGGTCAATTTACGCAAATGCAACTGGTGAGGGTGATGTCTACACAGAAGTTGCAGCCGGAGTTCTACTTTTTGTTATTTTGGGTCGTTTCCTCGAGTCTCGAGCAAAGAAACGCGCAAGTAGCGCACTTTCTACATTGTTAGCACTTGGTACAAAAGAAGTGATTGTTCTGCGAAATGGTTTAGAGGTGTTGATTCCAATTTCATCACTCGAAATTGGTGATGAATTTGTTGTTAAACCCGGAGCTCGTATCGCAACCGATGGAATTGTTATTTCAGGCAATTCAAGTGTAAATAACTCGATGCTAACTGGAGAATCCACTCCGGTGGATATCGCACCTGGATCTAGCGTTATTGGCGCATCACTAAATAACAACGGCAGGATCATTGTTCGAGCCACACGTATTGGAAGTGATACCGAACTTGCTCGTATAACTGCGATGGTGGTCGAAGCTCAGGGAGCAAAAGCGCCAATTCAAAGGTTGGCAGATCGGATTGCCTCAATCTTTGTACCAGTCGTAACTCTTCTCTCCATAGGCACGTTTTTTGTTTGGCGATATTTAGATTTCACTCTTACTGAATCATTTTCCAGCGCAATAACTGTCTTAGTGATCGCATGTCCATGTGCACTTGGCCTTGCAACGCCCGTGGCTCTACTTGTTGCTTCAGGGCGTGGTGCGCAAAAGGGGATTGTTCTACGAAATCCTCGCGTACTCGAGCTAGCTAAGAAAGTTGATGTGGTTGTTTTAGATAAGACAGGCACTCTCACATCAGGGGTTATGAAAGTTCAAAATTGCGTGATTCCAACAAGTGCACATGCGACACTCGGCGCAAAATACACATCTTTCCTCAACGAGAAAACAATTCTTTCTTCCGTTTTGTCGCTAGAACTTGCCAATGACCATCCTGTTGCAAAAGCAATTGCAACGTTCGCACTCACTCGTGGTGCTACACAAAAAAATATTAGCGAATTTACGCAAACTCCAGGTTCAGGCGTTGCTGGTCGGGTAGACCTCGGTGGTTACTCACCTGTTGTTCTGATCGGAACGCCAAAGGCTATTGCTCACAGCGCAACAAATTTCGATCCTGCAATCGACAGTGCGATCGCTACCGCAGAGAATTTAGGTCTCACAGCTTCAGTTCTCGCTTGGGATGGTGTGGCTCTCGCCGTCTTTGCAACTGGTGATGAAGTAAAGCCTGATGCCGCCGAAACCATTTCTACTCTCAAAAATAGTGGCGTAGATGCTTGGTTAGTAACTGGAGACAACGAAGAAAGTGCGCGAGCTATTGCTGATTCGGTTGGAATTTCCACAACACAGGTAATTTCGAGAGCTCTGCCAGAAGATAAGCTGAAAAAAATTGCAGAGTTAAAGTCACAAGGACATACCGTTTTGATGATTGGTGATGGAATCAACGATGCTGCGGCTCTTGCTGCTGCTGATTTAAGTATGGCTATGGGAACCGGAACCGATACCGCGATTTCATCGGCGGATATCACCTTGATGCGCCAGGAGCTAATGAGCGTGGTTGATGCACTTACACTTTCAAAGCGCACTCTTCGCACAATAAAAACAAACATTGGATGGGCATTTGCCTACAACATTATTGGACTGCCGATCGCAGCGTGCGGCTTACTTTCACCAATGTATGCAGCAGGCGCGATGGCTTTGAGTAGCCTCTTCGTCGTCACAAATTCTCTTCGCATCCGCTAGGTCAAAGCTCATCAAAACTGATTTTTGGACTGAAAAGATAAGTACACAGTCCAAAAATTAGTTCTTGAATCGCTTTTAAATTAACGGCTTCATGAAAAAGAAGTGACTTTCTGAACTGTGTAGTTATTTTTTTCAGTTCAGTAAGTCACTTCTTTGTAATCGTAGCGGGGGCAGGATTTGAACCTACGACCTCTGGGTTATGAGCCCAGCGAGCTACCGAGCTGCTCCACCCCGCGTCGGTATACCAATCGTAAGTGCAAGCGAGTTAATCTCCAAATTGAGTTTATTTAGAGAGTGATTACTTACGTGATTGTGCTGCAAGTGCTGATGCAATCGCAGCTTTCAATCTATCTTGCGCGCGACCGTATGCAGCCCAATCACCTTTAGCCCGAGCTGCATCTGCATCTGCCATTGCTTGTCGTGCACTTTGAAGTGCACTCGCAACATTTGCAGAATTGCCACTTGTTGTTCCTGCAGAATTATTTGGTGCAGATGTTCCTGAATTGCCACCAAATACTTGATCAAGTGCTCCCTTAACGGTGTTATCAAAACCGATTACATCGCCAAATGAAACCAATACTTTTTGTAGCAATGGATACGCCGCTGTATTTCCGGTTGCTTTCACATATACCGGCTGAACATAAAGCAATCCACCTCCAACGGGAAGTGTCAGCAAATTGCCAAGTACAACATCAGAACCACCTTGGCGCAGAAGCGAAAGTGAGTTTGCTACTTCTGGTTTCGCTTCAAAGTTAGATGCCACCTGTGAAGGTCCGGCAACGTTTGTGCTTCGAGGAAGTTGAAGTACGGTAATTTTTCCGTAATCAGGACCCGCATTTGAATTTACTGTTGCAAATGCTGAAAGGTTTTCGCGACCACCTCTTGGAACAAATGGAGTAGTAAGCGCGAAAGTTGGCTTCTTCTCGCCAGGCATTTCAAGGGTCATGTAGTACGGAGGTTGCGCTGCGGCGTTTGCACCGAATGTTGATGGGTCGCGAGGTACGCGCCAGAAATCCTGCCCGCCGTAAAAAGCACCTGCTGTTTGCACGTGATATGCACTCAAAACATCGCGCTGCACGCGGAAGAGATCCTCTGGGTAGCGAATGTGCTGCAAAAGTTCAGGTGAAATCTTCGACTTAGCTTGAACGCTCTTAGGGAATGCCTTCATCCAAGTTTTCAGAACCGGATCTTTCTCATCCCATTGATAGAGAGTCACTGTTCCGTCATATGCATCAACAGTGGCCTTTACAGAGTTACGGATGTAATTCACATTCTTATTTGCCTGTGCAGTTACGGCATTTGAATTCGCTGTAAGAGCATCGGAGGTTGCGCTAGAAAGTGTTGTCGTTTGTGAATATGGGTAGCCCGCACTTGTTGTGTAGCCATCAATGATCCACGTGATTTTTCCATCAACAATTGAAGGATATGGATCTCCGTCGAGAGTTAGCCATGGTGCAACTTTTGCTACACGCTCTCGAGGATTGCGGTTGTAGAGAATCTTAGATTCTGAGTTGATGAGGCTAGAAAGAACAATTCGCTGCTCTTGGTAGTGAATTGCAAAGAGAAGTTTATTTAAAACACTTCCCATCGGAACTCCACCTTTGCCTGTGTAGGTGTAGTTCTTTTGGCCATTAGCGGATGCATCATCCGGATAATCAAACTCAACCGGAGTATTTGTCTTTGCTCCGCCAATAATCGAATAATCCGGAACATTCTCACCGAAGTAAACACGTGGTTCGAATTTGCCTAGACCGTCAGTCGGCGGCAAATCTCCCACTAGGAAGTTTGGCTTTCCATCAGCATCTACTGCGTTACCAAAAGCTGAAACGAAACCAAACCCGTGGGTGTAAACCAAGTGATCGTTAATCCAATTTCGACTTGGATTTCCATCGATGTTTAGTTCACGGACTGCAACTACGGCATCTCTTTGTACGCCATTAACTGTGTAGCGATCGACATCGAGAGATTCTGGGAATGTGTAATAAGGCTTAATTTGCTGGAGTTGACGGAAAGTTGCAGATAAAACATTCGGATCCATCAAGCGAATATTTGAAATCGTTGCTGCATCATTTGCAAGCTGACCGACATTTGTTGAAAGAGTTGCTTGGTAATCCTTAACTTCAACGCCCTCGAGACCATATGCGGCGCGCGTCGCATCAATATTGCGCTGAATATATGGCGCCTCTTTTGAAGACTCAGATGGCTTTACCTGAAATTGCTGAATTGCACCCGGATAAATTCCGGCGATGAGTACTGAAGCAACTACAAGAAGTGCTGTACCAGCTGTTGGCAACAGCCATGATTTGCGAACGATGTTTGCAAAGAAGAGAAGCGCACATACAACTGCAATTGCGGCAAGTATTGCCTTTGCGGGAAGAGTTGCATTTACATCTGTATAAGTAAGGCCAGTGATTAACTTGCTCTCTTTAAGTACAAGCGCGTATCTATCAAACCAATAGGCAACTGCTTTGATGAGAACTATAAATCCAATAAGAATTGAGAGTTGAAGTCTTGCTGCAGAAGTAGTCCGATCGCGACGGAGTTGGGGACGAATTCCACCATAAAGATAATGAACGATAAACGATGCGATTGTTGCAAGAACTAGAGTTGAAATTCCCCAACCAATAAGAGCCTGCCAGAATGGAAGTTTGAAAGCAAAGAATGAAATATCCATATTGAATTGCGGATCTTTGACGCCAAAGTTGGTTGAATTCTTAAAGAGCAACCATGTGGACCATTGCTGCGTTGCGGCAGTTCCTGCGAAGTAAACAAGCACCAGAGAAATTGCGATAAATACCCAGCGTCGAATTGGTTCAATCTGCGCGCGATAACGCTCGAGATTATCTTCCTCTCCAACTAATGGAGCATAGAAAGGTCGTGATCGATAAGCGAAATAAATGTTGAGTGAGATTACAAGCGATGTAAGAACTCCACTGGCCACAAAGAGTGTTGCTTTTGTCGTAAGAACAGTGGTCCATACATGTTGAAAATCAACAGATTTAAACCAGAGCCAATCCACGTACACGCCACTAAGTGCGACTAAAACTACGCCTGCAATTGCAAGAATAATTGCGGTTAAGGCAAGGGGACTTGGTTTTCTCATCATGCTCCTACGCTATCGCACCCTTTTGGGTCTTTCGAGTCGAGTGCCGCTAGCGCTTGCGTGAGAGTAGAAACTGCGGCAATTCTTATATCTCCCGGGTTAGTGTCTAGATCGACACAGTTTGCGCGAGGAATAATCAACAATTTTGCGCCAGCCTTTTTTGCAGAAATAAGTTTCTCGTTAACTCCACCAATTGCTCCAACTTCACCTTTTGAATTTATGGTTCCAGTTACAGCAACGTTTGCACCGTGCAAATAATTTTCTTTTGTCAGAAGTTCAACTAAGGCTAGGGCAAAAGCTGTTCCGGCACTTGGGCCACCAGTATCTTTGAGCGAAATTGAAATATCTGAACTTTTAATTGTGTTAAATCCGCGATCAGGAAATGTCTTGGCAAGGTAGGTAAGAGCGGCAAGTTTTGCATTTAATTGAGAATCCACCATCTCTTTATTCGATTTCACTTCTTCAGCTTTTGAACTAAGGCCTGGCGTATAGATTGCTGATTTTGGCAATACAACATTGTCGGCATGAAGCCAGCTATAAATTACTTGGCCGCCACTTATATATGAATCTGGATTCGTAACCAAGATAGTAAGAAGTAGTAACTTGCCATCAGCTTTATTGAATTCAATCTTTGAGCCACTTGATTTGGATTCTTTTATGAGCCCATCAAAGACATTGATTGCATGGCCCGGGGTAATGATTGCAAAAGGAAGTGGCGCCACGAGTGCAACCGCAAAGAAAAGAGTGAGTACAAAAGTTACAAACTTGGGGAGAGTAGAAAATCGCATTGAGCTTATGGATTTAATTTCTTATACGGATAGTCGCCACTATCTAAATTGGGGTCGCCCAAATTTGAATTTCGTTGGGTGGGATCTTTCTGTCCTTGGCCACTTGCGCCCTGGGCGCCAAAAGTTTGCTGAAATTTCTGAAATGAATCAACGGATCGATTGGTTTGGGCTCGATATTTCCCCTCGAATTTTGTAACCCACACTACGTAGACAATCGCTGCGATGAGTCCGAGCGCTGGAATAACCCACCAGATGAGGGCCATAAATGCATTGGACATGTATCAAAGCCTACTGCTGGCGGGAAGAAAACTCGGGTTGAGATTGTTATAGCCTGATATAGCGTTAACGTTAGAAAGTACTCAACCAGAAAGTTAATTCTGCGAAAGGAGCGCACATGTCCCCCTTTGGTTTCACACCAGATGGCACTCCAGATGAACCTGGGAAAGAACCAGACTTCAACGCCATGATGCGCGCCATGCAAGAACAAATGAAAGAGCAATTTGAAAAGCTCGGGATAAATACGACTGGTTTTGTAAATCCATTTGCAAATATTTTCGGGGGTCAGGCTCAAGCTGGCGAGGTTTTGCCGCAAGCAACAGTTCGCGAAACTGCTAAGAAATTCGTCTCTGCACAAGGCCTTTCACCACTTGGTACAAAAGATTTATCTGTTGTTGAAAATGCATTTGAAATTGCTGAGATTTGGCTCAATGAAGCCACCTCATTCCCAGCGACTTCCGGTTCCGGTAGCGCCACTTCCCTTGCTGCAAGCCGCGCAGATTGGGTAGATATCACTCTCGCCGGTTGGCAACGAACAATGGAGCCACTTGCTGCTGGTCTTGCATCTGCAATCAGCGCGCTCCTGGATGAAGCAGTCGCTGGCCAAAGCGAAAGTGCAGAGGATGCCGCAAACCAGGCACCGATTGAAATGATTACAACAATTCTGCGTTCATTTATTGGGACGATGATTGCTACTCAGCTAGGACAATCGATTGGCGCTCTCGCAACTGAAGTAACCGGCGCACATGATGTTGGTTTGCCACTTCTTGATCCTGCAAAACCACTCGTAATTCCAGAAAATATCGAGAAATGGTCGACTGATCTTGAGATTCCAAAATCTGAAGTATTCATCTATCACGCGCTTCGCGAAGGGGCTGTTGCCAGACTTTTCGCCCATAATCCTTGGCTTGTTTCATATATGCAGAGTTCAATAGCTGAATATGGAAAAGGAATCCATATTGATATCGATGCAATTCAAAGACAAGCAGAATCAGCCTTTGAAAATATGCAGATGGATCCAACAAATTTTGATCCCTCGAATATGGACCAGAACAACGCTTTCACTTTAAATCTTGATGCCGGTGTATTTACTCCAGAGGATTCTCCTTCGCAAAAAATTGCGCTCGCAAAACTTGAAACGGTACTTGCACTTATCGAAGGTTGGGCAGATGAAGTCACAACACTTGCAGCCGGAGATCGATTACCTTCAATCCAGGCTCTCAGAGAAACTTTTAGGCGACGACGTGCGGCATCTGCTCCTGCAGAAAAGTTATTTTCAACGATGCTCGGATTAAAAGTTTCGCCCAAGCTTTCACGCGAGGCGAGCGCGTTTTGGTCAAAGATTCGTGAGATCAAAGATGTTGCCCAGCGTGATCAAATTTGGGGCGGATTACTGCCAACTGCCGAAGATTTACTTGCGCCGGAAAACTTTCTTAACTCCACAACTATTCCCGATGATCTTTCTGGGCTAATTTAACGCGACTCTGTCCGCCACAATAAAAGCGAAGTCCCCGGGCGCACATTCACATATCTGCCTTCCCCTTGCAGATGTGTAAATAGTTATCCGAGGACTTCGTAAGCGCAACTTATGTGGAAATGAAGCCATAATCAAATAGCAACCGCTTTGACACACCGGCATTTATTCATATATAGCAAAATAATTTTTAAAGAAATAATTAACAAATCCCTCAACACGTACTTGAGATTTCTCAATATTAAAGAATGGGCGAGTACTTTTTATTTGTGGAATCCGATACCCCATTTGATGAGGGCATGACTCTGCCCGGAATAGATGAGGGCGAGATTTTGGTTATTCGATCCGCCCGGAGAAAGCGAAATATCTCGGCCTATCGCCAAGGCGGGCGAATTATCGTTTCGATTCCAGCAAGAATGAGTAAGGCAGATGAACGAGCGATAGTTCCAGAGATGATTGCCAAGATCCGAAGTCAGGAAGAGAGCAAAACTCCCACTGAGCAGGCACTTGCCAAGCGCATTGATGAACTCTTAAGTGAATTAGCCCCGCAAATTACTGAACGCCCTGTATCGGTGGCCTGGCGAACAATGCGTGAGCGTTGGGGCTCGTGTACCGGCCTTGACCAGACGATCCGTATCTCTGATCGCCTCAAACTTGCCCCTGATTACGCCCTCGATTACGTCCTTTTCCATGAAGCTATTCATCTGCGCCATTTTGACCATGGTGCCGAGTTCACAGAGCTCCTTAGCCGCTTTGAGGGCTCGGAGCTGGCCAGCGCCTATCTAGACGGGTATGAGGCGGCAGAACGAGCGCTGGCTGAGCCTGTTGAGCTGAAAAAACTACGCACAAAGTAGGCGCAAAAACCCAGATTTGAGCGTACGCAGGGGTATCGTCGTGTATGCACGCATGAGCGCTTCGAGCTCAAGCGGCGATTGGAGAGCAAAATGGCAGAGACATACAAGGGTGACGCTTACTGCGTTAAGTGCAAAGAGAAGCGTGATTTTGAGGGAACTGTAAAGATCTCAGACTCTGGTCGTCGCATGGCACAGGGCATTTGCCCAGTCTGTGGCACCAAGGTAAATCGCATCCTCGGTAAGGCACAGTAAAACCACCCAAGACTTAAAGTTCGCCCCGTTTAGCCCATTGAGTGAAAACTCAATAGTTGAACGGGGCGAATTCTTTTATCACCGTAAGTACAAATTACTCGCATCTGCGCACAACTTTGAAGTTTGCCCTTAGCGCGATGTCACCGCAAAAGACACTCTTTGCCGATGACTACCAACGAATTGCAAACTCGTCCTATTCGACTCAAACAAGGCGTCGCTCTCTACGCTTCGAAAGATCCGGAATTTTTCTTTATCGGTACGCCGAGAACAAGAGTCGGATTTCAATCGAAATGCGCTCGCGCAATTTTCGAATATTTTGCTGCAAATGCAGCTACAGAACAGACTGAACAATTACTCCAAGAAATTCTCGATTCATCTGAGCACACTTCAGTGCAAATCTCAGAACTTACGACCCAACTCAATGATTGTGGTTTGATCGAAAGCCAGCAGAGCAAGATTCGCGTTTCAGAGCGTTATATCTCAGCTATTACAGAAAAAGCAAAAGTTGCTAGTGCGCATAAGGGCGATGCTTCATTTGAGCAATTGAAGAAAAAGATTGAACCCGAATTAATTCAATCTCGTTGGGTACCTGGCGTTATTGATTCAGGAATAGAAATAATCAATCAACGACATCTTGCACATGTAGAAATTTCAGGACACTCGCGCGCAGCCACACAACTCTTTGCACTTCTTCTCGCAAGCGGTGTTACGCATACCCAATTTGGATTGGGCTATCGCCAAAACTCGCCGTTAATAACTGATACCGATATCGAGGCTGGATCAATCCGCTCTACAGATTTAGGTAAAACTTTCAAAGCCCGAACAAATGAACTATCTAAAGAAATCTCACTTCTTCCTTTGGATAAAGTTGAAAGTGCTCAAGAACTTGAAGGCGATTTTAAAGAGCAAACACTAAAGATCCATTTTGGTGAGATCGATCCGGTTATACGTTCACTTTGGATGTCTGCCGGACAGCAACACTTAATTATTGGTGAAGTCGAAGGTGCTTGCCTGACGCTTGGACCGATTGTGAAGCCAGGTCAAACTCCTTGCAATCGCTGCGTAGAACTACTTGAAAATGAACAAAGTGAAGCTGGTGCAGAAATAGTTCGAACTGGAGAAACAACTGCAGAATTACCAGTTGTTGGAGCTCACTTCTTATCGGCCCTTGTTGCCTCAATTGTTATCCAACTTATTGATACAGGAACATGCGATCTGATGGGTTCGATTATCACCGTGGATTTACTCTCATTATGTAGCGCGAAACACATCGCTATAGCGCGCCATCCTTCGTGCGGATGTAATTGGTAGCTCAGTTTCAGTTAGCGCTTAACCCGAAAGTTCGGCACCATTAGCGCTATGTCCGATCAAGAGATTCCGAGTTCTACGGCTGCGCGTTCAGCCAAGATGATCTCAATCCCGGTCGGTTTAGCGGGGCGCAGTGCTCTCGGTTTAGGAAAACAATTAGTCGGACAATCATCTTCGGTTGTACTTACAGAAATTCAAGAAAAAACTGCGGCGCAAATGTTTAAAGTTCTTGGGGAACTCAAAGGCGGAGCGATGAAGTTCGGGCAAGCGCTCTCTGTATTTGAAGCAGCACTTCCTGAAAATATTGCAAAGCCATATCGCGAGACACTTACAAAACTTCAAGAAGCAGCCCCGCCACTTCCTGCTCGCGTTGTTCACAAAGTTTTGGCAAAAGAGTTGGGTGAAGATTGGCGAGATAATTTCGCATCTTTTGACGACGTGCCGGTTGCTGCTGCATCTATTGGCCAAGTACATAAAGCGCAATGGAAAGATGGACGAGCTGTTGCTGTAAAAATTCAATATCCCGGTGCCGCCGAAGCGCTCATATCGGATTTGAATCAGATTCAAAGATTTTCCAAAGTCTTCCAACTCGTTTTACCGGGCCTTGATATGCAACCGCTGCTTGAAGAACTTCGAGCGCGCATCATTGAAGAAGTCGATTACAAATTTGAGGCCGAGGCGCAGACTGCATGTTGGAATGCCTATGAAAATGATCCAGATGTTGCGATTCCAAAGGTTGTCACCGCCACGGATAAAGTCCTTGTCAGCGAATGGCTAGAAGGCAAGCCACTCTCCAAGGTGATTTCTGAAGGCTCCCAAGAAGAGCGCAATAACGCGGGCTTTCGTTTGGCACGTTTTCACTTCACCGCGCCAGAGAGAGCTGGCCTACTTCACGCTGATCCACACCCGGGAAACTTCCGCCTTTTAGCTGATGGCCGCATAGGAGTTCTCGATTTTGGAGCATGCAATCGACTTCCCAATGGTTTCCCTGAACCATTTAAAAATCTTCTCAAGCATGCACTAGACGATGACGCGCAAGCACTTTATGACGGATTTAAAAAAGACGGATTTATTTTGCCTGATGTAAATGTTGATCCTCAATTAGTGCTCGACTTCCTAGTGCCACTTGTCGAACCACTTCGTACAGAAACTTTTAAATACACGCGCGAATGGTTACGAGATCAAAGCGCGCGTGTTGGTGATCCACGAAACCCAACTGCGCGCATCGGCTTCCAGTTAAATCTTCCAGCTGAATATGTACTTATTCACCGCGTAACACTTGGAACCACCGGAATTTTCTGCCAGCTCGAAGCTGAAGGAAACTTCCGTGATGAAGCCCTCTCCTGGTTCCCAGAAATCGCTCCCGCATCCCTTACTTAATTCTTAAACCCTCGCCGGAAATTATGAGAGCTCTTCCTGGCCAAGCGAGAGACCCTAAGGGATTCCGAGCAAAAAAATTCTGGCTTACGAAGCGAAGAGACTTTAACGAACCAAGTCTCTAGCAAGTAAGCCAGAATTTTTTGACGGATCCAGAATTACATGAACGCCGCAATACGTGGAGGGCGACCTGCACGACGCTTGCGTTCAATAATTACTCCATCTTCAATAAGTTGTCCGCCCCAAACGCCACATGGTTCTTGGCGAGAAATCGCGCCATCTAAACACTTGTT
>WLNK01000069.1 GCA_009699795.1 Actinomycetota bacterium | reverse complement strand
TTGTCCATCGCTTCAGCAATCATCTCGCCGATAGTTGCATCTGCTGCAGAGATAGATGCTGTTGCTGCGATCTGTTCCTTTGAATCAACACTCTTTGCCATCGATGAAAGCTCAGCAACAATTGCCGCTACTGCCTTTTCGATTCCACGCTTTAGCGCCATTGGGTTTGATCCCGCCGCTACGTTGCGAAGACCTTCGCGTACGAGCGCCTGTGCCAAAACTGTTGCAGTTGTTGTTCCATCGCCAGCGACATCGTCTGTCTTCTTAGCAACTTCCTTAACTAGCTCTGCGCCAATTTTTTCCCATGGATCATCAAGTTCAATTTCTTTCGCAATGGATACGCCGTCATTGGTAATTGTTGGGGCGCCCCACTTCTTTTCAAGAACAACGTTACGTCCGCGGGGTCCAAGAGTTACCTTGACTGCATCCGCTAGAACATTCATGCCGCGCTCTAATCCGCGACGTGCTTCTTCGTTAAAGGCAATCTGCTTTGCCATGGATTTGCTCCTTGATATTTAGTCGTTCGTTTCCTCATGCGGGGCGTTTATCACTCACACCCCGAGAGTGCTAACGCCAAATCTACGCGAGCTTATTCCCGTGCGCAAAACGAAAGATTTAGCGAGCGCTCCGAGCCTGCATTCTCGCCTCGCGCAGACGGCGTAAGCGCTTTACGAGCATAGGAGCTGCCGCCAGAGCATCTTCGCGGTCGATCAAATCGTTGAGGAGTTGGTAATAACGAGGGGCGGTGAGGTCGAAGAGTTCCTTTATTGCAGACTCTTTGGCTCCCGCGAATCTCCACCAATTGCTTTCGAAATCCAGAATTCGGACCTCAAGATCAGTTAAAACTGAACTCCCGATTTCGTTGTTCTCTACGGCGGACATATGACTAATGGTAAGTGTGGGTTAAGTAAAAGTGTGGGATTTAACCTCGGGCGCTTTTAACAATATTACGAAGCATGGTCGGGAATAGAAATACATGTAGCGGAAGAACCGAATACCAATAGAGCTGACCGCCAAGTCCTCGTGGGGCGAAAATCGCTACCTGAACAACTCGTGTTTTTCCATCGACGCTATCAACAGTAAATTCGAGCCACGCTTTTCCGGGCAAAATCATTTCAGCATAAAGTTTTAATCGATGATTTTTTTCTAGCGCTTCAACTCGCCAAAAATCTAAACTTTCACCAACTCGAAGAGTCTCTGAATCACGACGGCCACGGCGAAGTCCTACGCCACCAAAAAGTCGATCGAGTAGCCCTCGCAAATACCAGAGCCAGTCAGAGCCATACCAACCGTTATCTCCGCCGATTGCTTCAATTTTTTCCCAAACACTTTCAACGCTTTTTGTTGTAAATATTTCTCGGCTATCACGCAAAAGCATTTCACCAGCCCAGTCAGGATCGTTCTGCGCTTTTTGCCAAGGAGCTGTTGGAAATGTTGCATCTGACCAACGTGTAGCAACGTTGTGATCTGCAATTCGCGAAAGAGCGAGCGTGATTGCACTTTCCACATTTAATAAACCTTCGGCAGGTTTAGGAATAACTGAATCGATGCTCTTCTTTGGGTCAGCAACAACTTCGCTAATGAGTGATTCAACTAGCGGCCTGGCAAGAGAAGTTGGAACTGGCGTTACAAAACCAATCCAAAGACTTGAAAGTTTTGGAGTAAGGACTGGAACTTGAATAATCCATCTTTTGCGTAATCCGGAAAGCTTCGCAAATTTCTGCATCATGTCCGCGTATGAAAGAACTTCTGGGCCGCCAATATCGCAGATACGATCAACTGGAACTTCGAGTTGAGCGGCTTGCTTTAAGTAATACAAGACGTCACGAATTGAAATTGGTTGAGTGCGATTAGAAACCCATTTTGGCGTAGTCATAACGGGCAATCTGTGGGTGAGGTGGCGCAACATTTCAAAAGAAGCAGAACCTGAACCAATAATGATTCCAGCGCGGAGTTCTAGCACTGGAACTTTTCCGGAAGTTAGCTGAAATCCAGTATTCATTCGTGAAGCTAAATGTTGGCTGCGATTTTCATCGTTTGCGATTCCACCAAGATAAACAATTTGTTTTACATCTTGATCTTCAGCAGCCTTGGCAAAATTGCGAGCCATTTCGGATTCGATTTCATCAAAATCTTTTCCAAGATTTATCGAGTGCAATAAATAGAAAGCGGTATGAACATTTTTAAGTGCTCGAGTTAAATCCTCGGGATTATTTGCATTTCCTTCAATAATTTCTACTCGGTTACCCCAAGGTTGATCCTTCATCTTGTTCTTATCGCGCACTAGGACTCGGACATCAAAGTTTTCTTCAACGAGATTACGCACCAAGCGCCCACCTACATAACCAGATGCCCCTGTAACCAGAATCTGTCTTTTATCAATAGGCGAGTTCATACCGAAGAGCCTAGACTGCTCCCATGACTTCTTCTACGCGACCAAAGGTAGTAATTCTTGGCGCCGGATTTGGCGGATTAATCGCGGCAAAAGCACTCGCGAAAGAAGCAGATGTAACCCTCGTTGATCGCCACAACTTTCAAACTTTCTTGCCACTTCTCTACCAAGTATCTACTGCGGGGTTGGCGGCAGACCACGTAGCTCACCCAATTCGCGGTGCAATCCGCGATACAAAAATAAAGTTTCGTATGGGCTCACCGATTTCGGTGGATCATAAAAATAAATCTGTAAAACTCGACAGCTCAGAAGTTTTGGATTTTGATCATTTAATTGTCGCCCTGGGATCTGCCACCGCAGACTTTGGAATTCCAGGCGTCTCAGATATCGCACTTGGAATGAAGAGCGTGCATGAAGCAATCGCAATCCGCGCAGAAGTTTTACGACGTTTTGAAGATCTATGCCGTTTCGAAGATAACACCAGACTTTCACTCAGCGTTGTAGGTGGCGGACCGACTGGCGTTGAAATGGCTGGCGCCCTTGCTGAGTTAAAAAACGGTCCACTAAAAAATGATGAAGCAAATGCTTCAGCCCACATAGATATTTATTTAATTGAAGCCGGGCCCAGAATTCTGCCGATGTTTAGTGAAAAGCTTTCTGCCCGTGCTCAGCGAGATTTAGAAAAACTCGGCGTAAAAGTTCTTCTTAACACCGCTGTTGCGGAAATCAAGCCGCGCCAAATTTTAATTAAGGGTGGAAACCCAATCCCATCAGAGGTAACAATTTGGGCTGCAGGAGTTAAGGGTGAACCCACTGGTGGCATTCTTAATTTGCCGATAGTCAATACTCGCATCCAGAGCGATGACACGCTTCAAGTTTCAAACTACCCAAACATCTGGGCAATTGGCGATATCAACGGAACAAAGAATAGTGATGGACGTTTTTATCCAATGGTTGCACCTGTTGCGCTGCAACAAGGCCGATTCGTTGCAAAACAAATTATCCGCATGAAAAAAGGACAAGCGCTACTGCCATTTAAATATCGCGATAAAGGTTCGATGGCAACCATCGGTCGCCACAAAGCGATTGTTCAAGTTAAGAACTTTAAAATGACAGGTGTTCTGGCTTGGTATGCCTGGCTCTGGCTTCACCTTTTCTATCTACTTGGTGGAAGAAACAAAGTAGGAGTTGTTGCAGACTGGTTATGGAATTACCTCACATACGATCGAGGTAATCGCCACATTATGGATTCTCAGTAAGGTTTATTTCGTTGCCTGAATATATAAACCTGCGCGGTCACCAGATCTATAACTATGAATGGGATAACGGAAATTCCGATAATGAAGCACTTCTTTTATTGCATGGTGGGCTGAGCCAAACTTCCCATTGGGATTACGCCATTGTTCCCGAGCTCGAAGATGATTTTCATATCTATGCATACGACCGCACCGGTCATGGATTTACTGGTGATCAAGTGGGAAGTTTTCACTTTGAATTTCAAACTAATGAAGCAATTGCTTACCTTGAAGATGTTGTAAAAGAACCCGCACATTTGGTCGGGTGGAGTGACGGCGGAAATATTGCGTTGATGGTTGCTATTAAGCGGCCTGATTTAGTGAAATCAATTGTTGCAATTGGCGCCAACTACCATCACAGCGGCGTTCCACATGACATGCCATTTGAACCAGCTGGCGAAGAAGACCAGGCCGAATACAACTTAACTTCACCAGATGCCCCTCATACCCTCAATGAAAAGATTCAAAAGATGCTTGGTATCTGGAAGGTCGAACCAGATCTAACAAAAGATGATTTAGCGAAGATTCAATGTCCGGTCCTTGTTTTAGTTGGCGATGATGACGTTGTCTCTCATGCACACACGATCTCGATGTATGAAGCACTGCCGCTGGGTCAGCTCTCGATAATTCCTGGAGCCTCGCACGGAGTTCCAAAAGAAAAACCTGGTTTGGTAAGTGCGGTAATCGCTCACTTCTTAGGTGATTTGAGTTATCCGATTACAAAGATGCCGATGCGCAGAACTAACCCGGAAATAACTGAAAATTAATTAGCTTTAAGCGGCGTCGCACTTTTTGTAAAGAAAGTTGCAACTACTAAAAAGATTAGCGGAACACCAAATGCAGCATAAAGCCCCACAACTTGGCCAACCGCACCCAAAGCAGGACCCGCAGTTAGTGATGAGAGATAAACCATTGAAATAATCATATTTACTCGCGGTGTTGCCCACTTTAAATCATCTCCCATTGCAGAGATCATCATTGGGAAACCATTAGACATTCCAAGGCCCCATAAGAAAAGACCGATAAATGGAATATGAATGAGATCGCTTGCTGTAAATATTGTGACTCCAGCAATCGTGACGAATAGGGAAATTTGAACGGCTCTTACTCGCCCGAATTTATCAATCATCCAATCTCCACCAAGCCGACCAATTAAAATTGCAATCCAAAGAGCGGTAATGGCAAATGCACCGGCTGAGTCACTAAATCCTGCATCTGTAAGTG
>WLNK01000068.1 GCA_009699795.1 Actinomycetota bacterium | reverse complement strand
TTAGCCGAGATGGTGCAAAAGCTTGAGAAAACAGCGCCAAATGAGCGCGGTGCGACAACTGATACAGAAATCATGACTGCACTTATCGGCTTGCAAGATGAGAAGAACGTTGAAGCAAGTGCGCTTGCGGTACTTCCAAAACTTGAAGGCGCTTTTTCATTGGTATTTATGGATGAACATACTTTGTATGCCGCACGCGATCGCCATGGCGTGCGCCCGCTAGTGATTGGAAAGCTTGAACGCGGCTGGGTCGTTGCATCCGAAACTGCAGCGCTGGATATCGTTGGCGCAGCATTTGTTCGCGAAGTTGAACCAGGAGAATTCTTAGCAATTAACGAAGAAGGTATCCGTTCAGAGATGTGGGCAACTCCTGAACCTAAAGGTTGCATATTTGAATATGTCTATCTTGCACGACCTGACACTTCAATTGCCGGTCGTGGAGTTCATGCAACTCGCGTCGAGATCGGCCGACGTCTGGCGAAAGCTGCACCGGTTGAAGCAGATTTAGTTATCCCCGTTCCAGAGTCCGGTACTCCTGCAGCAATCGGATACGCACAAGGTTCTGGAATTCCATACGGAACTGGGTTTGTAAAAAATTCGTATGTAGGTCGCACATTTATTCAACCGTCTCAAACTATTCGCCAGTTAGGTATTCGCCTCAAACTAAACCCTCTTCGTGAAATTATTGAAGGAAAGCGGATCGTTGTTGTTGACGACTCTATTGTTCGCGGAAATACACAACGAGCAATTGTTCGAATGCTTCGTGAAGCTGGTGCTCGCGAAATTCACGTCCGAATTTCAAGTCCACCAGTTAAATGGCCTTGTTTTTACGGTATCGATTTTGCAACGCGCGCCGAACTTATCGCAAGCGGTCTAGATACTGAAGAAATTCGCCGATCAATTGGTGCGGATTCACTGGCTTATATTTCAGAAGAACAGTTAATTGAATCCACAACTATTTCTGCGGAGAAACTTTGCACAGCATGTTTTTCTGGAAAATATCCAATTGCGATTCCAGCAGATATGTCTGAAGGAAAGATGCGTCTTGAAATTACTGAGGTAAATTCATGAGCACTTATAAAGATTCAGGTGTAGATATTGATGCGGGAGACCGCGCAGTTGAATTAATGAAAGCCTCTATTGCAAAAGCACAGCGGCCAGAAGTTATGGGTGGAATTGGCGGCTTTGCGGGACTCTTCGATGCATCGGCGTTAAAGAATTACAAGCAACCACTTCTCGCAACCTCAACAGATGGTGTCGGAACCAAGACAGAGATTGCCCGAGCAATGGGAAAGTACGACACCATCGGCGAAGATCTTGTAGCGATGGTTGTTGACGATTTAGTTGTCTGCGGCGCCGAACCGCTATTTATGACGGATTACATCGCAGTCGGCAAAGTAATTCCTGAGCGAATTGCAGAAATTGTTGGCGGAATTGCGCGCGGATGTCAGAAAGCAAATACCGCGCTCATCGGTGGGGAAACAGCAGAACACCCTGGACTTCTCAAAGAAGATGAATTCGATATTGCAGGTGCGGCAACAGGAGTTGTTGATGCCGACAATCAACTTGGATCACATCGAGTAAAAGCTGGAGATGTTTTGATTGCAATGCCAGCAAGTGGATTTCATGCAAATGGATATTCTCTTGTGCGACACATTCTTGCAACCCAGAAATTAGATTTAACAAGAACTTACGAAGGATTTGATAAGTCCCTTGGAGAGATTCTTTTGACTCCCACTGAGATTTACACTCTCGATTGTCTAGCTCTCATTAAGTCGCAGAAAGAAAAGTTGCGCACTTTTTCTCACATCACTGGTGGCGGACTTGCCGATAACACTGCACGAGTTATTCCGGATGGATTAAATGCAAAATATGATCGTTCCACTTGGGAGTTACCGGCTGCTATGGAGTTCATGGCAAAAACTGCTGGTACTCCGCAAGACGATATGGAACGAACATGGAACTGTGGCATCGGAATGGTGGCCGTCGTTGATCCAAGCATCGCCGATCTCACCGTGACATCCCTTGCCGCCCGAGGCATGAAAGCCTGGGTTGCAGGCTCAGTTCAGGCTCAAAGTGGCCCCGGTGCGTCATCTTTGGAAGGCAACTACAAGAAGCGATAACCTACGCGTCTTGACGGAAAAGCGATTGATAAGGAGGCCACCCCATGGGTAGAGGCCGCGCAAAAGCTAAGCAAACAAAAGTCGCAAGAGATCTCAAGTACAACTCACAAGAGATGGATCTTGATCGTCTTGCAAAAGAACTTCATGGCGAGGATTCATCAAAGCGTGCGCACGATGACGATGATCCTTTCGCTGAAGGTAACTACATCCCAAGAGCGTAGTTAGGCCCAATCTGTGAGGCCTACTCCGTACGTTGCTTCGCTTCGAATTTACGAACCACTTTCAGCGTTTGAACCTGCAGATCGACTTCGTTGGCAAGAGCTAGATGCGAATATAGATTCACGAAGAGTTGAACAAGAATTAGCGCTGCGCAGATTAGTCTTCCCCGAACCACCAACAGGCCGGCCAGATGGTGCACATGTATTAGACGTGAATGGCGAGAGATTTATTTCTCCGTGGTCAACTGCCACAAGATGTTGGGCCGCACTCGATAATTTCAAGGATTCTTCACCCCCGTCGCTGGTTCCTATTTTTATTCCACCTGGTTTGGAAGAGGTAATAACCGCCGGGGTTGATCTTTTGGAAGATCGAGTTCCGCATATCTTGACCGAAACTTGGGTCATTCCTCCCCGATGGTTTTCAATTTTCTTACCTGAAGAGAAAATCACAGGTACGGATTCTGACGGTGTTTTCTGCATGTATCGAACAAAGATTTCAGATGCAAAAGCTCGTACCCAAGTTGCACACGAAACTGTTGTTCGCTCATTCGGCGAAGGACCAGTTGAGGCAGAGATCCAACATCTCCTTGATTGGCTCGAGCTATTTCATCCGCAATCACTTGTAGAACTCGACTACGGCGGACTTGCCAGTTATTTAGATTCACTTCTTCGTGCCCAAGGCCAAGACGGATTGAGCGCAGATACATCGGTAGAAGATGTATTAACGAGTTTGGCCGGACTTGCCTCCGGAGACGGAGCACTGGCAGGACAAGGCTATGAGCGCCTTGTCTCAAGATGGCGTGAAGTGCAGGGAATTGAATCTAGCCTCTAGTTGCAATTACTTCATTAAATAGCAGATACTTCGGGCGTTAAAGTACAAAACGGACAAAGTGCCGCCGTCCCCAATCCAGGAGTAACCAATGAACCGTCTACCAGACGCAGAAGTACTCCTAACTCCACGTGAAGTCGCCGATTTATTCGGCGTAGATCCAAAGACAGTTACACGTTGGGCAAAGGCGGGAAAACTCACCTCAATTAGAACGCTTGGTGGACATCGTCGCTTCCGTAAATCAGAAGTTGATGATCTTCGTCAGAATTATTTTAAGAGCGATAAGTAAGTTTTAGATTTATGGATTATTCATTTAGCCAATTCCTTATTTTGGGCGCCCTCACCTTTATTTTTGTTGGGGCCCTCACGCCAATAATGCGCAAAGTTGCAATCAGCGTTGGCGCTGTAGATGCTCCCAATATTTCACGCAAGGAGCAAAAGGAACCTGTGCCTTATCTGGGCGGCGTAGCAATTGCGATCGGTGTTGTAGTTGCCTCATATGCATCGCTTCTGGCGGTTGATTTCTCAATGGAGACATTTCGTTTAGCCAGTTTTGTTCTGGTCCCCGCAATTGCTATTTCAGCGATGGGTTTGCTCGATGATCTTCGAGGGTTACAACCTTGGCCGCGCTTGCTGGCTCAGACCGCAACGGGTGCAGTGGTTGCAACAATTTTGACTCTGACCAACACCATGGGTGTTGCCTTTGGAAATACGGTTTTGAATTACGCAATATCCATTTTCTGGATCGTGGGCGTATGCAATTCAATTAATTTCTTCGATAATTTAGATGGGGGAGCCGCGGGAACCGTTGCAGTAATCTCCACATTCTTATTCTTGATTGCCTTTGACCGCCAACAAATTCTTGTAAGCGCCCTGGCTATTGTCACAGCAGGGGCAACGGCAGGATTTTTAATATGGAACCGTGCGCCAGCAAAGATTTACATGGGAGATGCCGGAGCACTCTTTCTAGGAATTATTGTTTCGGTTCTAACTATTCGCTTGCGTCCAGATGTGAGTTCGCAACTTGCATCGCTAGCGATTCCACTTGCACTCATGGCTGTTCCGATTCTCGACACAACTGTTGCGGTCACATCACGCATTTACCGAGGAATTTCGCCACTAACTGGCGGTCGAGATCATCTCTCACACCGATTGGTAAGGATCGGAATTGCTCGTCGAACGACTGCCTTTTTGCTTTGGGGCCTTGCCATTTTCTATGGCGTTATTGCAGTTGCGATTTATAAATGGCCAGAACAAGCCGGAACTCCCCTCATAATTTTTGGGGCTCTTGCGTGGCTTGTAAAGTTGGCGCTCTTCCTTCGCATTCCAAGCGAGTAGACTTAAGCCATGACCGATAATGGAAAACCAAGCGATGACGCCAAGGCAAAATTCTTAGCTGCAATCGAAGCAAAGAAAAAGAAGAACGCCGCGCCAACGTCAGGTCGAAGTGCAGGATCAAAAGTTTCTGGTGGACAAGCAACTGGTGGCGCACCTGGACGTTTTCAGCGCAAGTCAGGTTCTTCAGGATCTGCAGCTGGTTAATTCATAATATTTATTTAACCAAGCAATTTATTTCTATAAAAAAACTAGAGTGGCTCGGGACAGGATCGAACTGTCGACCTCACGATTTTCAGTCGCGCGCTCGTACCAACTGAGCTACCGAGCCGTTATTTAATTGTGTTAAAAAAGAAGAGAGTGTGTGGACACTCTCTTCTCGCGACCCGGACGGGACTTGAACCCGCGACCTCCGCCGTGACAGGGCGGCGCGCTAACCAAC
>WLNK01000067.1 GCA_009699795.1 Actinomycetota bacterium | reverse complement strand
CGATATATCGACCAGTTGGAGTTTCAAGTGGTTGGCGACAAATAAATACTTGAGAAGCTAGCGCTGGTGACATCTCGCTTCTGCGAACTGCGGCAAGAGCATCAGCGACGGAGTAATCGGCGGTCATGATGATCGGTTCTGTTGTCATCATTCCGCCAGCAGAATAATCCTCGTACGTCATTAAGCGCAGAACATCTTCTGCATCTTCTGGCTCCATGAGTTCAATTAATTGCTGTGCGCGCTCTTCTCCAACTTCACGAAGCAAGTCGGCAGCATCATCTGGATCCATCTCCTCCAAAACGTCGGCAGCGCGCTCTCCTTCGAGTTCAGCTAGAAGTTGTACTCGCTCTGCTTCATCCATTTCTTGCATGACATCTGCAAGTCTCTCGTCATCAAGTGCTCGAGCAACTTCAGCACGGCGTTTTGGCGCCAAATCTTGAATTACAGCAGCCAAATCTGCGGCTCGAAGATTTCCAAGTGTCGAGAGAAGATTTGCAACGCCTTGATTTTGCTCTGGAAATGCAAAGCCGGTTACTTCTTCCCACATGACAGTTGAAGTTGCACCTTTTCGGCGCAAACCTCTTCCCTTGCGCATGATGTGCACTCGTGTAATGAGCCAGTCACCTGTCCGATTTTGTTCCATACCCATATCTTCAACAACAACCGATTCATTATTTTCAACCATTGTTATTGAACGATCCAATAGTTCGCCAAGCACAAGAATTTCACCTGTACGAGTATCGAATCGGCGCATATTTACAAGACCAGTAATTACCACTGCTCCAGATTCAATCGATGTAACTCGAGTGATTGGAACAAATACACGACGACGTAGCGGAACTTCAACAACAAGACCAAGAATTCTTGGAGCTTGGTTATTTGTACGAAGGGTCGCGACAGCATCGCGCACCTTTCCGACTGGATCTCCATTTGGATCAAAGACTGCAGTTCCGGCGAGGCGGGCGATAAATACGCGATTAAGTACTTTGCCGCTCATAGAACTAAGGGTATCGGCTACGGTTCTTCCATGGCGCAACATTCAAAACTATCCAGTAATAATGGGCAGAGCCATATTGAAATTCCTGCACGAAATGACCTCATTCGCCTAGGTCTTGGAATTATCGGTATCGGTACATCTGGGCCACTTATTGCAATGAGCGCCATGCCGGTCCTTACGCTAATTTTTTGGCGAAACCTTGGTGGCTCAATAGTTACAGCACCATTCGCCCTTCGACATAAAGCAGATCGCGCCGGCGTTAAATGGGCATTCATAGCTGGCGTATTACTTGCCACGCACTTTTATGCATTCTTTTTGGCAATGCGAATGACAACAGTTGCAGCAGGTACTGCGCTCGTTGCGCTTCAACCGATATTTGCTGCGATTTTTGTAAAAATTATTGGTGGTCATATTCCATCGAAAGCTTGGCTTGGCATGGGAGTTAGTTTTGTAGGCGTTCTAGTAATTTCAGGAATAGATTTTCAAATTTCATTCCGAGCATTTTTAGGAGATCTCGCTGCAATTATTTCTGCAGCCCTTGCCGCCATGTACATGATGGCCGGCTCTAATGCTCAGAAAACTTTAGAAACGACCAGTTACACCACAATTTGCTATTTTATTTGTGCGATAACGGCACTACCTGTTGCGGTAATTTCGGGTGCGGATATTTTTAGCTTTGATTCTCGAGAGTGGTGGATCGTTCTTGGGTTAGTAGCTGGTGCGCAAATTCTCGGACATACGATGTTTAATGCAGTCCTCAAGCGCGTCTCACCCGCAGTTGTTTCTCTGATTATCTTTTTTGAAGTTCCAGTGAGCTCAGTTCTAGCGGTGTGGTGGATGGGGCAGCGACCACCAACTGGAGTAATTCCAGGAATTGTCCTGATTCTGATTGGGTGCGCACTTGTCGTACTACGCACGCGTCCTGCCAAAGTAATGGTTGAACAATGATTGATCTTCATACTCACAGCACTGCAAGTGATGGCACCGACACCCCAGCAGAATTAATTAATAAGGCACTTTCACAAGGCATCACCACGCTCGCACTTACCGATCACGATTCAATAGACGGTTGGAGCGATGCAATCAAAGCGCATCGATCGCCTCTCTCCCTTGTTTTAGGCGCAGAAGTTTCAACAATAACGACTGATGGAATTAGCGTGCACATGCTCGGAATGCTCTTTGATGGCCAAGATTTGGCAATGAAAAAAATGCTTGACGAAACTCGCGATCAAAGAGTGCCTCGAATGAGAAAAATGGTCGAGCTACTTAGCGCCGATGGAATTAAGGTAACGATGGAAGATGTGATGCGTGCGGCACCAGTGGGTGCGACAGTTGGAAGACCACATCTGGCCGATGCGCTCGTTGAACTTGGAATCATAAAAAGTAGGGATGAAGCTTTTGGAGAGTTGCTAAGTAATTCATCTAAATATTATGTAGAAAACATCGCCCCAACCCCAGAAGATGCAATTCGCACGATTCGAAAAGCGGGAGGTGTTGCTGTAATCGCTCACCCATTTGCCTCTCGTCGTGGTCAAATTCTAAACGCCGAGATTTTTACTCCCTTGGTTGAAGCGGGGCTAAATGGAATTGAGGTTAACCATCGCGACCAGGATGCATCCGAGCAGCAATCTCTTGATTCAATTGCGCGTGAATTAGACCTCGTTGTTACCGGTTCGAGTGATTATCACGGCACTGGAAAGCTCAACTCGTTAGGCGAAAATGTCACACATCCTGCACAATGGGAGCGTTTAGAAGCCATGGCCGATAAGAGGAGAGTCATCACACCGTGAACATTGTTCAAGTAAGCGCTGTTACTTTTGCGATTCAATCATTTGTGACTCTTTTGGTAATTCTTGATCCTCCAGGTGCAACTCCAATTTTCCTTGCACTTGTTTCAGATAAAAGCCCTAAAGAGCGAGTTCGTCTTGCGTGGCAAGCAGCGGTGGTATCTTTTATTGTTATTGCTTTTTTCTCAATCTTTGGGCGCTTTCTTCTCGAATACATGAACGTATCAATAGAAGCCCTACAAGCAGCAGGCGGATTACTTCTTCTCTATGTATCACTTGAACTTCTCACTGGTCGTCCCGGTGGTGGAGAGGCGGTAAGTGATAAAAACATTGCACTTGTTCCACTTGGCACTCCAGTCCTTGCCGGACCAGGAGCCATCGTTGCAACGATGATCTTCGTGCAGCAAGTAAATTCGACTGCCGAAGGATTTGCACTCATTCTTGCAGTCGTGGGAGTTCATATAGTTATTGCAATCACTCTTATGGCTTCTACAACAATTTTGAAAGTAATTAAGGATGCCGGCGTAACACTTCTTGCTCGAATTGCAGGACTATTGCTCGCAGGTATCGCTGTTCAGATGCTTGTCGATGCAATCAAAGTTTTATCTGCGTAATGAAATCTGAACACGACCCGAGGGGACTCTTCTCTCCCGATTCCATCACATGGAAGATCCATTCCGATGCTTCTATGGCCGTTGGTGGTATTCGCGCTCTACTTGAGCAGGCGTTACATCCTGTTGCTATGGCGGGGGTAGCTTCACATTCGAATTTTCGCGACGATGCTTGGGGGCGTTTACAACGAACTGGAGATTATGTTTCAACTCTTACTTTCGCACCAACGCAAGATGCACTGGCACTGAGCGCGAGAGTACGAAAAGTTCACACCACACTTGGGTTAGATGATCCGCATTTATTACTGTGGGTTCACATGGCGATGGTTGACTCATTTTTAGATGTAGCGATTCGATCCGGGTTAGCGCTTTCTGAATCCGAACAGAATCAGTATTTATCCGAAATGGTTTTATTTGCAGAACTTGTAGGCATTAACGGTTCAAAAGTCCCAAAAAGTGTTGAGGAAATGCAGAAATATTTTGTGGATATATCAAAAGAACTTGAAGCATCTGATGATGCAAAGCGTGCAGCACTTTTCTTAACAATTCCTCCGATGCCAAAAGTTGTTCGATTCGCAACGCCAGCTGCTCCTGCGTGGGCATCGCTTACAGCCTTAGCAGGAGCCTCTCTTGCGCCATGGGCAAAGAGACTTTATCGATTGCCACAAATTCCGGGCGACCAAAAAATAATTGATTTATCACTTCGTGCATCAAGGTCGACGTTGTCGGTATTGCCCACATGGCTACTTACGCCTCCATTATTAAAGGCTGCACGCGAACGTTGGAAGATTTCCGCATGAGTAAGGTAATTGCAGTTGCAAATACTTCTGGTGGAAGCGGAAAAACAACTGTTGCGCACGCGGTTGCAGTTGCCTGTGTTGAATATGGAAAGAAAACGCTCTTAGTAGACCTCGACCCTAAAGGTGACCTAACTTTTCGACTTGGTCGCGAAGGAACCAGAACTTCTGCTGCCGATTTTTTATCTGGAACAAAACTCACAACAAATCTCACAGATACAACAAAAGAGAGATTTGATTTCATCGCAGCAGATTCCAGACTCGCATCTGCCTTTGAAAAAGATGCGCTCAACCAATTTCTCACCAACCTCGAACAGGAATATGCAGTTGTGATTCTCGACCTATCTTCATCGATTACCCCACCACTTGTTCAAGCAATTGAGTCTGCTGATCTCTTTCTGATTCCGATGAAATCAACACTGCACGATTTACGTGGGGCGCTACAAATAAAATCTCTCGCAGGTTCTGTTCAAAGTTTCGCACTGCAAATTGGAGATGGTGAACAGTTTGCAACAGAAATTGAATACATTGACTGTGCCATCGAAGCGAGTTCAGAAGTTGAATCAGCACAGAGCGTGGATGTAAGCGTACTTACACGCTCAAAGACAAGTTCAGTGGCCGAAAATTTTAGAGAAGCGACATATTCAATATTAGAAAAGCTGGATTTAGCTTAAGAAGAAAATTTCTTTGTTCGAACTCGTGTGCGCTCCTTGCGGGGGGCTGTTTCAGATTTAACGGGCTTTTCACGTCTTGATTCAGACTCAGTT
>WLNK01000066.1 GCA_009699795.1 Actinomycetota bacterium | reverse complement strand
TCCAATTGTGTTTGGTGTTACTGCTGTCTGTGTTATGACACCTGGATTTGCATCAACTTTGATACCCATTTGCACGATCCAGAATGAGTGCTTTACATCTTTGCTTGTAACGTTAAAAACAACTGGTTGGTCAACAGGAAGATGCAACACGTTACTGCGAACACCCTTTGAATTTGGATAATCAAAGTTCCAAACCCATTGCTGTCCAGTGACAGAAATTCTCATCGCATTGCTATTGAGAATTTGTGAGTCTTCCTCTTGAAGCGCAATCAATCCAGCTACAAGTGCGAAAAGACAAAGGAGCGCTGAAATAACAATCCACGCTGCATTTCCTCGAGGTGAATTTGATATCGCATGATCAGCTTCTGGTGGCGGATTATCTCCGTAATGATGTTTGCCGAGTAGCGCGCTAACCGCAATGGCAGCAACAAAACCGGCAACTGGGGCTGAGACCCAGGTAAAAAGTGAAATTAGATTTATTACATTCTGCATAGTTTCAGATGCAGGTGTTCCCATAGCCCATGTTTGTACCGTTGATCCAACGTATCCAATTACTACAGAGAAGATAACGGTTAGAACTAAGAGCCTTTTAACATCTTGTTTTTTCCACCAAGAATTTGTTGGTGGCGTTTGCAAACTTGTCATGTATTTATCCCTTCACCGTAAAGTGTCCGGACATAAAGCCCATGGTTGACATTGCATTTCCAAAACGTGCGATTGTTCCATCACCGCAAGGGAATTCGCAGTTCCAAACATATTCACCCGCATCACCTGTGATGAATGTGAAAGTAGTCTTCGTTGGGAAGTTTGTATATCCACCTTCTTCTTCGGCTGCTGTAACTTCAGCATCATCTGCCATCATCAAAGGGATACTCAGAAAGACTTGGTTCTGCCCGTCAGACATTCCGTGAATTGTGAAAGTGTGTCCGACCATGTCTGCAGGAATATTTGTTATCTGTTCTTCGGGCGTCACATTTGTTTTGCCTGCCACGTCGTAGCGCTTAACAAATGTTGCTGTTCCGTCAATAGTTCCACGAACGTGAGCGAAGTAATCGTTGTTGAGAGTTTCACCTGAGTCGTACTGCCAAATAGAAATCGTGATCGCTGAATGGGCCGGAACTATGTAATTGGTTCCACCAGTTGCATCAGGTTGCACTTCACCATTTGGTCCAGCTGCACCGTATGAAACCCAATCTGGATGAGCACCATCTTTTCCGTGATGCCCACCAAATAACGCATTTGGATAAGTATTTAAATTAAGTGTGTAGTGGGGGTATGACTTGCCATCGGGTGCTGTGTAAGTTCCTGCCGACGCAGCCTCAATATGTCCTGGATCATTTTTTGCTGCTGCTACATAAGAACCAATTCCGGCGATTAATCCTGCACCGAGAATCACTGTTCCGAGAGCGGCAAATATCCGCTTATTCATAAACCCTCCACGTTGAGAACTATTAGAGCCTTCGCTGTGAGGCCTTTCACAGCAGGGTACGCCTCGCACTAGGTAAAGCCAATGATTTGGGCGTATCAATTCTGTTCTTTTGAGCGTTCCAGGGCTAGCCTTCCAAAATCATGCGTGCACACGACATTCAAAGAAATATTTGGAGTTCATGGCAAATAGCCCCTGAAATCCTAATTCTCGTCGCTTTTATCGCTTTTCAATATTTCCGCGCACATGGAAGCTCAAGAATTCAGCGTACATATTTTTTAGCAGGCCTTGCATCAATTCTTGCGGTGGTCATTACCCCTGTTGGCGCACGCGCGATGGATTATTTCTCACTTCACATGGTGCAGCACATAACTTTGATGATGATTACTGGACCGCTTTTGGTTTTGGGAACACCAGATTCATTTAATCCGAAAAATACTTTATTCAAATATGCAACTCATCCGGTCATCAGTTGGGTGACTTACGCAGCTCTCATGATTGGCGTTCATCTTCCAGCTCCTCATAACTTCATCATGGAGCATCCTTGGACTCACACTTATATCGAAGTTCCGCTTTACATACTTATTCCATACCTTTTCTATTTCAATCTTCTCGATCGAAAGCTTGAAAACCGAAGAATTAGCCCAGCGCTCTCTGTAATTTCTTTGTTCCTCATGATGGTTCCTGAAACCCTTACCGGCTTTAGCATCTATGTAAGCCATGGATCGCTTTACAACGATATGTACTCAATAAACGATCAGCGCCGAGGTGGATCGCTTATGTGGTCGGGCGCAATGATTATCGACACAATTTGGTTGGCTTTCGCCGTGTATCACTGGATTAAATCCGAAGAGCTCCAATCAAAGATTGTGGATGCGCAAATTGCAGCAGAGAAAAATAGGCGATGACTGAAAGCGAATTCCAAGCTCCGAAATGGGTGCGTGACGAGAGTGACCCAAATATTGAAAAAATTGAGCAACCAATAACCCAAAAACAGAAATATTTTCTTATTGGAACTCTAGTGACGGTTATTCCGCTTTGCCTTCTTGCCGGTTGGTTTGAATTTGGACGTGCACAAGAAGGCCATTGGAGAGCGTGGGTATACACATTTGAATGGCCATTCTTCGGCGCAGTTTCCATTTATATGTTCCGCAGAATTATGCGCGGTGATATTCCAAGAATTCCTAAACCAGATTTGGATAAATTAAAAAAGGACTTTGATAAATAAAGTGGGCCCAGACGGGCTCGAACCGTCGACCCACGGATTAAAAGTCCGTTGCTCTACCGACTGAGCTATAGGCCCCACTTGCTGCGTAATGCGACGCAATCTTATCGGAGATTTATCTCCCCTTCGACGCTCGTTCCAAGCGATCTCGAATAGCAATTGCTATCCCTTCGCCAAGCGGTTCAATCACCACAACTTTTTCAAGTTTGCGAGCATCTGCATCACGAAGCGCGGAATACATAACTCGAGCAAATTCCTCTGAGTTTCTTGGCTCTGCCAAACGGATGGCACCTGATGGTGTTGGAATATCTGCAAGCGCAATCAAGCCCTCACCTATTCTTGCTTCCGTATTTAAAAGTACTTTCGCCCGGGGTGCATAATGGTTTTCAAGTGAACCGCTAACTCTAATTTCGTCACCAACGCCAGATATCTTTTCACCGGTGGCTTCTTCAATCATTTCAATTGTGATTGCACCCGGTCGCAAAATTCGGGGTGCGCTTTGCGTGCAATCAATAATTGTTGACTCCACACCAACTTGCGAAGGTCCTCCATCTAATATCAAATCTTCTGGCAGCAAATATTCTGAGAGTTCCTCTTTAACTGCCGTAGCCGTCGTTGGAGAAACATGACCAAATCTATTTGCACTTGGAGCGGCTATTCCCTTTCCGCCGATTTTAGAAAATTCATTTAAGAGCGCGAGTGCAACCGTGTGTTCTGGGACTCGAAGCCCGACGCTTTCCTGACCGCCGGTAATAAAATTCATTGCAAGGTCGGAGCGCTTAAAAATAAGAGTCATAGGACCTGGCCAATATTTTCTAGCAAGTGCAATTGCATACTCTGGAATGTCAGTAGCCCAATCAGAAATAGCTTGCATTGATCCAATATGAACAATAAGCGGATGGTTGGCCGGCCTGCCCTTTACTTCATAAATCCGAGCAACAGCTGCTTCATTATTTGCATCTGCGCCAAGCCCGTAAACAGTCTCTGTTGGAAATGCGACGAGCGAACCAGCCTTTAATTGCGTGGCTGCCTGTGAAAGAGCATCTGCGGTGCAGTTCGAAACAAATTGACCGGCGCTCATGTGCACAATTATCTCGCGAATTTGCGAGAAGATAACCACATGGCTTCGGCGCACCCAATCAAAGTGATGCAGATAATCGCCCGCATGAATGTGGGTGGGCCTGCTGTAATCGTTGCGGAGCTAATGCGCGGACTCGATATATCCAAATTTGAACAGATTTTGATAACTGGATATTGCGATGAAAACGAAGCTGACTATTTGGATGAAGTTGCCACCGATATAAAAGCCACGCGCATCGCTGGGCTTGGTCGATCAATTTCACCTCAAGCGGATCTGAAGGCTTTTATTCAACTAATAAATCTGATTAAAGAATTTAAGCCAGATGTAATTCATACTCATACGGCTAAGGCTGGAGTTCTTGGACGGCTTGCATCCATTCTTGCTGGAAAAGGTGCAACCAGAGTGCATACATTTCACGGGCATTTATTGCATGGATACTTTTCGCCCGCTAAGACTCAATTAGTAACCGCAATAGAAAAGGCGCTTGCAAGTGCCACCTCAATTCTCATCGCAATCGGAAATAAAGTTCGCGAAGATTTACTTGCTGCTGGAATCGGCAAGCCTTCAAAATTTAAAGTCATTTTTCCTGGCTTACCTACTCCCAAAAATTTCAATAAGAGCCAGGCACGGGCCGCACTTAATTTGGACCCTTCGCAGATTTACTGCACATTTGTTGGTCGCCTGACACAAATTAAACGTCCTGACAGAGTCCTAGATGTCGCGGCAGAGTTGAAGAACCGCGGCTCAAATGTTCATTTCTTAGTAGCAGGTGAAGGTGAGCTCTTTCAAAAATGTAAAGAGCGAGCGCTCAAAGATTCACTTCCAATCACATTCTTGGGCTGGCGCAACGATATAGATCAAATCTTGGCAGCAAGTGATATCGCAATTCTTACAAGTGATAACGAAGGAATTCCCTTAACGCTCATCCAGGCAGCTTTTGCTGGTCTTCCAATCGTGAGCACAAACGTTGGTTCGATTTCAGACATTGTTGTAGACCAGAGCACTGGTTATTTAACAGAATTAAATGCAACGGCAATTGCAGATTCACTAGATAAATTAATTCGTGATGAAAAATTGCGCGAAATGATGGGTGCCAGTGGGAAAGCTCGCGCACTTGAGCTTTTCACTCTCGAAAAAATGCTTGAAGTTCACAGCGATATATACCGATTACGCTAGAGAATGAAGCGAGTTTGGAGCAGGCTCGCATAGAAGGTACGATTTGCGAGCCTCAAACGTCCCCATCGTCTAGGGGCCTAGGACATCGCCCTTTCACGGCGGTAACACGGGTTCGAATCCCGTTGGGGGCACGCAAGAAAAGTAATACGGCTTTGAAGGTGACATAAGAGCCACTTATGTGACGGTTAAGTTTTCACGATTTAACATCAAGGCCCGGTAGCGCAGTTGGTTAGCGCGCCGCCCTGTCACGGCGGAGGTCGCGGGTTCAAGTCCCGTCCGGGTCGCGAGAAGAGAGTGTCCACACACTCTCTTCTTTGTTAACACAATTAAATATT
>WLNK01000065.1 GCA_009699795.1 Actinomycetota bacterium | reverse complement strand
GATACTTTTGCAAAGTTGATTTCACGTCGAGCAAACCATGAACCACTTCAATATCTAACGGGCCTTGCATATTTCAGACACTTAGAAATTCAAGTTGGCCCGGGTGTATTGGTTCCAAGACCTGAATCTGAGTTATTGGTTGATGCAGTGCTCACACATATAGAAAATCTCTCTGAGCGAGAAGGCGAAATAAGCGTGGTTGATTTAGGTGCCGGCTCTGGTGCACTAGCACTTGCTATCGCAACGGAAGCGCCAAAATCTCGGGTCATTGCCGTAGAAAAAAGCCCTGAAGCCATTGAGTGGCTCAAGAAAAATGTTGCAGCAATTTCGGAGAACGTTCGCATTGTTCAATCTGATGTCTCTGATGCCCTTGTAGGAATTAAGTGCGACATAGTCATAGCAAACCCTCCATATATTCCTAATGCACAAGAACTTCCGCGTGATGTAGCCGAACATGAACCAAGCGTTGCCTTATATGGCGGAGTTACCGGAATGGAAGTGCCAAAACTATTTATTGCGGCAGCTTCTAGGCTCTTAAAAAGTGGCGGAGTCCTTGCAATTGAACATACAGAAGAACAAGGTGCTCAGATTGCAGACCAACTGTCAGGGGATTTTGTTGAAATTTCACTCCATAAGGATTTAACTGATCGTCCACGTTGGACGAGCGCGGTGAAGGTTTAAGCCATGGCAAGAATTGATATCTCACAAGGGTTTGGCGCCGAGGATATTGCGCAAGCCATTAAAGCGATTCGTGATGGCTATGTAATCGTTGCACCGCTAGAAAACGGTTATGTTTTCTTAGCTGATGCTTTTTTTCACGATGCTGTTCGGGCGTTACACGTATTAAGAGGTGATGCGCTGGGAATTGCAGCACAGGTACTCATACCAACAAGCAAGACACTTGAAGGAATAGCACGAGAGGTAACCGAGGAAACCCAAAAACTCTGCAGTGCATTTTGGCCAGGCCTGCTTTCATTGTCTTTAAAGCCACAACGCGGCTTGAGTTGGGATTTAGGAGATGGACAAAAGCTGGATCAGATTAATGTTCGCGTACCAACAGAAGGATTTGTTTACTCACTTTTGCAAGAGTCTGGCCCACTTGCCGTGGCAAGTGCTTCAGTTGCGGGCAGTCCGGCGCTATTGAAATCTTCAGAAATCGAATTTGGCGAAAATGAAGTTGCGTTAATTTTTGATAGTGGAGATATTTCACCAAATCTGCCATCGACAATTATCGAATGTGATGTAAATGGCTCTCGAGTGCTGCGCATTGGAGCGCTGCCTCTGGATCAGCTCCAGGCTGTCGTGCCTGCAATTTCTCTCTCCTAGCGATTAGGCTTCGGCCATGACTTCTGAGACTTTTTATGGACCCGACTTCAACCTCTTAACCAAGCAGGATCCAGATATCGCTGCAATTCTTCTTTCTGAGTTAAAGCGTCAACAAACCAATCTTCAACTCATAGCCTCAGAAAATTTCACATCACGCGCTGTGCTTGCAGCCCTTGGTTCAACACTTTCAAATAAGTATGCAGAAGGTTATCCAGGCAAGCGTTATTACGGTGGATGCGAAGAAGTTGATAAAGCAGAAGTGATTGCAATCGATCGCGCCAAATCTCTCTTTGGTGCCGAACATGCAAATGTTCAGCCTCACTCAGGAGCAAGTGCAAACGTTGCTGTGTATCAAGCATTTACAAAGCCAGGGGATACCGTTCTTGCGATGTCTCTTCCACACGGTGGTCACTTAACACATGGATCAAAAGTTAACTTTTCAGGAAAGTGGTTTAACGTCGAGTCCTACGGTGTGCGCCAAGATAACGAATTAATTGATTATGACGAGCTTCGTGACTTGGCACTTAAGCACAAGCCAAAGATGATTTGTTCCGGTGCAACTGCATACCCATCACTTATTGATTTCGAGAAAGTCCGCGCGATTTGTGATGAAGTAGGCGCAATTATGTGGGTAGATGCTGCCCACTTCATCGGCCTCGTTGCAGGTAAAGCGATTCCTTCTCCTGTGCCTTATGCAGATGTAGTTTCGTTTACAACACACAAAGTATTACGTGGTCCACGAGGTGGAATGATTTTGACTAAGGCAGAGCACGCTGCTGCAATTGATAAAGCAGTTTTCCCTGGAATGCAGGGTGGTCCAATCATGTCGGCGGTTGCAGGAAAAGCTGTCGCACTTGCTGAATGTGCAACACCTGCATACCAAAAGTATGCAAAAGACGTCATCGTTAACGCTAAGTCACTTGCGGCAGCTCTTGAATCAGAGGGAATGCGAGCAGTTTCCGGAGGAACCCAGACTCACCTAGCGCTGATTGATATTCGTTCAACAGGAGTAAATGGAAAAGTTGCAGACGAGCGATGCGGATTGGCTGGAATTGTTTTAAATAAGAATTCAATTCCTTTCGATCCAGAAGCGCCATCTATCACAAGCGGTATTCGAGTTGGAACGCCAGCGACGACTACACAAGGCATGGGCACAGAAGATATGAAGGTAATTGCCTCCCTAATCTCACGCGCGATTCGCACTGATGATGAGAAGGCACTTGCTGGAATCAAATCTGAAGTGCATGCTCTTACTGCCAGATTCCCAATTTATACTGCGTAAGAGGTTAACCGCGCATGCGTGAATATCTTGTAACACTTTTCTTAGCGGCAGCGCTTTGTTATGTGATTACTCCCTACGTTCGCACATGGGCAATTTCATCAGGGGCTGTTGCCGCAATTAGAAAACGCGACATTCATACAACTCCAACTCCACGATGGGGCGGACTCGCGATGTGGATTGCGATGACACTGACATTTATCATCGTCAGCCATCTGTCACTCGTCGGTAAATCATTTGGCCATGAAGCGCAAGGAATTTTTCTGGCAGGAACTTTCTTGGTTGTACTTGGAATGGCTGATGATCGATTTGAACTAGATGCAATTACCAAGCTTGCGGGGCAATCAATGGCAGCAGGCATATTGCTCCTTTATGGAATTCAAGTTTTATGGCTGCCAATCAACGGCGTAACAACACTTCCACCAAGTATCGGTCAGCTCATAACCATCTTGATTGTTTTAGTAACTATTAACGCTGTTAATTTCATTGACGGACTTGATGGGCTTGCATCAGGAATCGTTGCAATTTCAGCTCTCGCCTTTTTTGCTTTTGCATATTTGCTTGCAGTTGTTTATGGATTTAGTCGTGCTGGTGCCCCTTCTCTTATTACCGCCATTACCGTGGGCGTTTGTCTTGGATTCTTGCCACACAACACCAATCCTGCGCGCATCTTTATGGGAGATTCAGGATCGATGTTCCTTGGACTCATGTTGGCGGCCTCTGCAATAACACTTACTGGCCAAGTTGATCCAAATGCAATTACCGCTGAACGACTTGGTCCAGCTCTTCTACCACTTTTACTTCCATTCGCAGTTCTGGCGATTCCACTTATTGATTTAGGCCTTGCAATTGTTCGGCGAATTGTTGCCCGCAAATCTCCGTTTTCATCAGATAAAGAACATCTGCATCATCGAATTATGCGAGCCGGCAATACACAAACGCGAACAGCGGCAATCATGTACTTATGGACAGCGACAATCGCATTCCCAGTAACTGTTTCAGCATTCGCACCGCTATGGGTTTCTTCCCTTGTCGCCGGTGCAATGCTCGCATTTACTATTCATTTCACCCGCGGAAAATCGAAATCTTTGATCGGTAGTAATGTCTAAGAGCAACGAATCACAGCTTCTTGTTGGTGCGCTTCGCCCTACATTTATTGTTGGCGCTATTGCGATTGCTGCGTGCACGATTGCTCGAGGAAAATCTGGTTTTTACGGAGCTCTACTTGCACAACTCGTCGTGCTAATTTATTTTGTTGTGCATCTCTTTGTCTCGAAAATTTCCAGAAACCTTGACCCAATAAGCACAATGGCCCTTGCTTTATTCTCATATTTTGCAAAGTTGTTCTTCCTGGGGCTTTTTCTTTGGGCCCTTGCGCAGTACACATCTCGTTCGACAATTGATCGACTCGCCTTTGGCGCAACGGCAATTGCCCTTACCGCAGCGTGGCTTGGGGGAGAAATTGCTAGTTATCTAAAGTTGAAAACTCATCTACCATTACCGTCTTCGGATAAATGAATTTTAGAAATTTTTAGTGGAGGAACCAATGGCAAAGAACCGCGACGAAAGTGCAATGTGGACGATCTTTGGTTATCTACTTTCCGGTCTCCTCTTTTGGGGCGGGGCTGGTTGGGCTCTCGATAAGTGGCTCGGCACGACCTACCTAGTTCTTATCGGCTTGCTCGTGGGTATGGGCGGCGCGATTTATTTAGTGTGGCTACGGTTCGGCCGCGAATAGCGCCGACGCATATAGAAGGTTCGGCCGCGAATAGCGCCGACGCATATAGAAGGTTCGGCCGCGAATAGGGGAGTGACCGACCCCACCTTTGGCAACCCGCAATCCGGATTTCACAGCCGGGGGATTTCCACATAAGGTTGCCCTGATTTACCGCAACCCAAAATACTTTGATAGCCAATAGGAGTTTGTGTGTTCAGGTTAGTTCGTTCAGGCGCTGATGGTGGTGGCTTCGTCCCGCCTAGTGCCAAAGACTTCGAACTTCCACCAATTTTTGGCGACAACATCTACACAACAAAACCAATATTTTTAGTTTTTCTCTCAGTCATTGTTATTTCGATTTTCTTTATCGCGGCCTCTCGTAAGGCAGCAATCGTCCCTACAAAGCTTCAATTCGCCGGTGAAAGCGTTTATGCATTTGTTCGCGATGGACTAGCCCGCGATGTAATTGGCCACGAATTCATGAGATTCGTGCCTTACTTATTTACTCTCTTTACTTTTATTCTCGTAAACAATCTCTTTGGAATTGTGCCTCTTCTTCAATTCCCGGCTATGTCGCACGTCGGATTTGCTTATGTGTTGGCGCTATTTACATTCTTTGTATTTCATTATGTTGGAATCAAAAAGCAAGGCATTTACAAGTACATCAAGGAGATCATGTTTATGCCAGGCGTTCCAAAGCCTGCCTACATCTTGATTACTCCACTTGAAATCCTTACCTTCTTCTTGGTTCGACCACTGACTCTTTCACTTCGTCTCTTTGCAAATATGTTTGCGGGCCACTTGTTGTTGCTCGTCTTTATTTTGGGTGGAGAACATCTCCTCTCAGGTGTTATTGGTTTGAAGTTGATCAGCCCATTTGCCTTCGCAATTGGCATTGTGCTGACCTTCTTTGAATTCATGGTCCAATGCTTGCAGGCGTACATCTTTACTCTG
>WLNK01000064.1 GCA_009699795.1 Actinomycetota bacterium | reverse complement strand
CCGGGAATCCCATTACAAAGGTAGGTTCGATGAGCTGATCCTTTGCAACGTGTTCAAATATTTCTTCAGCTAGTTTGCCGGTGATCCACTTTGGATCAATCTTCATGCCTAATTTAGTTGCGATTTTCTTTAGATCATCGATAGGTGTTAGCGCAGTAACGCTTTCGCCAACACCTTTGGAAATTGCATCGTACAAAGAGATTTCTTTCCAAATTCCACCAAGATCTGCTTTACGACCATCATGATGTGTCACCACATGGGAGCCAGAAATTGCCATCGCAGCGTTCTGAACTAATTTGCGAGTTAAGTCGGCAATTGAGCGCCAATCTCCGTAGGCCTGATAGCTCTCAATCATCGCAAACTCAGGTGAGTGTGAGGAGTCTGCGCCTTCATTTCTAAAATTTCGGTTTATTTCGAAAACTCTTTCAATGCCACCTACAACGCAACGCTTAAGAAAGAGTTCGGGTGCAATTCGCAAATAAAGATCCATGTCATAGGCATTGCTGAAAGATTTAAATGGGCGAGCAGCTGCCCCACCGTGCATTACTTGAAGCATTGGTGTTTCGACTTCTATGAAATCTTCGGCATGAAAAGTTTCGCGCAGTGATCTCATAACAGCTGGACGCAAGCGCGCATTTTCACGAGCTTCAGGGCGAACAATGAGATCCACATAGCGCATGCGAACACGTGTCTCTTCAGACATTGGCTTGTGATCATTTGGTAGAGGACGAAGTGATTTTGCAGCCATCGACCAAGAATTTGCGAGAATGGAAAGCTCGCCGCGTTTTGAAGTAATGATTTCTCCAGTAACGCTCACGATGTCTCCTAGATCAACATCACTCTTCCAAGCGTTAAGAATTTCTTCTCCAACTTTGTCGAGTGAGAGCATCGCTTGTAGCTCTGTTCCATCACCCTCACGAAGAGTTGCAAAACAAAGTTTCCCTGTATCGCGCTTAAAGATAATGCGACCTGTCAGACTTTCGATATCACCAGTTGCAATATCAATTGCGAGGTCTGCATATTTTGTTCGAACTTCTCTTAAAGATTTTGTTCGAGCTACCGAAACTGGATAAGGCTCAATTCCGCGTTCAATAAGGCCAGCGCGCTTCTCGCGACGAATCCGAAGTTGTTCCGGAAGATCGTCTTCGATCGGGGCGTTGTTCTCATTGCTCATAGCGCGTGAGTCTACCTATTAGACATTTCTCTCGTGGATAAGGCGCAGACCAATCAAGGTCAGATTTGGCTCATGCTCATCAATAGTTTCGGCAACTCCGATTATTAACGGGGCAAGGCCACCTGTTGCGATAACAGTTGGAGTTTGGTCAAAACTCTCGGCAAGCTCTGCAGTAATTCGATCGACTAATCCATCTACTTGACCCGCGAATCCAAAGATTGTTCCTGACTGAAGCGCCTCAACTGTGTTTTTGCCAATCACATTCTTGGGACGCACTAATTCAACTTTGCGAAGTTGAGCAGCTCTTGCAGCAAGTGCATCAACTGAAATTTCGATTCCTGGAGCTAGTGCGCCACCTAAGAATTCTCCTTTGGGAGAGACAACATCAAGATTTGTAGAGGTACCAAAATCAACAACTATTGCAGGGCCACCATATAAAACGTGTGCCGCAAGGGTATTAACAATTCGGTCCGCTCCAATTTCTTTTGGATTATCAACAAGAAGTTGTACGCCGGTCTTCGTTCCGGGTTCGACAATTGTTGTTGGAATTCCTACAAAGTAAGTTGCAATCATTGTTCGCAATTCACGAAGAGTTGCAGGTACGGTCGAGCAAATTGAAAGACCAGTAATTTTGTAATCAGCAACAAGGGCTCTGTATTGGAGCCAGAGTTCGTCTGCTGTGGTGCGCGGGTCTGTTTTAACGCGCCATGATCTAACAAGCTCTTCTTTATCAAATACTCCAAGTACGGTATTTGTATTTCCAACATCGACTGTTAGTAGCATTTTTACTCCGCTCTCAAATCTAAACCAATATCAAAAACTGGGGCTGAATGGGTAAGCGCACCAATAGCTAGGAAATCAACTCCGCTTTCGGCGTACTCTCTTGCGCTTTCCAGTGAAATTCCACCGGATGCTTCAAGTTTTATTTTTCCGTCGACGAGTGCAACGGCTTCTTTACATTGTGCAGGAGTCATATTGTCGAGAAGAACTAGATCTGGTTTTTCAGCCAGCACTTCTTTCAGTTGTTCTAACGTGTCAACCTCAATTTCAATTTCTGCATTGGGAAATTTGGAACGCACTTTTCGAAACGCTTCACTAACGCCACCTGCGGCTGCAATGTGATTATCTTTAATGAGAGCCGCGTCGCTAAGTGACATTCTGTGGTTTGTTCCGCCACCAATTCGCACCGCATACTTTTCGAGTTCACGATATCCAGGTGTTGTTTTTCGTGTATCTCGTACTTTGCAATTAGTTCCAGTTACTTCTTTAACCCAGATTGAAGTAAGTGTGGCAATTCCACTTAAATGACTATAAAAGTTAAGCGCAGTGCGTTCTGCAAGCAATATTGCACGAGTATCGCCACGCACACTCATCAGTACGGTTCCTGGTTTAACTTCACTTCCATCTTCAACCAATACCCGAATATCCAAAAGGCCGACTTCTTCTAGTACCGCCTTGGCCATTAATACGCCCGCGACAACACCGTTCTTTCTCGCAACAAAATCAGCAACGATTTTTTCATCTCCGCTAACAGTTGCAACCGATGTAATGTCTTCTCCCCCGGCGAGATCTTCCTCTAGAGCTTTTTTGATTAACTCTCTATCAATTGGGATATAACTCATTTCGAAATTACCTCCTGATAATCAGTTCGCCAATGCCCGTGTGGATCAAGTTGTTGAAGAATTCTTTTCTGCCATTGAACACTTGTGAGAGGAAAATCTTCACGCCAGTGTGAGCCGCGAGTTTCCTGACGGATCAGAGCAGCTTTAAGAATTGCTTGAGCTAATTGGAAAAGATTTGTTGTTTCCCATGCCTCAACACAAGGTGAAGTGCTCTTTTTATCTTCGATGCGAGTTAAATCCGAACTGGTTCGAATTAGTGAATCTGAAGAACGTAATACGCCTGCACCTTTACTCATAGAGTTTTGGATATCTCGTCTTGCACTTTGATCAATGAGAAGTGCCGGTGAATTATTTTCTACCGGTTCGCCTTGAACTGGTAAGTGCGCGGCAATATCAGCCGCAATTCGTGAACTAAAAACTAAACCTTCTAGAAGTGAATTGCTCGCAAGTCTGTTTGCACCGTGCACTCCAGAACATGCAGTTTCACCGCAGGCATATAAACCAGCAACGCTAGTTCTTCCATGCAAATCTACGCGCACACCACCTGATGCATAATGTGATGCAGGTGAAACAGGAATCAACTCCTTTGTTGGATTGATTCCGTTTGCCATACAGGATGCATAAATTGTCGGGAATCTATTTTCAAAACCTTCTAAGTGGCGTACATCTAGCCATACATGTTGTTTTCCGGTTTCCTGCATTTTGCGCATGATGGCAATTGCTACAACATCTCGCGGTGCAAGTTCTGCAAGTGGATGTTGTTCAACCATAAATCTATTGCCTTGGTCATCGAGAAGATATGCACCTTCACCTCGTACAGCTTCGCTAATGAGCGGTTGTTGCCCCGAGCGATTTTCACCAAGCCACAAGACAGTGGGATGGAATTGAATAAATTCAACGTCTGCAACTTTTGCTCCTGCGCGAAGTGCGAGTGCAACCCCATCACCTGTTGAAACTGATGGATTTGTTGTCTGTGCAAATACTTGACCAAGCCCACCGGTTGCCAAAACAACTGCCTTTGCCATTGCCTGACCGACACCGTCTCGGCTTCCTTCACCGATAACGTGAAGAGTTACACCACAAACCGCGCCGTTCTTATCCTTAAGAGCATCTAGGACAAGTGCATGTTCAACTAATTCAATTTCAGGATCAGCTTGAATTGCGGCAATCAGTGCGCGCTCAACTTCAGCTCCTGTCGCATCGCCACCTGCGTGAAGAATTCTGTTACGTAGATGTCCACCTTCGCGAGTGAGTGCAATTTCTCCACTCTCTTCGCGATCAAATATTGCGCCCCGTTCAATCAACTTACGAACCGCTTCGGGACCTTCGGTAACTAAAACGCGCACAGCTTCAATGTCACATAAATCTGCTCCAGCAACAAGAGTGTCTTTTAAATGTTGTTCAGGTGAATCACCTTCTCCTAGCGCTGCTGCAATGCCACCTTGTGCCCACTTAGTAGATCCTTCATCAACTTTTGATTTTGTTACGAGCAGAACTGATAAACCAAATGTGCGTGCCTGAAGTGCGGTCGTGAGTCCGGCGATTCCTGAACCAACAACTATGACGTCGGCTTTTGCACTCCAACCCGGTGCAGGCGCTAGTAACTTCATTACTTATCCCCGAAGATCATCTGCATATTGTCGAGCAATCGAACCCCATTAATCCAACCCGCGACGATCCCACGCTTCTTTTGCGTGCTTTCGATGGCGCTGCTGAAATCCACTTCATCGATGATTTCTGCATAATCCAAAGTTAGCCCTTGCTCAGAAGCCAAGATCTCATTTAAGACCGAGCGTGCTTTGTTAAGTGATTCCGCGCGACTTGCTGAATAAAGTGCTTTTGAAATAACTACAGATTTTTCTCGTGAAATTTCATCCAGGCGAACATTGCGAGATGAAGCTGCAAGACCATCTGCCTCACGAATAATCGGCGCCTGAATAATTTCAATATTTCCCGCAATTGTTTTCACAAGTGCAAGCTGCTGAAAGTCTTTCTCTCCGAAAACCGCTTGGGCAGGTTTAACTAATTCGAAGAGTCTTTGCACAACGGTGAGGACGCCATCGAAGTGGCCTTTGCGAGAAGCTCCTTCAAATTTATTTCCGAGTTCGCCTGCAGAAATTATTTTTGGTTCTGCCGGATAAATTTCACTTTGATTAGGAAGCCAAAGATGGGTTACGCCCGATGCCTCAGCTAAGTCAATATCTCTGTCGGGTGTTCGTGGATATTTTGCAAGGTCGTCTTTACTTTCAAATTGAAGTGGGTTAACAAAAATACTCGCAACGACGATTTCATTTATTTCTCTAGCAATTCTAAATAGTGATGCGTGGCCTTCATGAAGTGCGCCCATTGTTGGGACAAATGCGCAGCCAGAAACCAACTCTGTTGCGTTTGTAACTATCTTCATATCTGGCTCCAGTCCTTTCAGGTACCGGGCGATGATGTGAAAAGTTTAGAGATTTAAGGCTATTGCTCCAAAAGTTCACT
>WLNK01000063.1 GCA_009699795.1 Actinomycetota bacterium | reverse complement strand
ATCAGCTGAATAGACATAACTAATGAGGCCGTAATCTGTCGAATTCGCTAAATCAATTGCCTCTTCATCTGTGTCAAAAACAACAATCGGCGCCACTGGTCCGAATACTTCGTTATTTAAAATTTCGTTTGCTTTGTCGACGACTAAAACTGTTGCAGGATAAAACGCACCATCTCCAGCGGGCATTTCTCCACCGGTAACTAATTTTCCACCGGTGGAAACTGCTGAATCAACGAGTGCAGCAATCTTGTTTCGCTCTTTAACCGAAACGCTTGCCCCAAGTTGTGCACCGTCTGAAAGTCCATCTGCCATTTTTAAGCCGCTCATTGCCTTTGCAAATTTACTTGTGAATTCATCGGAGATTTTGCGCGCCACATAGAAACGATTGGCAGCAGTACAGGCTGCGCCACCATTTCGCATTTTTGCAATCATTGCGCCTTGTACAGCTGCATCTACATCAGCATCTTCAAGGATGACGAATGGTGCATTTCCGCCAAGCTCCATAGAGGTGCGAACAACATTCTCTGTAGCGGCTTGAAGAAGAATTCTGCCAACTTCTGTAGAACCGGTGAAAGAAAGATTCTTAACGCGAGAATCTTTAAGTATGTGAGCAATTCCTGATCCGCTTTTTTCTGGAAGTACGAAATTCAAAACACCCTTTGGTAACCCTGCGCGCTCCATAATTTCAACTATGTACAACGCGGTCAGCGGAGTCTCAGATGCAGGTTTTAAAATCATTGTGCAACCTGCCGCAATTGCCGGACCAATTTTGCGAGTTGCCATTGCTGCCGGGAAATTCCAAGGAGTAATGAGTAGCGAAACACCAATTGGTTGATGCGTTACAAGTATTCGCTTATCTCCACTTGGAGATTTTCTAAAGTCTCCTGGCGTACGCACAGCTTCTTCAGAAAACCAACGGAAAAATTCTGCTGCATACAGAACTTCAGCCTTTGCATCTGCAAATATTTTTCCATTTTCCATCGAAACAATTTTTGCTATTTCATCTGCTTCTGCAATCATGATTTCGAATGCTTTGCGCAAAATTTCTGCACGAACTCTAGGTGCGCTTTTCGCAAAACTTGGAAAAGCTTCAAATGCTGCATCGATTGCTTTATCACTGAGCTTGTCATCTGAGAGTTCAACTTCGGCAATAACCTTGCCAGTTGATGGGTTATAGACGGGTAACTTTGAAGTTCCCTTTAACCATTGGCCATCTATATAAAGCTGCGTTTTCATTTTTCTCCCAGAACCATCCACATTGGATTTTCAAATCTCTTAGAGAATGAGTTTAACCATTCTGCTGCGAGGGCACCATCCACGCTTCTGTGATCGACTGAAAGCGTAAAGTTAATGACAGTTGCAATTGCCAATTGGTCATCTTTCACAACCGGCTTTTTCTTCGCAGCCCCAACAGCCAAAATCATTGACTGTGGCGGATTGATAATTGCATAAAACTCATCTGTTCCATACATTCCTAGATTTGTTACAGAAATTGTTCCGCCTTGAATCTCATCTTGTTTTAACTTCCCATCACGAGCGCGACCAAACAAATCAGAGGTCTGCGCAGCTAGCGCATCGAGGCGCAGTGACTCAACGTTTCGAACTACGGGAGTGATAAGCCCATTTTCTGAAGCAACGGCAACAGCAATATCGACGTTATTGAAATATTGAATTGCCTCTTCGCCCCAGATGCAATTAGCTTTAGGCACGTCTGCATACGCTGCCGCAACAGTTTTTAATATTAAATCTGTGACCGAAACCTTATTTGTAGACCATTCATTTAATTGCTTTCTCAAATTTAAGAATTCATCGGCTATTAAGGAGGCTGATAAATAGAAGTGCGGAACGTTTTGCTTGCTCTCAGTTAAGCGACGAGCAATTGCTTTTCGCATCCGTGAATGAGGTACCGCTTCTGCTGGATTCTTACTTACAACATGCTGCGCAATACTGGTTGAAGGTGAACTCTGCTTTGCTGCATAAATATCAGCTTTAACAATGCGTCCCCCGGGTCCACTACCGCGCACTCGTGAAATATCTACACCCTCTTCACGGGCTAATTTGCGTGCAATGGGGCTTACAAAAATACGATCCGAAGAATTCTCATTTAGTTGTACTGGAGCAGGAGCACTGACCTGAACTTCCTCTTTAGCCTGTTCAGCAGGAGCTTCCGTTTTTACTGCCGGCACTGCAACCGTTCCTTGATCAGCTAATAGTTTTTCAATTTCTGCCGCACCTTCACCGGGTAAAAGGAGAACAGCAATTGGTTGCCCAACTTCAGTATGTTTTCCTTCAATAACAAGATATTTGCCGAGGATTCCATCGCTCTCGGCTGGAACTTCAACAAGAGCCTTCTCTGTTTCAACTTCAGCAATGGGCTGACCGGCTTTAAATGCTTCACCTTCTTTAATTATCCACTTAGCAAGAATTGCTTCGGTGGCATCTGCCAGCAAGGCCGGCATGCGCATTAATTGGGCCATTATTTTCCGCCCTTATTTAACTTAAGGTTGCGGAGTCCTTCCACAACCTCTTCAACTCCCGCAATCGCTGCGCGCTCAAGTACTTTCGAAATACTTGGCGAAGCTTCTTTGCCAGATACGCGCTGAACTGGCTGATCTAGATAATCAAAGAAACGGCGTTGAATCTCATCTGAAAGCCAAGCTCCGTAGCCGGTGCCTCGTGCTCCTTGTTCGACGATGATTACATTATTTGTTTTCTGAATGCTTGCACCAATCGTCTCCCAATCAATACTTGCACGGTCAAGCCAACTCAAATCAATCAAATCAACGTTCATATCGAGTTCAGCAATAGCCTTCTGTGTTTTACGAACCATTGAAAGATAAGAAATGACTGTAGCTTCATCACCACTTTGAGCAACTCTTGCCTTGCCTAATGGAAGGTAATAGTCAAAGTTATCTGGAATTTCCTCTTGCTCTTGATAAAGTTCAACATGTTCAAGAACAAGCACGGGATCATTGAGTGCAAGAGCTGTATTCATTAATCCGATGTATTCAGCGGCCGATGACGGAGCAACAATTCGCCAGCCTGGTTGTGTTGCAAATACACCCGCTGGATCCATTAAGTGCTGAGATCCGTATCCACTTCCCATCGCAACTTTTGTACGAAGCACAACTGGAACATCATGCGTGCCACCAAACATGTGACGCGCTTTTCCGATTTGGTTAAAGACTTGATCGGCTGCAACCCACATGAAATCTGCATACATAAATTCGATGACTGGACGGAATCTTCCATCCATCGCCATTCCGCCACCAAGTCCTGCGAATGCATTCTCGCTAATTGGAGTGCCTAGAACTCGACCCGGATATTTTGCTGCCAGGCCTTTGGTTGCTCCATTTGTGCCGCCATTAAGACGGTGAATGTCTTCACCCAAAATAACTATTCGAGAATCTGTTTCCATTCGTCGATCTAGTACTGATGCGACTGCATCTGCGTATTTCATCGTTGTTTTTGCAGCGATGGAGTTTGGTTCAGCAAATGGAAGTCCAGTTAGTTCCGAAGCATCGCCACGAATTCCAACATCAACAAATGATTTATCCGGCCACAGAGATGGCTTGATGCGGCGCTTTCCTTGTTTTTCTGGGTCTTCTTCAAATATCTGACTTGCCGCAAGCGTGCAAGCATCAACAGCTTGTTGGCGAACTAATGCAATGCCTTCATCATCAATAAGGTTTAACTTCTTCATCTCATTTGCTAGACGAAGTAGCGGATCTCTTTCTTTCCACTCCGCTTCTTCTTCTTTTGTACGGTAACCAAATGCGCTTCCTGGGAAGGGACCGCTCTGATGGAAGTATCGATAAACATCAGCTTCAATAATTGATGGTCCGCCACCCTCGCGCATAATTCTTGTTGCTTCAGTCATTGCGATATGAACTGCAAGTGGGTCCATACCATCAACAAACCATGATGGAATCGCAAATCCTGCACCTCTTGCAGAAAGTCGAGGTTCCCCTGTTACTTCATTAATGTGTGTTGAAACCGCATATCGGTTATTTTCAATAAAGAAACAAATTGGCAATTTCCAGGCACTTGCAAGGTTCATTGATTCCAATACCGAACCAATGTTTACAGCACCGTCACCAAAATAAGTTACAGAAACATTATTTGTACCTGAACGTGACTGCGCAAAAGAATTTCCAGCTGCAAGTGGAGCACCACCACCTACGATTGCATTCGTACCGAGAGCGCCAGCTTCGAGCCATTGCAAGTGCATTGATCCACCGCGACCGCCACAATAACCTTGGGCCAAACCTAAAATTTCAGACATTGTGCGATGAATTACTTCTTGAATCGCAGGAGTTACTAAATTAGTTACATCTAATCTATTTCCAGAAACGTGGTTTATTACTTTTGCTAAGAATTGATGATGGCCGCGGTGAGAACCGTTGACGCCATCTCCACTGTTCAAGCTATATGCAGATCCAATTGCGCCACCCTCTTGTCCAATAGAACTATGAACAGGTCCGTGCACTAAACCTTCTGTAGCTAAAACAAGTAGCGCCTCTTCAAATGCGCGAATGAGGTGGCCTTGTCCAAGCAAAGTCTCAAGTAATTGCGGATCAGCAGCAGCCCAATCATCCGGTGTTGTTTTGAGCTCAATCCAAGGCTTGCTTGGTGAAAGTTGAGTACGGATTGCCATGTGAAAACTCCTTGACGCTTGGAGGACTAACTTTAGGATTGATTGCATACAATCTCAATAAATTTAAGCCAAATATCTGGCATTTAGGGAAGAAAACCCCTACATTGTATCCAATCGAAAGGAATTGAACTCATGGGACTTCCAGGACTGCGCGGTACCGAACACATTGGTTTTACCGTCCCTGATTTGGATCAAGCCGAAGAGTTCTTCGTCAACGTCATTGGCTGCGAAAAAATTTACTCACTTGGGCCCTTTCAAAGTGAGGATACCGATTGGATGCTCACCCACTTAAATGTGCATCCTCGAACAGTCATGAAAGAGCTTCGATTCTTTCGATGCGAATTTGGGCCTAACTTTGAAATATTCCAATACACCGCTGTGGGCACACAGCAGCCACAGCCAAAAAATAGCGATATCGGTGGTCATCACTTAGCGTTTTATGTTGATGACTTTGATCTTGCTTATAAATACTTACTTGAAAAAGGCGTTCAGGTTCTAGGTGAACCCACATTCAGCAAAAGCCACAGTGAAGGACAACGGTGGGTTTATTTCTTAACTCCGTGGGGAATGCAATGCGAATTAGTGAGTTACCCAAATGGGAAGGCTTATGAAAAAGAGAGTAAGAAACTTCTCTGGCATCCAGCT
>WLNK01000062.1 GCA_009699795.1 Actinomycetota bacterium | reverse complement strand
CAATAGTTGTGTGGTCATCCGCTGGCCGATCGAAAGTTGAAGCAATGACTTCACCCTTAACTGAACGCTGCATATCTGTAACTTCTTCTGGGCGCTCATCAACTAGAACAACCATCAAGTGACACTCAGGATTATTTGTTGTGATTGCGTTGGCAATTGATTGCAGAACCATTGTTTTACCAGCCTTAGGAGGTGAAACGATAAGTCCGCGCTGGCCTTTACCAATCGGTGCAATTAAGTCGATAACACGAGTTGTAAGAATATTTGCTTCTGTCTCAAGGCGTAGACGCTCCTGAGGATAAAGAGGCACGAGCTTGCTAAATTCAACGCGACCACGAGCTTCTTCAACGGTTACACCGTTAATGGTTTCCAGAGTTATTAGTGGGTTGTACTTCTGACGTTGTTCACCTTCACGAGCTTGGCGAACCTGACCAGTTACAACATCACCTTTGCGAAGTCCAAACTTGCGAACTTGCTGCTGCGAAACATAAACATCGTTTGGACCTGGCAGATATCCACCGGTCCGAATAAATGAATAGTTATCCATGATGTCAACGAGGCCACCGACTGGTACCAAAACATCATCTTCAGTAATTACTGGTTCGCGCTCTTCACGTGGCCCACGATCGCGGTTGCGATCACGACCACGGTTGCGATCACGACCACGACGACCACCGAAGCGATCTCCACGATCGTTGCCAAATGAATTGTTAGATGAATTATCTGACGAATCGTTATCGTCATCGTCGCCTTCATTGGAAGCGCTTTGTTCACGATTTGAATTCTTCTTTGCATTGCGTGCTTCGCGGCGTGCTTCGCGTTCAGCTTTAGCAGCTTCGCGGTTAGATGCCTGCAGATCTGCAATTGCTGTTACAAGTGCGTCCTTCTTAAGTTTTGCTGCACCATCGATGCCAAGTTGACTAGCTACTTCCTTAAGTTTTGGAAGTGACATCGCTGCAAGCTCTGGACTACTTGAACGAACTGGTTCTGTTTCAGTCATGTGTTTCTTTCATTTGGGGCTTTAGCCTTACGACTTACTCGCAAAGGCAAATTGCCTGTGGATTTTTGTGATTCTCTGCGCTACTTACGCCGTGACTTCCGGCCTTGCAGATACCAGAAGGGTAGCACCCTGCCTGGTCAATGCGCAAAATTAAATAAGGGTGGCTCCTGTAGGCGAAATTTCAAGGGGTCTAGCCTCAAATTTAGAACCGGCTGATTTAACTAATTCGGCGACTTCAGCTTCATTGCCTGTATGCAAAACCAGTACCGATGGACCTGCACCAGAAATACATGCAGCCACACCAGCGGCACGGAATTTTGTTAATAGTTCGTACGAAGCAGGCATTGCCTGACTTCTATAACTCTGATGTAAGAAATCTTCAGTTGCGCGATAAAGAAGATCGGGGCGCAGAGTAAGTGCGTGTACCAATAGCGCTGCATTTGCAGAGTTTCTCGCTGCATCTTTATGCGAAATAGTCTCAGGGAGCATTTTTCGCGCTTTCGAAGTTGCAACTGCAGTAGATGGAATAAATGCAATGGCGCGAATACGTGTATCAACGCTAAGAGAAATCGACTGTGCAACGCTTTTTCCATGGCGATCTTCTTGCCATGCAACTACAGCTCCACCGTAGAGAGCGGCTGCCACATTATCTGGATGGCCCTCCATCTCAGTTGCGATATTTAGGAGCGCTTCATCGCTCATCTTGTCGTTACCTGTAAGAACTAGCGCACGAGCAAGAACGAGTCCGCCAATAATTGCACTTGCCGAAGATCCAAGACCTCGACCATGTGGAATTACATTAAGCGCACGAACCGCAATTCCTTTTGGTCTACCGCCTAGAAAATCAAAACCTTTATTCATAGCTTTGACTAATAAATTCTTTTCATCTCGGGCAAGCTCATCCGCACCTTCACCGGCGACATCGATATCTAAACCAGCATCGTCTAGAACTTGTGCCACATAACGATCGTGCAAACCAAGTGCTAACCCAAATGAATCAAAACCTGGGCCCAAGTTGGCACTCGATGCCGGAACCTGAACCTGAATTGGATTTGCCTTGAAAGTTGGTTTTGCCATGGCTACTTCTTAAGTCCAAGTGCCTTAGCGGCAGCTGCGGCGTTAACTTTTACAATCTTTGGCTTTGCAAAAGCCCCCAGTGCCCAAGAAATATCTTTAAGTCCATGGCCAGTAACAGTAATCACGATGCGCTTTCCCTTAGGAAGTTTTCCTGCCTTTTTATATTTAATAAGTCCGGCAATTCCCGCAGCACTTGATGGTTCAACAAATACGCCTTCTTTGCCAGCAACAAGTGCATAAGCTGCCAGAATTTCTTTATCAGTAACAGAATCAATGAGCCCACCAGAAGAATCGCGTGCGTCAAGTGCTTGATGCCATGAAGCTGGATTACCAATGCGAATTGCAGTCGCAATTGTTTCCGGCTTTAAAACTGGCTTGCCTTTAACAAGTGGAGCCGCGCCCGCTGCTTGGAATCCCCACATCTGCGGAAGCTTGCCTGAAATGCGATCGTTTCGATACTCCTTGTATCCGCGCCAATAGGCAGTGATATTTCCTGCATTACCAACTGGCAACGCGTGAATATCGGGTGCATCACCAAGCATGTCCACAACTTCAAAGGCTGCAGTTTTTTGACCATCAATTCGGAATGGGTTAACGCTATTAACAAGTGCAACCGGATAATTATCGGAAAGATCGCGAGCAAGTGTTAAACAGTCATCAAAGTTTCCGGCTACCTGAAGAATTTGCGCTCCGTGAATAACTGCCTGTGCCAACTTTCCTGTAGCAATTTTTCCAGCAGGAATAAGTACGGCAGAAATCATTCCTGCTTTTGTTGCATATGCGGCAGCACTGGCACTTGTATTTCCTGTAGATGCGCAAATGACAGCTTTTGCTCCATCTTCAGCAGCTTTTGAAATGGCCATTGTCATTCCGCGATCTTTAAATGATCCAGTTGGGTTATTTCCTTCAAACTTTAGCCAGACATCATTTCCCAATAGCTCTGAGAGATGTTCTGCATGAATAAGTGGTGTTCCACCTTCACGCAACGAAATAATTGGAGTTTTTTCTGAAACAGGAAGCCGATGGCGATATTCCTCAATCACACCGCGCCATTGATGAGCACCGCTCTTCTTTTTAAAGATACTCATGCTGGTAACGCTCCTTCAACGCGAATAACACTTGAGATTCGCTTAACCATTTCCATTGAGTTAAGGGCTGCGACAGTCTTCTTTAATTCACCTTCTGTTGCTTGGTGAGTAACAATTGTTACTTCAGCATCAGATTCACGTCCTGTTTGATGAACAGTCTGAATTGAAACACCTTGCGAAGAAAAAGTAGAAGCAATCGCCGCGAGTACACCCGCTTTTTCTTCTACTTCAAGACGGATCAAAAACTTAGTCTTTGTAGTTTCAATAGGTGCAATATCGCGATCTGCATAATCTGTTTCGCGTTGTCCAACAGAGTTGTGAGCAATATGTCGTGCGACAGCACACACATCGCCGAGAATTGCTGATGCTGTTGGTGCGCCACCAGCGCCGCGTCCATAAAACATAAGTGAGCCGGCAGATTCCGCTTCAACAAAGACAGCATTAAAGGCATCGCGAACAGATGCAAGAGGGTGGCTTTTATGAAGCATCACAGGGTGCACACGCACAGAAATTTCATCCTTAGGTGTGAGTTCTGAAATAGCCAATAATTTGATTACATGATCCATTGACTTAGCGATCTGAACATCTTCCAAAGTGATTTTCGAAATTCCTTCGCGGTAAACGTCATCGATTGTTACACGTGTGTGGAATGCAAGGCCAGAGAGAATTGCTGCTTTTGCCGCCGCATCAAAACCTTCAATATCTGCAGTTGGATCAGCTTCTGCGTATCCGAGTGCTTGAGCTTCTTTAAGAACGTCAGCAAATTCGCGATTATCTTCATGCATTTTTGTAAGAATGTAATTTGTTGTTCCGTTAACGATTCCCATAATTCGTGTAACAAAATCGCCGACGAGCGAATCACGCATTGGACGGATAATTGGAATGGCACCTGCAACCGCAGCTTCGTAATAAATATCTTCACCCTTTGCATATGCAGCAGTGAACATTTCTGCACCGTGGCTAGCAAGAAGAGCTTTGTTGGCAGTTACAACAGATTTATGATTTTCAATCGCAGTCATGATCAACTGGCGAGCAGGCTCGATTCCGCCCATTACTTCGATAATCAAATCTATTTCTGGATCATTAACAATTGAAAGCGCATCTGTTGTGAAGAGCGATGGATTAATACCTTCATGAGCTTTGATTGTGCGAACAGCGATTCGTGCGAGTTCGATTTTTACACCAGCACGTGTGGAAAGTTCTTCTGTATCTGCAAGCAGTAGCCGAGCTACATGGCTTCCGACAACGCCGCAGCCGAGCATGCCGATTCGCACCGGACGATCGAAAACTTGTTTTTCTGCTGGGCTCATCTGCCTATTCTTTCACATCGAGAGCGAGCAGATCTGCCTCATTTTCCCTTCGCACTATTACGCGGGCTTTTCCATCTTTTACAGCAACAACTGGTGGTCTTGGCACGTGGTTGTAGTTACTAGCCATGCTTCGTCCATATGCTCCAGTTGCTGGAGTCGCGATCAAATCACCAGGTGCAATATCTGATTGCAATTGAATATCTCGAATAACAATGTCTCCTGTCTCGCAATGTTTTCCAACAATGCGCGATGAAATCTTTGGAGCCTGTGATTCACGTGAGGCAAGAATTGCAAAATACTCTGCGTCATAAAGGGATGGGCGAATGTTGTCACTCATTCCACCATCTATTGAAATGTAACGTCGAGTTGATCCATCTTCTAGAACTACATCCTTCGTTGTGCCAACTTCATAAAGCGTAAGTGTTGTGGGTCCCACAATTGCGCGACCTGGTTCGATTGAAATAAGTGGAACTTGAAGTGAATGAGCAGCACAGAATTTTTCAACAGAACTCTTAAGTGCTGGTAAAACTTCACTTGGCAGAACTGTTTCTTCACTTGGCAAATAGGCAATTCCATAACCGCCCCCGAGATCGAGTTCAGGCAGCTCAGATTTAAATTCGTCACGGTATTTTGCCAAGAAAGAGATGAGGCGTTCTGCGGCTAGTTCAAAAGATTCCGTTCCAAATATTTGAGAACCAACATGGCAATGTATTCCACGTAGGTCGAGCTCGGAATGACGTGCAACTTCTTGAACGGCGCTCCAAGCAGCACCGCTTGCAATCGAGAATCCAAATTTCACATCTTCATGAGCCGTCGAAATTGCTTCATGGGTATGCGCTTCAACACCAGGTGTAATTCGGAGCAAAACTTTTTGGACTTTAT
>WLNK01000061.1 GCA_009699795.1 Actinomycetota bacterium | reverse complement strand
GTGCGGGGCGTTAGGCATACTCGTTTAATTGTTGATACTGAGGCATTTTTTACCGAGTAAAAGCAGTGTTTTTCGGCCGATAGACTAGGCACATGAGCCAAGCGCCAAATTTCGCAATGATCGGACTTGGTCGCATGGGCGCCAATATCGTTCGCAGACTCGCACAGCACGGCATTAACTCGGTCGTCTACGACGTTAGCCAAGATGCAGTTGCAGCTCTTGGTAAAGAAGGCGCAACTACTTCAAAAGATATGGCTGACTTTGCCGCAAAGATTCCAACGCCGCGAACAGTCTGGGTGATGGTGCCAGCCGGAGTAACTGATTCAACTATTGCAGAACTTTCTACGCACTTATCTGCAGGTGACACAATCATCGATGGTGGAAATAGTTATTACAAAAACGATTTAAAGAACGCCGAATTATTAAAAGCTAAGGGAATTAACTTCGTAGATATCGGAACTTCAGGTGGTGTCTACGGATTAGAACGTGGATATAGCTTGATGATTGGTGGCGACAAGTCAGTTGTTGCAAACTTAGATCCAATATTTAAGGCCCTCGCTCCAGGAGTAGAAGCTGCAGAGCGAACACCTGGTCGCACTGGTGCGCCATCACAGGCAGAGCATGGATATTTACATTGCGGCCCAGTTGGTTCTGGACACTTCGTAAAGATGATTCACAACGGAATTGAATACGGAATGATGGCAGCCTTCGCAGAGGGTCTGGCAATATTTGAAGCAGCAGATGAAATGACACCTGCATATGATTTAGATATTCCAGAAATTACTGAGGTCTGGCGACGAGGAAGCGTTGTTGCATCGTGGCTTCTAGATCTCACAGCACAAGCACTCAATGAATCATCTGATCTAACTGAGTATTCATCTGAGGTAAGCGATAGCGGAGAAGGTCGCTGGACAGTGCAAGCAGCCATCGAAGCTGGAATTCCTGCCCACGTTCTTAGCGCTTCACTCTATTCACGCTTTGCTTCACGCAACAATGATGAATTCGCTAACCGCGTTCTAAGCGCAATGCGCTATAAATTCGGTGGCCATAACGAAAAGCCAAAAGGTAAGTAATGAAAGCTGATGCACTAGTACTTTTTGGCGCAACAGGAGATTTAGCAAAGAAGAAATTATTTCCCGCTCTCTATGATTTAGAAGACCTGAACGAACTCGACGTACAAATATTCGGCGTAGCTTCATCTAGATGGAGCCAAGAAGTATTTAAAGAAAATGTTGTCACCGCAATAAAGGCGCGAAAGCCAGATGTTGATCAGGCGGTGCTCGATAAATTAACTGGTGATATGCAGCTCATTGTGGGCGATTATGACGACCCTGCAACGTTTGTGGCTTTAGCCGAGGCGATCAAGGAATTTAAGCTTCCCGTTATTTATCTTGCGATCGCACCTGAATATTTTGCAAAGATCACCACCGCTTTGGCCGAAGTTGGCATTACCAAACGTGCACGAGTGGTGGTCGAAAAGCCTTTTGGCCGCGATTACGAGAGCGCAAAGCAGCTAGATGCCGAGTTAAAGAAATTACTTCCTGAAGAGCAGATTTACCGAATCGACCACTATCTAGGTAAAGAAGCCGTTGAGGATCTGTTGGTATTCCGCTTTGCCAATACTCTCTTTGAACCAGTGTGGAATCGCAACTACGTATCAAGCATTCAAATCACAATGGCGGAAAGTTTTGGCATCGATGGTCGCGGAAAGTTTTATGACGGAGTTGGCGCAACCCGTGACGTTCTTCAAAATCACATCTTGCAGGTTCTCACAATGCTCACTATGGAGCCGCCGATTGACATGGGCTCTGAATCAATGCAGAACGAGAAGATTAAAGTTCTTTCTGCTATTCGCGATATCAACAAGAACGATGTTGTACGTGGGCAATTCGATGGCTACCTTGATGAAGAAGGCGTAGCCGCAAACTCAGATACTGAAACATTTGTTGCGATGAAGTTGTTTATTGATAACTGGCGTTGGGCCGGTGTTCCGATTTATCTTCGAACCGGAAAGAAGTTGCCCGAGACCGTTCTAGAAGTAGTGGTTGAATTTAAGCAGCCACCACGTGCGCTCTTTGGAAAATCAGAATCAAACCAAGTTAGATTCCGACTGGGCGCAAAAGATGGAGTGGATATCTCACTTCAGGCGAAGAAGCCGGGTACAAAACTCATTACCGAAACCGTTGATCTCTCAGTTGAATTCGTTGCAGAGTTTGGCGATCGACAAGGACCATATGAGCGTTTACTTCGCGCAGCAATGCTTGGTGATCACTTTAGATTTACACGTATCGATGCGGTACTTCACTCATGGCAGATTCTTGAAGATCTTCTTAAGAATCCGCACCCTGTTATTTCTTACGATAGTTCTAGTTGGGGACCAGATGCCGCACAAGAATTGGTTCCGGGCGGCTGGGCACCTGTTGGCACAGAGGCCGACAAGCTAAAAAATCTTCACCAGTAACTAGTCGCGGCTTTGGCCTGATTTGTGTTTGTAACGCCCTAAGAATTCATCCTTCATCTCTTTAAAATCCCCATCAATAATTGCTTGGCGCATGCGGTCTACTAAGCGCACAACAAATCGTTCGTTATGAATTGTGGCAAGGGTTGCAGCCACCATCTCTTTGCCGCGAAATAGATGGCAGAGATATGCGCGAGTGTAATTAGCGCATGTGTAGCAATCGCATTCATCGTCAATCGGATTGAAATCTCTTACATAAGGCGCGTTAGAGACGTTAAAGCGTCCTGTCATTGTGTAAACGGCGCTGGTGCGAGCTATGCGAGAAGCCAGAACGCAGTCGAAGGTATCGATGCCATTTTCAACTCCGACAAATAAATCCTCAGGTGCGCCGATACCAAGTAAATGCTTTGGTTTATTTTCAGGCAATACCGAATTAACCCAACCCACAATTGTTCCAAGACTGTCTTTATCTAACGCGCCGCCGATTCCAAAACCATCAAATCCAATTCCCGATGATTGCATCGAACCGAGATCTGCCGCCGCCTCTTTACGCAGATCTTCATACTGTGCGCCTTGAATAACCCCAAAGAGCGCCTGGTTTGGCTTATCACTTCGCACATCAGTCAACCGCTTGTGTTCGTCCAAACAACGAATCGCCCAATCGTGCGTGCGCTCTAACGCTAGCTCTTGATAGGGGCGGGTGTTGTGAAGAGTTGTGCATTCATCAAATGCAAAAATAATATCTGCGCCAATTTTATGTTGAATTTGCATTGAAATCTCTGAAGTAAATCGATGCATCGATCCATCGAGATGAGATTTAAATGTCACGCCATCATCGTCAACATGAGCCAATCGCTCTTTATTTCCTGCGATTACCTGGTCAGACCTAAATGTCTTTGAATCCATTGCAAGAACTTTCTTGAACCCAACGCCAAGAGATAAAACCTGAAATCCACCACTGTCGGTGAAGGTGGGTCCTTGCCAATTCATAAATTGCGCGAGGCCGCCAGCTTCATCAATGACATCGGGGCCCGGCTGTAGGTACAGGTGATAAGCGTTGGCGAGGAGTGCTTGCGCACCGAGTTCTTTCATTGATCCCGGCAGTACAGATTTAACGCTCGCCTTTGTGCCAACTGGAATAAAGGCGGGGGTTGCAATTTCACCATGTGGAGTTGAGATTGTTCCGGCGCGGCCAAGGCCACCTTCAACGGTTTTGTTGATCTCGAAAGAGAAGCCGGATTTCATGTTCTTATTCTTGCCTAGTAATTTGGCACCGCTACCAAATATGAACGCGCTCTTTCTCGGCCAGCCAAAGGCGATCGCCCGCGGTCACCTCGAAGGCCTCCATAAATTCATCGAGGTTTCGAACTATGGCGTTACATCTAAATTCATAAGGTGAATGTGGATCGGTAGCAATGCGGCGGCGTAACTCTTCAGGACGCACTTTTCCGCGCCAGGCCTGCGCCCATGACAAGTAAAAACGTTGTTCTCCAGTTAATCCGTCGATAACGGGTGGTTTTTCGCCCTTGAGAGCCAATTTGTAGGCCTTATAAGCGATAGCAAGGCCACCAAGGTCTCCAATGTTTTCTCCCACTGTGAGAGCGCCATTTACGTGGATATCTGGGGTTTCCTCTGGAATAAGCAGGTCAAACTGGGCAATAAGTGCGTTGGCACGCTTTTCAAACTCCGCGCGATCAGCATCGCTCCACCAATCAACCATATTTCCATCGCCATCATATTTAGAACCTTGGTCATCAAAACCATGGCCGATTTCGTGGCCAATGACAGCTCCGATGCCACCGTAATTGGCGGCCATATCGGCTTCCATATCGAAAAATGGTGGCTGCAATATCGCGGCTGGAAAGACGATCTCATTCATCCCCGGGTTGTAATACGCGTTCACTGTTTGGGGAGTCATGTACCACTCGGCGCGATCCACTGGAGCGCCTATCTTTGCCAATTCAAAATCGCGAGAGAACTTAGAGATGCGCCCCAAGTTGGCGAGCAAATCTGCCGGTGAAATTTCAAGGGATGAATAATCGCGCCATTTATCCGGGTAGCCAATCTTTGGCGTGAACTTCGAAAGTTTTTCAAGGGCCTTGGTCTTTGTTGCAGGGCTCATCCAATCTAAATCTGTAATGGATTGGCGGTAAGCCTCAATGAGATTCGCAACCAAGTCGTTCATCGCAGCTTTTGCAGCCGGTGGAAAATGCTTCTCAACATAAATGCGACCGACCGCTTCGCCAAGTGAGCCTTCCACCAATGAGACTGCACGCTTCCAGCGCTCGCGGATCTGCGGAGTTCCAGAAAGGGTGGTGCCGTAGAAAGAGAAATTCTGCTTAACAATTGCATCGTTTAAATAAGCAGCAGAGCCTGAAATAAAGTGCCACTTAAGCCAGGCAACCCAGGAGTCTTTATCAAAGTCTTTGAGCATCGCCGAGATGCCTTCAAAGAAAGATGGCTCGTTAACAATGACGGTATCAAATACCGATTGCTTTACATCGCCAGCATCTAGCCAGAGGCCCCAAGGAAAATGCGGAGCCCGGTCTTCTAACTCTTTTCGGCTGTGCTTGTTGTAGGTAAGAGTTGCATCGCGATCTTTTACTTGGTCCCAATGGTGCGAAGCAATCTGGGTTTCGAGCGCGAGTATTTTCGTTGCCAAATCTGCGCCACCCTGAATGCCGACGAGTGCAAACATTTTTTCAATGTGGACCAGGAGCGCTTCGCGAATGGGGGCGTATTGATCTTCACGGTAGTAGGACTCATCCGGAAGTGAGAGCCCACCTTGGCCAAGATAAATAATGTTGGTCGTCGAATCCATTGCATCGGTATAGATAGCTGCCCCAAAGATTCCGCCAAGTCCGCGGATTTCGAGTTGGCTCATCTTGGTAACAAAAGAGGGTAGGTC
>WLNK01000060.1 GCA_009699795.1 Actinomycetota bacterium | reverse complement strand
TAGGTATTTCGGCTCTTATCGACAATAACGGCAAGGTGATCACCAGAAGCAAAGAAAACGTTTCCTCAATTATTTACGGAACTCTTCACGAAAATAGAAATCAAACTCTTTCGGATAGGTTGCAAGGGCATGGATGGGTCCTCATTGCCTGCGCTTTGATTCTGATCGGCGTGATCAGTCGTAGGCTTACAGGTAGATATCGCCGATAAGTTACATTATGTTAACTAAACCAAATCAGGCTCGTCCTGACCTCTCCCCAGCCCTATTACTCGGCGTAAGAGCTAATTGGCGCACAGCTACAGACAAGGTTCCGATCGCCGTATGCGCCATCTATGCGGCCCGTAGTTGGCCAATATTTTCCGCGGGTACCAATTAACTCACCAGCAATAAGTCCATCTGACATCGAAGGAAATGCGCCAATTTCACGGGGATATTTGCGATCCCACATCGAATCCACGACCGCGCCCGATGTATGTGGAGCGTGTCGAAGTGCGCTCTCTTCAACGGCGATAGTTCCGTCGATAATTTCTTGTATCTCACCATGAATAACGGCCATCGCATCGATGAATCGATCTATTTCTACAACGTCCTCAGATTCAGTTGGTTCGATCATGAATGTTCCGGGTACTGGAAAACTCATTGTGGGTGCATGGAATCCAAAATCCATAAGGCGCTTGGCTATATCGTCGACAGTTACTCCGCTAATTCGAGTAATTTCTCGTAAATCAAGAATGCACTCATGGGCAACTAAACCATTAGCGCCAGTGTAAAGAACCGGGAAGTAAGGATTTAACCTCTTTGCCATGTAATTAGCAGAAAGTATCGCAACTTGAGTAGCGCGAGTTAATCCCGCTCCCCCCATTAAACGGATGTAAGCCCAAGAGATAGGCAAAATACTTGCTGAACCATAAGGCGCTGCAGAAATTGGTCCTGGACCAGTTAACGGACCGGCAAGAGCGTCAAGTGGATGATTTGGTAAAAATGGCGCTAAGTGAGAACGCGTTATAACTGGACCTACACCCGGTCCCCCGCCACCATGTGGAATGCAGAAAGTTTTATGCAAATTTAGATGCGATACATCTGCACCAAACTTTCCAGGTTGGGCAACACCGACAAGCGCGTTCAGATTTGCGCCATCGATATAAACCTGGCCTCCCGCATCATGAACGAGCGCACAAATATTTGATATTTCTGTTTCGAATACTCCATGTGTTGATGGATAAGTAACCATGATTGCTGCAAGCTCATTTTTGTGCAGGGAAATTTTTTCAGTGAGATCTGCAAGGCTTACATTTCCATTATCGTCACATTCAATAACGATTACCTGCATACCGGCCATCACGGCAGATGCAGCGTTCGTTCCATGAGCACTAGATGGAATCAGGCAGATGGTGCGAGCATGGTCGCCACGAGAATCATGATAATTTCGAATCGCTAAAAGACCGGCGAATTCGCCCTGACTTCCAGCGTTTGGTTGAAGAGAGACCGCGTCATAACCTGTGATTTTTACGAGGAATTCTGATAACTCTTCGATGAGCTTTCTTGAACCAGCGCTTTGATTTGTTGGCGCAAAAGGATGCAGACCAGCAAATTCTGGCCAAGTTACTGCTTCCATTTCAGTGACTGCATTTAATTTCATTGTGCAAGAACCAAGTGGAATCATTGTTCTATCTAGGGCTAGGTCTCTATCGGCCAAGGTGCGTAGGTAGCGCATCATTGATGTTTCTGAATGATAAGTGTTAAAAACCGGGTGCTCTAGGTAATTAGATTTTCTCACGAACTTTGATTCAAAAGAGTTAGTCGGCTCGAAAGCCACCTTCGATTTGAAAATAGATGCTATTTGGAGCACATTTTCTTTAGTTATGGTTTCATCTAGAGAGATGCTCACATGCTTTGAATCAAGTACTCGTAAATTGAAACCAGATGCAATCGCGGTTTCGGCAATTTCATTTGCATTCGCAACTTCAATTGTCAGCGTGTCAAAGTAATTTGAATTACTAATTTTTACCCCTGATTTTGCAAGAACGGAAGTTAATCCATTTACTCTCTCTGCAATCCGTTTTAATCCCTTTGGGCCGTGCCACATTGCATAAAACGCGCTCATATTTGCAAGAAGCACTTGCGCAGTACAAATATTGCTAGTCGCTTTGTCGCGACGAATATGTTGCTCTCGAGTTTGTAAAGCCAATCGGAATGCAGGATTGCCGTGCACATCAACGCTTTGCCCTATAAGTCGCCCAGGTAGAGATCTCTCTAAGCCGCTACGTACTGCCATGAATCCTGCATGAGGACCACCGAAACCCATAGGTACACCAAAGCGCTGGGCGGAACCAACGGCTATGTCAGCTCCCCACTCCCCTGGTGGCTTTAACAGCGTTAGCGCTAACAAATCTGTAGCAGCAATTAAGAACGCACCTTTCTCGTGTGCAACTTCTGCAGCTTTCGAAAAGTCATTAATTTCACCGTGGGTATCCGGATACTGCACAAGTAATCCGAAGAAATCGAGAGAAATAAATGTTGATATATCGGTGCCATTTACTTCTTCTACAACAATGCCCAGAGGCTTGGCACGAGTTAGAACAACTGCCTTAGTTTGAGGATGAAGATTTTTGTCAATGAGAAAAAGTGCAGAATCGGTGCCTTTGAAATTTCTCCTTGCAAGTGTCATGGCTTCGGCCGCGGCTGTACCTTCATCAAGCATTGATGCGTTAGAAATAGGCAAAGCAGTCAGATCAGAAACTACGGTTTGAAAAGCAAAGAGAGCTTCGAGTCGACCTTGCGATATCTCAGGTTGATATGGTGTGTAAGCGGTATACCAAGCAGGATTTTCTAAAACATTACGCTTTATAACAGGCGGTGTAATAGTTCCGTAATACCCAGTTCCGATGAGGGACTTGAGAACCTTGTTCTGCGCTGCAAGTTTGCGAAGTTCGGCAATTGTCTCCACTTCCGTTGCTGGAGCAGGAAGAACCTTTTCAATCTGTTCGGAGATAGCGATACTTTGTGGAACAACAGCTTTTGTAAAGGAATCTAAATCTGTGTAACCAAGTAGTTGCAGCATCGTTGCAACATTTTCTTCGGTAGGACCAATATGTCTTCCGAGAAATGCTTCCTGCTCGAAGCTCATTACTACTCCCCTGGTTCGGTGGCGCTAAGCCATTTCAACTAAAGGCGATCTAACGCCTGCGGGGAAGAGAATATTGGTATTAGGCGCCTTTCGCTTTCCGACGCATAGAAAGTTCATCGTTACTTTCCCCACCGACTACCACTCCATTAACTTCACCTTGTAGCGTCGCTAGAGAACCCTCGACCTCATGCCAAACTTTACCCACTGCAATTCCGAATACTCCTTGACCGCCTTGCAAGAGGTCAACAATTTCATCAGCACTGGCACATTCATAAATCGAGGCTCCGTCACTCATGAGAGTGATGCTTTCCAGTTCTGTAACTCCACGGCTGCGTAAATGATTTACCGCGGTACGAATATTCTGAAGTGAAACGCCTGCATCAAGTAATCTCTTGACAATCTTTAATACCAAGATGTCGCGGAAGCCATAGAGACGTGAAGTTCCAGATCCAGTGGCGGTGCGAACACTTGGCTCAACAAGACCAGTGCGTGCCCAATAATCTAATTGACGATATGAAATTCCAGCCGCTGAACAAGCTGTAGCCCCGCGATAGCCGATTTCATCGTTCGCGGTTGTATCTGGCGTAACTGGGGAGGTCACGTTTACTCGTCTCTACTGGGGAATACGGCAAGGGTAGAGGCGCAAAAGCCCAGATACAACGACCGACACGAAGCAAACCTCTACCTGAGGTCGAGACTTAGCCGGCAAAATCCTCGGGATTTATCTGGTCTAGAAATTCTCTAAATCGTTCGAGCTCAACATCTTGCCCAGCACCGGCTCCCTCTTGCCCGGCCCCAGCTACTCTCTCGGGGATATCGATGCCTACCTCGTCTAGTAGTGCGCTAGAAGCCATGATGTTTGATTTCGTGCGAAGGGCTAGTGCAATTGCATCTGAGGGCCTTGCCGAAATTGGTTTGATTGCAACATCGGCGCTGCGCAGCAAAAGTTCGCTAAAGAAAACGCCGTCAACAATCTCGGTTATTTGAACAGCTACCAGAGTTGCATCCATTGAAGTCAAAACATCTGCCATTAGATCGTGAGTGAGCGGTCGATTGGGATTCATCTCCTGTTGGGCGAAAGCGATTGCAGTCGCTTCATGTGCGCCAACCCAAATAGGCAAGAATCTTGAGCCTTCTACTTCTTTAAGTAAGACGATGGGTTGGTTAGAGGGCATTTCTATTCGAACCCCAACAACATCCATCCGTACATACATGACTGGCTAAATTATCTAGCGAGGACGATTTAGACCAGCGCGAATGAGCGCTGCGTGGAGTCTGACGGAGAGCGATGCAATCTCTTTTTGAACTTCTTCCGCACGAGCCTTTGAATCGGCGCTCTTCTGACGAGTCAATGGAGTAATTACTTGTTCAATGAGACCAATCTCGCGATCAGCTGCGGATTTAAAAGAGCGCAAATGTCGGGGTTCGATTCCAAATCCAGCTAACTCAGATACTGCCATTGCAACAGACAATGCGTCATTGTCGTAGTGACGCCCACGAATTGTGATTAATCCGTACGACTCAAGTTCCATAAGTTGGTCATCCGAAATACCAGAGGCCTTAAGAAGTTCTTCGCGGGAAAGTCTGATGTCGGAACCTTGAGCGAATGAGGATGGAGATATCTCACCATCGAGACTAACAAGGCTCGGCCTTGGTGCTGCCACTCCCCCTGATTGCGCAGCAGGCTGTAATCCGCGATCAAGTGCGTCTAGATTTTCCTTGATAACTCGCAGAGGCAAATATTGATCGCGCTGAGCAAGTAACACATAACGAAGTCGATCCAAATCCACGGCGGTGAATTTTCTATAGCCGGAGGGAGTGCGTTGAGGCTCAATCAGGCCCTCAGATTCCAGAAAACGAATTTTCGAAATTGTAATATCAGGAAAGTCTGATCTGAGTTTCGAAAGAACCTCACCAATACTCAAATATGCGCGTGCTGGAACTCCCACTTACTTCTCCTTCGTACTTTGAATACTTGAGCTAACAAATAACATGTGAAATTTTCCAATTTGAATTTCATCGCCAGAGGCCAGAATCTTCTCCCCAAGCGAGATGTTGTTGACGTATGTTCCGTTCAGGCTCCCTGAGTCGGAAATCTCAATCCCTGCAACGGTTTTAGCAATTCTTGCGTGGGATCTGCTGACAGTTACGTCGTCGAGAAAAATATCGCTCTCCTTGTTCCGGCCGATAGAAACACCAGTTTGTAGAGACTCGCCGCTGAGCAAAAATCTAGAACCTTTAGATGGGCCGC
>WLNK01000006.1 GCA_009699795.1 Actinomycetota bacterium | reverse complement strand
GGGTGCGGTGTCACCTTTATGAATTGTCCATGCACGTGCTTCTTTAGGACCCGCAGTCAAATATGTCTGCAGTCCAAGCACGCTAAATCCAACTCTTGCAAGAGTTGTCAATCCTGGTTCTTTCATTCCAATTGATTGCAAGAGTTCGAGTGCATCCGCGTCACTAAGTTCGACGAGTTCTGACTCTGTTTTTGCATCTAGGAAAATTGCTTCTGCCGGCGCAACAAGTGCCTGCAGCTTTGTTCGCAGTGAGTCATCGTGTAACTCAGCTGCATCGACGTTAAAAACATATAAGAATGGTTTGGCAGTTAAGAGATGTAATTCCTTGAGAACTTCAAGGTCCAAACCTGATGAAGAAAGTGGCTTGCCGCTCTGCAAGTGAGCTTCAGCTTTCTTCACGCCTTCAACTACAACAGCCATCTCTTTATTTACGCGGGCTTCTTTTTCAAGCCGCGTCATAGCCTTTTCAATTGTCTGCAAATCTGCGAGCGCGAGCTCGGTGTTAATTGTTTCGATATCGCTACCCGGATCCACGCGACCATCAACGTGAACAACATCGCCATCTGCAAAGACTCGAATGACCTGACAGATTGCATCGGTTTCGCGGATATTGGCAAGGAATTTATTTCCAAGGCCAGCACCTTCTGACGCGCCTTTTACGATTCCCGCAATATCTACAAATGAAAGCGCTGCTGGCAAAATCTTTTCAGAGCCAAAAATCTCGGCCAATTTATTCAGGCGATCATCAGGCACACCGACAACACCGACATTTGGTTCGATTGTTGCAAAGGGGTAATTGGCGGCTAGAACGTTATTTTTGGTGAGCGCATTAAAAAGGGTGGATTTGCCCACATTCGGCAGGCCAACGATTCCAATAGACAGGCTCATAAGGGGTAGAGCCTACGCGTGATTGTCGGTACCTCCTGCCACGATAGGCCCATGCAAGCAACATCTAACGCGTTAGTGACCCTGATATATCTCGTTGTGGGGCTTTTCATAGGCCTTGGACTCGGATTTTTCATTTCAAACCTTCGAAGCAAGGCAAATGGTGGAGCTTCAAAAATCGCTAGCGATTTACAAAACGCAATTACACAACGCGATCAATATAAAAGCGATCTTGATGCTCTTCAAAATAAAGCGTTAGAAGATACAAAGTTTGTAACAGAGTTGGCAGCGATGAAAGAGACTGTTGCCAATTTAAATAAACAAGCAACGGAAGCAAATCGCCTGCGCACTGAAGCAGAAGTTCGCATTGATACAACAATTAATGAGATGCGACGCGCTAATCAATCTATCTTTGATGAGACTCGAAAAATTGCTGGAGCTCTCAGCAGTTCGCAAACTCGAGGAAAATTTGGTGAAGCACAGCTTGAACTCTTGCTCACAAGTGCTGGGCTGCGCAAAGGTCAAGAGTATGAAAGCCAGCGTTCAACTACCGATGATGACAATTCAGGAATTCCAGATATCACTGTCAAAGTTCCTGGTGGTAGCCAACTCTTTATAGATTCGAAGTTTCCTTACGAGCGCTTTGTGGATGCATTCGACACAGAAGTTCAAGAAGAGCGCGATGACTTACTTCGCCAGCACACAAAAGACCTCATGAAACATGTGGAAGTGCTTGCAAAACGTGGTTATCACAAATCGCAAAAGTCACCGGACTTTGTCATTCTCTTTCTCCCCTTTGAGACTCTGCTCTCTGAAGCCCTACGCCTTGATCCAAATTTCTTAGAGAAAGCCTTCAAGCTAAATGTCACCATCGCGACGCCAACGTCGATGATGGCGCTACTGCGAACTGTTGGAGCAATTTATTCGCGAAATCAGCTAGCTCAGAACGCTGACGATATTCAAAAGGTTGCAAATACATTCCTTAAAAATATTACTCTTCTACATACAAAAATTGTTGCAGTAGGTAAAGCAGTGAATAGCGTCTCTAAAGCTTATGAAGATTTACGACCAACGGCTGAAAAAACTGTCCTCAACCCAGCGCGCAAAATTTTAAATCTTGGCGTATCAGGTGATCGCGATAAACTTGCAATCGAATATCCTGAAGCACCTGAAGATGTAAAAGAATTAAAAGCATCGGGCGCCGAAAGTGATGATGATTTTATTGATGTAGAAGTTGTTGAGGAAGACAAATGAGTTCAGAAGCACAAGTAACACGTCCACTTATCCAAGGACCAGGCCTAAAAAAAGAAGGCGTCGTCGTTCTGCAATCTTTCTTTATATTCTTCTTTGGTTCTATCGAACTCATCTTTAGAAGTGGTGCGGGAATAGTTACCGGAGTGATTGTCTGTGCGGTTCTCTACGGTGGTCTGCGCTTTGGACGAAAAGGAACAACGTACGTTTCTGTAGTGACTCCTCCCTTAGCATTTGCTGCAACAGTTCTTTTCTATGCGTTATTGCGCGATGGGATTCACATTTCTCGCCTTGGAATTGATTTCATCGCATCTCTTGCCTCGATTGCGCCATACCTACTACTGAGCGCAATTTATGGTTGGTTTGTGTTTTTTAACGAAAAAGCAAAATCAAAGCCAAGCAAGAACCGTTTATAAATTACTTTCCGGCAGCTTTAATTTCTTTACGAATTTCTTGAGGTAGAGCAAACATAAGAGATTCCTCTGTTGCACGGACTTCCTGGCAATCAGTAAATTCATGGTCAGCTAACCACTTAATGAGTTCGTCCACCAAAATTTCAGGTACAGATGCGCCGCTCGTAACGCCAATAGTTTCAACACCTTCAAGCCACTCAGGTTTTGCCTCTTTTGCGTAATCAATGAGATAGGCAGCCTTAGCGCCGTATTCCTTTGCTACTTCTACAAGTCGCACAGAGTTAGAGGAGTTTCGAGAGCCCACAACCAAAACAAGATCAGCACCTGGTGCAATCTGCTTAATCGCTTCTTGGCGGTTCTGCGTCGCATAACAAATGTCATCTGATGGTGGATCTTGAATCTCTGGAAAACGCTCACGCAAAATTCGAACTGATTCAAGAGTTTCATCAACGCTAAGGGTGGTCTGTGAAAGCCACACTAACTTCTTACCTGGAGTTGGAATTACTTCTCGCGCGCCATCTAAGCCATCAACCACTCTAACTTTCCCAACGGCTTCTCCGGCTGTGCCTTCAACTTCTTCATGGCCCTCGTGGCCAATGAGCAAAATTTCTGTTTCATCATCTGCAAAACGTCTAACTTCGTGGTGAACCTTTGTCACTAGCGGGCATGTGGCATCAATTGTTTTTAAATTTCGTGCTGCGGCTGAGGCATGCACAGCGGGTGATACACCGTGCGCAGAAAAAATAACGGTTTGGCCTTCAGGAACTTCATCGGTTTCATTAACAAAGATGACGCCGCGATCCTGCAAAGTTTCGACCACATGTTTGTTGTGGACGATTTCCTTACGAACATAAACCGGAGCACCGTAGAGTTCAAGGGCTTTTTCAACGGTTACTACGGCGCGATCAACGCCAGCGCAGTAGCCACGTGGTGCAGCAAGGAGAACTCTCTTACTCATGCGGCCAAGTCTATTAGGCTCATCCCGTGTTCGAAACTTCAAGTGAATCCCCTGCGCCAGTACGCCTAGTTACTGAAGCAATTAAGGATTACATCGATCGACTTGGCCCCATTTGGATTGAGGGCGAAATCTCAGAACTCAATGAACGAAGCGGTGGGATGGCATTTATGCGCCTTCGCGATACAAGCGTCGATATGAGTATTTCTGTGATGTGTTACAAAACAGTCTTAGCTGCCGCTGCACCACTTCCAGCAAATGCACGAGTAGTCATTCATGCAAAGCCATCATGGTTTACAAAAAATGGTTCGCTAACGCTTTCAGCAAAAGAGATACGCCAGGTAGGAGTCGGCGAATTACTTGCACGACTTGAAGAGCTCAAAGCCAAGCTTGCAGCAGAAGGTCTCTTCGATTCTGATCGCAAAATAGAACTTCCGCTGCTGCCGAAAAAGATTGGACTTATCTGCGGGCGAAATACCGATGCTGAAAAAGATGTCGTTGAAAATGCCCGTAGGCGTTGGCCCTCAGTTGAATTTGAAATTCGCGAAGTTGCTGTGCAGGGTGCTGCTGCTGTCGTTGAGGTATCAGAAGCGCTAAGAGAGCTAGAGGAAATCGAAGATGTAGAGGTCATCATCATTACTCGCGGTGGTGGATCATTTGAAGATCTCCTGCCCTTTAGCGATGAATCTCTCGTGCGATTGGCAGCAAATTGCCACACGCCGATTGTCAGCGCGATCGGCCACGAAAAAGATTCACCACTTCTAGATCTTGTCGCTGATTACCGAGCATCAACACCTACTGATGCAGCTAAGCGCGTTGTTCCAGATATCGTTCAAGAAATTGCAGAGATACATGAGATGCAGGCACGACTTCGCCGAAAAGTATTAAATATTTTGGAATTGGAAAGTTCGAAAATTGCGCAGTTGCGTGAGCGCCCGGTTCTTAAAGATCCACACGTATTAATCACTTCACGCAGTGAAATTGTGATGGCGCTGCGTGATCGTTCTATGAAAACTTTTGGCCATAAGATCGAATTGGCTCAAAAAGAATTGACTCAAATTAAAGCCAGAGTTCGCGCGCTCTCGCCCCAATCGACTTTAGATCGTGGCTATTCCGTCGTACAGCTCACCGATGGTTCAATTGTCAGAGATGCACAATCTTTAAAAAGTGGGGACCAACTTCGTATTCGTGTGGCAAAGGGAGAGACTGGCGCCACAGTGAACGCCCCGAATTAAGCCACTAAAGACTCATATAGGTAGGAGTAGATTTAACCCATGGCCGATGCAAAAAAGATTTCATATGAAGCTGCTCGAGATGAGTTAGCCGAGGTCGTTGCATCTCTTGAAACTGGTGGCGCAACTCTTGAAGATTCGCTCAAACTTTGGGAACGCGGAGAAGAGTTAGCCAAGATTTGCCAAGAGTGGCTCGACGGAGCGCGCAAGAAACTCGACGCCGTAAAGCCAGCAGGCGAATAAAAGGTTAATGACGATGGCACCTGATTTTTCTTATTCGGAATTGCTGCCTCTTGGAAAAGATGAAACCAAGTACAGAAGTCTCGGAAAAGACGGCGTAAAGGTTGTAAACCTCGGGGGACAGGATTTTCTCCAGGTCGATGCAAAGGCTCTTGAAAATTTAACTTCGACTGCAATTCACGATATTTCACATTACCTGCGCGGTGAGCATTTACAGCAATTAGCAAATATTTTGAAAGATCCAGAAAGTTCGCCGAATGACCGTTTCGTCGCTCTAGATTTATTAAAAAATGCAAACATAGCCGCCGGCGGAGTTTTACCTATGTGCCAAGACACCGGAACAGCTCTTGTCATGGGTAAAAAAGGCCAATTTGTACTGACAACTTCTAAAGACGAAGTTTCAATCTCACAAGGAATCTACAACGCATATACGCAGCTAAATCTTCGCTATTCGCAAATGGCACCTGTTACAACGTGGGAAGAAAAGAACACCGGCAATAATTTGCCTGCACAAATTGAAATTTACTCCGATAGCGATCACCAAGATGAATACAACTTGCTCTACATCGCAAAAGGTGGCGGCAGCGCTAATAAATCTTTCTTGTATCAAGAAACAAAGGCGGTCTTAAATCCAAAAGCATTTATGACTTGGCTGGATGAAAAGCTTCGCTCAATCGGAACTGCGGCCTGCCCTCCGTATCACCTTGCAATTGTTATTGGTGGCACAAGTGCCGAGCACACAGTTAAAACGGCCAAGCTTGCAAGTACAAAATACTTAGATTCACTTCCAACATCGGGAGATGCCAAAACTGGCCATGGTTTTAGAGATATTGAGCTTGAAGATAAAGTCTTAGAACTCACCAGAACTCTTGGAATCGGCGCTCAATTTGGCGGAAAATATTTCTGCCACGACGTTCGCGTAGTTCGCTTGCCAAGACATGGAGCATCGCTTCCGATTGCAATCGCAGTTTCTTGTTCAGCAGATCGCCAAGTAAAAGCCAAGATCACAAAAGATGGGATCTTCCTCGAAGAGCTAGAGACCGAACCTGCACATTTCCTTCCTGAAACAACAGATGAACACCTCAACGACAACGTTGTGGCTATTGATTTAAACCAGCCAATGGATGCCATTCGAGCGGAACTTTCAAAACACCCAGTAAAAACACGCGTTTCGCTCACCGGAACAATTGTTGTTGCGCGCGATATTGCACATGCTCGAATTAAAGAAGGGCTGGATGCTGGAAAACCAATGCCCGAGTATTTGAAGAACCACGCTGTTTATTACGCGGGTCCAGCAAAGACTCCAGAAGGTTACGCATCAGGTTCATTTGGTCCCACAACTGCTGGACGTATGGATTCCTACGTCGATTATTTCCAGAAAAACGGTGGATCATTTGTGATGCTTGCAAAAGGAAATAGATCCAAAGCTGTAACAGATGCCTGCAAAACTCATGGTGGTTTTTACTTAGGTTCAATCGGTGGACCAGCAGCAAGGCTTGCTCAAGATTGCATCAAGAAAGTTGAAGTTCTAGATTTTGAGGATCTTGGAATGGAAGCGGTATGGAAAATTGAAGTCGTAGATTTTCCAGCCTTTATTGTTGTAGATGACAAGGGCAATGATTTTTTTGCAGAAACTATGCGCCCACTGTCAATTGGCTCAAAGCCAGAGAATTAAAGTTCGCTTTAGTAGTAGTGCGAACGGCGGAACTTCTTCCATGCCTTACATGGAGTTTCATAACGAAGTTCGATGTAGTGAAGTCCCCAGCGAATTTGAGTTACTGGGTTAGTTCGCCAGTCGGTTGCGATGATTTCCATCTTGACCGCTGGGAGTGCTTGAGCAATTCCGTGTGCACCTGAGCGATAGTTATGTGCTTGGTAATTCCAATGGCTCTCTTTGGTCCAAAGGCGATTGAGGCAGCTGTATTGGTATTCGCCCCAGTTGTATTCCTCGGCCATGATCGTCTTAGCAATCGTTTTTGCGCCCCAGCTATTGCGTGCCATTTCGGATTGGTTGGTGGCAAAAGCAACCTTTGCCATTTCACTTGAAAAGAATCCGGCGTTTGCCTGGGCGCCAATCGGGGTTCCAGCGCTCTCTCCCAAATTAATCGAAGCCGCGGCAACCAGACTTCCGGAGAAGTTATAGGTCGAAACAAGGCGGGTTGTGGCTGGGAATTCCAAGCCATGGGCGGTTGGGACCGAGATGCCGACGAGGAAGAGCGCTCCGGCGAGCGTTTTAACGAACGGTGCTTGCATAGCTTTCTCCTCCTTCACCTACTGATCGACGCCAACTAATAGCCTTTAGAGTGGCAAGGCGGTGGGGGTAGGGCAAATTTAGCCACGCGTGTGGCGCAAATTCTAAGAAATTCACCTCGCTGTGGATGGGTAAAACCGCAGGTCAGAAAGGGCAAAGTCCAAAATGTCCGATTTGTTACTGTGAGATTTAAATGGCCCTTAAAGGACGGCCGGGCCTTCCAGAAGTTCGGTGACAAGAGCTGCGATCTGCGAGCGCTCGCTGCGGGTCAGGGTCATATGGGCAAAGAGCGGGTGGCCTTTGAGGGTTTCAACGACTGCGACCACCCCGTCATGGCGCCCTACCCGAAGATTGTCTCGCTGGGCGACGTCGTGGGTGAGAACTACTCGGGAGGATTGCCCAATTCTAGATAGAACGGTGAGCAAGACCCCGCGTTCTAGGGATTGGGCTTCATCAACGATGACAAAGGAATCGTGAAGTGAGCGACCGCGGATATGAGTTAGCGGCAAGACCTCGATGAGTCCGCGAGCAATGACCTCTTCGATAACGGCTTCGCTAACTAGCGCACCCAAAGTATCGAAAACGGCTTGGGCCCAAGGAGACATCTTTTCGCCTTCACTGCCCGGCAAATAACCAAGTTCTTGGCCACCAACTGGATAGAGAGGACGGAAGATCACAACTTTTTTATGAAGTCGCTTCTCCATTACAGCTTCAAGACCGGCGCAAAGTGCGAGCGCTGATTTTCCAGTACCAGCACGGCCACCCAGAGAGACAATCCCAATACTTTCATCAAGTAATAAGTCCAGTGCGATGCGTTGTTCAGCACTTCGCCCAGAAAGTCCAAAGGCGTTTCGATCTCCTCGAACAAGTTGTAAGCGCTTATCCGCAGTCACTCTTGCCAGAGCGCTTCCCTTTTCGGAGTGAAGAACAATTCCGGTGTGCACGGGAAGTGTGTGAGCGATTTCGTGGTCAGCACGATCTGAGGCATACAGGTCATCGATGATGTTATGCCCCACTGAAATTTCCTCAATTCCAGTCCAGCCACTATTTGAAACTAACTCTGCTAAATATTCTTGAGCTTCAACTCCAACAGAAGATGCTTTGACGCGAAGTGGAAGATCCTTTGTTACAAGAACCACCCGCTTTCCATCAGACATAAGGTTTTTTGATATCGCCAAGATTCGCGAATCATTTGTACCATCACGTAAAAATCCGTGAGGTAGCGTGCTTAAATCCGTATGGTTTAACTCGACCGAAAGAGTTCCGCCCTCTGGAGTAATTGTGAGTGGTTGATCAAGTCGACCATGTGTAATTCGAAGATCATCAAGGGCGCGAAGTGCTGCGCGGGCAAAGTATCCAAGTTCTGGATGATCGCGCTTTGTTTCAAGTTCGCCAATTACCGCTATTGGGATAACAACTTCGTGCTCTTCGAAGCGAGTGAGGGCGCCAGGGTCTGCAAGTAAGACGCTCGTATCTAGAACATAGGTCTTTCTAGTAGAAGCCAATGGCCTTCACAATCTGTTGAGTTGTAATCAGCGGTGGAAGTACTTGTTATAGAAAAAGATAGAACTTAGAGGCGTCAACTCTTATTCGACACGCCATAACTAAAAGTTAACGATGCGTTAAAGCTCTTTATATGGCCGGCTATTTACCTAGCCGGCGGTGCCTGGCTGAATACGCGCGCAGAGCTCGTAAGAAATCTACGCGGCGAAAGTCAGGCCAATAGGCCTCACAGAAATAAAACTCTGAAAGAGCGCTCTGCCAAAGTAGGAATCCCCCAAGGCGCTGCTCCCCCGATGTGCGAATGAGCAGTTCGGGATCTGGCTGTCCTGCGGTGTATAAGAACTTTGAAACTTCCTCGGCCGTTAACTTCTCGGCAGCTTGGCGAAGAGATTCCCCTGATTTTTCAGATTCAAGTATGTAACTCTTAACCGCATCAACAATTTCGCGCCGGCCTCCGTAGCCAATCGCAACATTTACTTCTAGGCAATCAGCTTTCTTAGCCCTTGTTGCTTTCGTAGATATGTTGACCAGCTTTTGGCTTAACCACGAAGGCAATAGGTCAAGCGCACCAACTGCTTTTATATTCCAGCGATTTGTCGCATCGAGTTCGTCGACGGTTTGTCCAATAATCTTTAGCAAAGTTTCGAGTTCTTCAGGGGTTCGCTTAAAATTATCGGTGGAGAGAAGCCAGAGAGTTACAACTTTCACATCTGCTTCTTCGCACCAGCCAAGGAATTCAATAATTTTTTCAGCGCCTCTTTTATGCCCCTTTGGGTCAAGGGGATCAGGATTCTCTTTTGCAAAGCGGCGATTGCCGTCGAGGATGACGCCTACGTGGTGTGGGGTTTGGGAGAAATCTAGACGCGAAACAATTCGGCGCTCATAAATGGGATAGAGCGCAGATTTAATGAGGCTACGAATACTGCTTAACAACTTTACGCTCTGCCAGAAGCGATGCAACTGGAAGAGTTCCGGCGAGAATTAACCAAGCCATCTCAAATATAGATTTTCTCTTCTGCACACTTAGCTGCAAGGCGGTAAGAATGTAAATCATGTAAAGGTATCCGTGCACAATCGGAATAAAAATTAAGATTTTATGATCTTCAACCAAATTAGATGCATATTTGCCTGGCATATAAACGAACCAGAGAAGAAGTGACATTACTCCGCAGATGATTGCCATTATCCGAAAACGTGTGACAGCTGATTTCATATTCGTACTCTATTGGTTCGTTAGCTCATTTTTCTACGGTAGAACGGGGCAAAAAGCGAGATAACGGCCATGAGCCACCAAATGACAACATATGAGATGTGCTGCCAGTAAAAACCAGCTACTCGTGACACTGGCTTTCGAACTTCAATTCTGATGCGCTCTAGCCAAGCGCCGTTAATAGATTCCGATGTTGAGGCGATGTAGCCATCAAAGAGTTCTGCCTTTGTGTAAGAGGTTATGACACTGCTATCAAGTCGAGAAATTTGGGATGGGGAGTTTTCGGCAACGTCTTCATTTTGGTGTGGCTGCAATATTCCACGCACCGTTACCAAATTTGCCTGCGATACATCTGGATTTAGAAGTCGCTCACTCCAGAGACCTCGCAAAACCAAAATTGCAGATTGATCGCTTGCAGTAACACCTACCTGTAGGAGGGCGACTTCCCAATCACGTCTATTGCCTGCATTATCTACTTGATTTGGTGCTTTGAAATTTGCGATGTAATGGCCCGTTACTTCAACAATTTTGCCAACGCTTCGCGAATCCAGAGCCGATGCTGGGGTAGCCAAATCACTGAGTGCGTAAATTTTTCTATCTTGTATCGCAGCTTGGGACTGGGCAAGCTTTAAATCGGAGGCTCTTTGCATCTGCCAAAGTCCAAGACCAGTAAAGCTAGCAACAAGAACCAGAACTAATAGCGCCTGTGAAAACTTTTTAATTTTCTTCACTTTCATTATCGCGCTCACTCAGCCTTGTGTATCGCTTGTAAAAACTGCGGAGCAAAAGAGCAACTGCAATACAAAGAAGTGCAACAGTGAGCGAACCTGCTGCGCCCATATCAACATCTTTTGGCATGAGATAATCATCCCATGCAATCAGGAGCTTCGTTCAACTACGAAGATAGATACGGCAAAAAGGCGAGCAATACGTGGATTATTCCCGCCGTCGTTTTTGGCGCTATCGGCCTCATTTGGATTTTCTGGGCGGGGTTATTTCACTCAGCTCCCGATGTTCGATCAACACTTTATTCATTCTCAGTAACAGGTGATAAAGAAATTTCATTGAAATATGGAATTGAACGTAAGAACCCAGAAAAGAAAATTACTTGCACGCTTTTGGCTTATGACTATGACAAAAATATTGTCGGGCAAATTGATGATTCATTTGATCCAGGGCAAAAGAGCGTGCAGCGAAATACGCCTATAACTTCTCGCTCTGCCCCCGTGAGCGCAGCAATTTCCAACTGCCGCGTCGACTAACTCGTTCAGGTATCCTTTTGCACTATGAGTTCTGCACAAATACCACAAACGTGGCTCACGCAAGAAGCAGCTGATCGCTTACGCGCCGAACTTTCACATCTTGAAGGTGAAGGCCGTAAAGAGATCACTGCAAAAATTGAGGCTGCTCGTGCAGAAGGTGACTTAAAAGAAAACGGCGGATATCACGCAGCACGTGATGAGCAAGGAAAAATGGAAGCTCGCATCCGACAGTTAAAGCAGATGCTTGAAAATGCTCACATTGGAACTCCACCAGCAAGTGCCGAAGGTGTCGTTGGTGCTGGCATGGTTGTTACCGCCGAAGTTGCAGGAGATGAAGAAAAATTTTTACTCGGATCTCGCGAAATTTCTTCAGGTGATCTCAATGTTTATAGTGAAAAATCTCCACTTGGTGCCGCAGTGATGGGAGCCAAGATTGGTGCAACAGTTTCTTACACTGCTCCTAATGGCCGCGAAATCAAGGTTGTCATCAAGGCAGCAGAGTTTTATAGCTAATTACTAGAGTTCTTGTACTTTCTAATACTAAGTGGAATAAAAATCAACATAATTACGCCCATATAAATAGCAGACATCAAAAGTGGATTCTCGCTTGGGAAAGATCCAGCTGTTGCACCGAAAATATTCTTAAGCCCAAAAAGTTCGCGGCAACCTGCCACCATTGTTGATACCGGGTTCCACTCAGCAAAGTACTGCAGGACTCGCGGCATTCCAGTTGTCGGTGCAAATGCATTCGATAAAAACGTAAGTGGGAAGGTAACGATAAATCCAACGTTTTGAACTACCCGTGCATCGGCGACAGATAATCCAACAAAGATTCCTACCCATGAAAGTGCATAACCAAACATAAATAGGAATACGAATCCAATTAATACTTTTACGATTCCAGAAGATGGACGCCATCCAACAGCTAGACCAGCCAGCGCCATGACCACCAACACCACGATGTTAAGCATTGAATCACCGAGAGTTCTACCAACGACTAGTGCTGACTGTGAAATCGGAAGAGATCTAAATCGATCGATGAGTCCCTTCTTTAGATCTTCAGCTAAGCCAGATGCGGTTCCGGCAAGTGTGAAGGCAACGGTCTGCACGAATATTCCGGGCATAAGGAGTTGAACATATCCGCCAGGTTGTCCCGTAGATATTGACCCACCGAATACAAATCTAAAGAGCAATACAAACATCACTGGCTGAATTGTTGAAAAAATTAAAACTTCAGGAACTCTGGTCAATAACCGAAGTTGACGTTGAGTGATTACTCGAATGTCTTGTACGGCGCTCACTTTGCCTCCTCCTTTACTTCGGCTGCGTGCCCTGTAAGAGTCAAGAAAACATCGTCGAGCGATGGGCGTTTAAGCCCAACATCGAGGGGATGTATCCCTGCGGAATCTAATTCGCGAAGGGTTTCAATAAGAGCATTTGAACCAAGAGTTACCGGCGCAGAAATTAATCGAAGCCCCTCATCAATCGTAGTTTTATTTCCAGTTACTCGAGCAACAATTTCCTGAGTCTTCATTAGGTTTTCAGCGTTTACAACAATCTCGAGTTTTTCTCCACCAACTTGCTTCTTAAGAGCATCCGAGGTGCCGCGAGCGATAACCGTTCCATTATCAATGACAGCAATCTCATCTGCCAGTTGATCCGCTTCTTCGAGATATTGAGTTGTAAGCAGAAGCGTTGTTCCACCTTTTACTAAATCTTCAATCACGCCCCACATTTCAAGGCGTCCACGAGGATCAAGTCCTGTAGTTGGTTCATCTAAAAATAAAACTTTTGGTCTAACAATCAGTGATGCCGCAAGGTCGAGTCTTCTTCGCATTCCACCTGAATAAGTCTTGATTGGGCGCTTGGCGCTATCGGTGAGTGAAAATCGTTCAAGTAACTCTTCCGCCCGCGCGACAGCTTGTTTTTTTCCTAAGTGATAAAGCTCGCCAAACATCACCAAGTTGTCATATCCGGTGAGAATTTCATCAACTGCTGCATATTGGCCTGATAGTCCGATGATTTCGCGAACCTTATCTGGATTCTTGATTACATCGATTCCGCCAACCGATGCTCGTCCAGAATCTGGCTTTAAAAGTGTGGCGAGAATTCTCACAAGTGTTGTCTTACCTGCACCATTTGGACCTAATACGCCAAGAACTGTGCCTTCTTCAACATCTAATGAAAGATTATTGAGAGCCTTTACTTCGCCATTTTTATAGGTCTTTACAAGACTTTCGGCAATTACTGACTTCACGCAGTAAACTTAGACCCTGCCTCCAATTCATTGCAATACCGACCTATAGGGATGTCTCGTGTCTAATGTAAATGCATCATCAAAAGCTTTCACACATAAAGAAATTATGGTCATTCTTGGTGGCCTCATGACAGGAATGCTCTTAGCGGCTCTGGATCAAACAATCGTTTCCACTGCGCTCAAGAGCATTGTTGAAGACTTTGATGGCTTGAACCATTACACCTGGGTCGTTACTGCATATTTGCTTACATCAACAGCGTCGACTCCGCTTTACGGAAAAATTTCAGATATCTATGGACGTCGTCCAGTCTTTCAATTTGCAATCATTACATTTTTAATTGGTTCATTTGCAGCAGGTGCTTCGCAAAATATGGCTCAGCTCATTGCCACTCGTGCTGTTCAAGGTCTTGGCGCTGGTGGCCTTATGGCACTTACGTTCGTAATTATTGGTGACATTGTTCCTCCGCGCGAACGCGGTCGTTATCAGGGTTACTTCGGAGCAGTCTGGGGACTCTCTTCAGTTGCAGGACCACTCCTTGGTGGATTCTTCTCAGATCACGCAACAATTTTAGGTGTTACAGGTTGGCGTTGGATTTTCTACATCAATGTTCCATTTGGTATTGCTGCTCTTGCAATTACATCTGCCGTACTTCATATTCCAAAGGTTAAGCGCGAACACAAGATTGATTACCTCGGCGCACTTCTCATGGTTGCCGCAGTCTGTACATCTCTTCTTGCGCTCTCCATTTATGGTCCTCAAAACGGATGGGGCGATTCACGAACAATCACCTATTTCGTAATAGGCATAATTCTTACAATTCTCTTTTTGCAATGGGAAAAGCGTGCAATCGAACCAATTCTTCCTTTGCACTTATTTAAGAATCACACATTCTCTTTAACTTCTGCACTTGGTTTCATTATCGGTGCGGGTATGTTCGGAGCAATCGTGATGCTTCCCCTCTACCTTCAAGTTGTTAAGGGAAATACAGCAACTGAAGCAGGACTTAAGTTAATTCCGCTCATGCTTGGAATTGTCAGCACATCAATATTTAGCGGAAAGCAAATAACAAAGCACGGCCACTACAAGCGTTATCCAATTCTTGGAACTGCAATTATGACTGTCGGAATTCTCGCAATGGTGACTCTCAATGCAGATACTCCATTCTGGAAACTCTCAATCTTTGCAATTCTCGTAGGTGCTGGCCTTGGTCTTTCAATGCAGACAATTGTTATTGCGCTTCAGAACTCAGTTGACTTCAAAGATATGGGTGTTGCGACCAGTTCAAATACCTTCTTCCGTTCACTCGGTTCAGTATTCGGAACTGCAATTTTTGGAACAATTCTTACAAACCGCGTCGGACACTACTTGGTCACAAACTTCCAAGAATTAGGTGCAAGTAATCCCGCAGCGTTGCAAGGATTCGATCCAAAGGCTCTTGAAGGAATTCAAAACAACACTGCAGTCCTGCAGACTTTGCCACCTGTAATACAGACAACTGCTATTGATGCATTCGTGCATTCTTTCCATATTGTCTTCTTGGCAGCAGCGCCTGTCACTACAGTTGGATTCTTGCTTGCACTCTTCCTGCGCGAAGTACCTCTTCGCACAAGCGCTGATTACGCATCAGCTCGTGAAGATGCTGCCGGAGAATCACTCGGCTAAAGATTGTTTAAAAACCCGCTTGGCGATTTACCGCGCGAAGTAAGTGTGCTCGTTGGAGCATCCTTCTTCGTTGCAGTTGGCTTCGGCATAGTCGTTCCTGCAATCCCGATGTTTGCTCGTTCATTTGGCGTTAGCCATGCGGCCGTTGGACTCATTGTTTCCGCATTTGCTGTCACCAGATTTTCTTCAGGACTTATTTCAGGAAAGCTCGTAGATATTTTTGGTGAGCGATCAGTTTTTGCAGTTGGAGTTTTCATCGTTTCTCTATCCGTACTGCTGGCAGGGTTGGCTGTTAACTACCCGCAGCTCTTAATCTTTCGTGCTGCGGGTGGCGTTGGCTCATCTATGTTCTCAGTCGCAGCTGGTTCTGTAATTCTTAGATCTGTAAAAGATTCACAGCGCGCGCATGCTCAATCTGTGTACAACGGTGCTTTTCTATTAGGTGCTATCGCGGGACCAGCAATTGGTGGAGCGCTCACAACAATCTCTCTTCGTGCTCCATTTTTTGTTTACTCTTTCACTCTACTAATTTCTGGAACAATTGCATTTTTCTTCTTTACAAGCGCACACTTACAAGCTCGTGATTCAAAGAGTAATGTTCAAGAAGTAACAAGTCTTAAAGATGCTTTTGGGCTAAAGCCGTATAGATACGCTCTCATTATTTCTTTTGTTTCAAGTTGGGTGCTCTTCGGTCTTCGTTCCTCCATTTTGCCGCTCTTTGTTACAGAGGCGCTGAAGTCAACGGCAACAGTGGTCGGAATCGGCTTTACTCTCTCCGCGCTATTTCAAGGTGCAATTCTTCTCAAAGCAGGACGTTTATCTGATTCTCACGGGCGCAGGTATGCAGCGGTACTTGGATCCGCAATAGTTTTAATTGGAGCGCTGGTGATGGTCTTCACAATTCATCCTTGGATGTATTTGCTTTCAATGAGCATCATTGGTTTAGGAGCAGCATTTTTATCCACCACTCCTGCAAGCATTGTTGGAGATGTCATTAAAGGAACTGGTGGGCAGGTCATTGGCTTATTTCAGATGGCAGGTGATGCCGGAATGATTGTCGGACCAATCATCGTTGGATTTATTGCAGATAGTTTTGGGTTCCGAAGCGCTTTCGCTATTTCTTCTCTTGTATTTTCAGTGGCCCTGATTTTGGCAATAAAATTACCCGAGACAAGAAAATCTCATCTCGGGTAATTCTTAATGCGAAGAACTAGTCGTTGTTACGAAGTATAGAAACCAATCGCAGAACTTCTAGGTAAAGCCAAACTAAAGTAACCATCAAACCAAAAGCAGAGCGCCAAGATTCATTGCGTGGTGCGCCTGCTGCGATTGTTTTTTCAATTTGGTCGAAATCAAGAACAAGAAAGAAAGTTGCAAGTGCCACACCAGCAACTGCAATGAGTGTTCCTGTACTTCCACCTGGGAAACCTGTGAATAGCGTTATGAGGCCAAAGACCATGTAGCCCACAAGTGCGCCGATCATAATTCGAGTGAACTTTGGAGTTACGCGAATTTTTCCACTTCGGTAAGCAAAGAGGATTCCACCGAATGCACAGAGCGTGCCAAGTACTGCCTGGCTCACAATTCCGGGATAGATGTCGTTGTAGTAGCGACTAATACCACCTAGCGCTAGCCCTTCAAATGCTGCGTAAGCAATAACAAGTGCAGGACTTACAGATTTCTTGAATGAATTAACCATTGCAAGAATAAATCCACCAAAGATTCCAATTGCTGCAAGTCCGCCGTTATTAGCGCCGTATGCAACCGACCCAACTGCAACAAGTACCAGGAAGAGTGTCCCTGTTCGCATAACAACATCTTCAATTGTCATGCGGCCAGTTGATACGCCACCTGCTGAAGGTGCTGCATATGCAGCTTCAAGTGAATCAGTGTTATTTGGATTCATAGCTGCGAATCCACGGCCTCGAGTTAATACAGGATTTGAACTTTGCATTACCTAACCTTTCTTAGTGTGCACTTAAAGCTTTACAGCTGCACCAGTTTTATTTGATTCCATAGCGGCCTCAAAAACAAGATGCGACTTTAAAACTTCATCAATAGTTGCACAACCAAATTTATCTCCAAGAAGGCCTTCTCGCTCTGCGAAATAAGCAGCCCACATCTGTAGGAGTGAGTCTGGGAAGCCGAATTCAAAAATACCGCCTGTGATTACAGGCCAGTTGGTCTTGTGTCCAGGCTGAATTTCCTGCCAAATTTGCTCACCGTTTGCATATGCAAATTTATGGAAAGTTGCTGGGGTTCTGGTTGAGAATTTAACTCCACCCTTCATTCCCATCGCTTGGAATTGCCATGTGTTGCTTTCACCCGGAGCGATTCTCTTCATCTCCCAAAACATCGGAAATTCGCGATCTTGTGATGCAGATTTAGCTTTCATCGCAAGGACAGCGTTATCGAAAGTATCGCAAGCAACTTCGCCACCTTTGCCATCGCTTCGAACTTTAACGATGTCATCAAGTAATGAATAAACAGATTTTGCTTCAAAACCAAGTCGAGCAGGAACATGTGCAACGTGCATTCCTAAATCGCCCATTACGCCAATTTCACCGCAGAATTTAACGATGCGCTTCCAGTTAATTGGCTTTGCAATATCTAAATCTGATGAGTGAAGAAATGCAGAATGCACTTCCACAATCTCGCCAAGCGCACCGGATTTGGCATAGTTAAACGCTGCTTGAGCCCCTGGATAGAAAGGCATCTCACTTGATACGCGCACGAAAACTTTGCTTGCTTTGATTGCCGCAACTATTTTTGATGATGCAGATTTATCAATTCCAAAAGGTTTTTCACCCAAAAAATCTTTTCCCGCAGCAACTGTGGCTAAGTAAATCTCTTCGTGAAGATTATGTGGGACCGCTATATAAACGACATCCACTTTTGGATCGGCAAGAAGTTGCTTGTAATCCTCATAAATGTTGGGAATTTTTGCGTTTTCAAACCATGACCGAACCGCAGGTGACGGATCAGCAACTGCGATAACTTCCGGTCGCACTGGATGATCAACGAGCGCATCCCATCGACCACATGCAGCCACAAGTTCTTTACCCATGAGGCCGCCGCCAATGATGCCAACGTTTACTTTCTTCTGAGACATATCGGCTCCCTTACTTAAGAATTGCGAGAGCAGATTGAACAGAAGCGCCTTCGTGAAGCATCGACATGAGAGCGCGAGTCATCTTGTCTGGTGTTGCATGTTGAATGATGTTGCGACCGTAAACAATTCCTGCTGCACCCATATTTAAAACTTCTTGAGTGCGATTTAGAAGTTCTTCATCTGGCACACGTCCGCCACCGCGAACAAGTACGGGAATGTTTCCTGCAGTTTTAATAACGTGTACATAATCTTTCGGATCATCTGTTGGGTCAGCTTTAATAACATCGGCTCCAAGTTCTACAGCCTGTCGAACAAGTGGAATCACTTTCTCTGGTGCGCCATCGGAGGCGTATCCACCGCCGTTGGTCTCTTTCATAACAAGCGGCTCAACCATGAGCGGCATTCCGTAGTGATCGCATTGCGCACGAAGTTTCACAATGTTACGAATACAAGCTTCAAGCATCTCTGGGCGTGATGGAAGATCAAGAAGATTTACAACCACGATTGCTGCATCAAGGCGCACGGCTGTTAGAACTGGCTCTTCGATTGAAATGCTGAACATGTGGTCAGGAAGTTTCTTGCCATAAATATTTGCTACATCCGTGCGAAGTACCAAACTCGGACGATCCTTTTGGTCAACGTTTTGAAGTTTGCGCGCTTGTCCAATTGTTAACTGAATTGCATCAGGAGCTGCATTGACCAAAGTCTTGATTGCCGAATCCATATCTTCGATGCCAGCAAGAAATGAACCCTCACCGAAGAAACCATGGTCAACTGCAATGTCAAGGCATCGTCCTTTGTTGAATAAGCGCGAAAGGCGAATGGACGCATCAGACATTTATTGACTCCTTCTATTTGGTGAGTGGCTATTGGGTATGCGGCAAGAATACCTTTAGAGATATCTATTCGTATAGATGGTGTGAAAGAATAACTTGTGGCAAATCGCACGATAGATCGATATGCGATGGCAAATGATGCCTCGCACTATCTCTTAATTCCCAAAGAAGTTGCCTCCCCCAAAAATCTCGCGGAAATTTCAGCTCTCCTTCGCAAACAATTTGAATCTGGTCGCCCACTTACCTTTCGCTCCGGAGGAACAAGTCTTAGCGGCCAAGGAGTTACCGAAGAACTACTCGTAGATACACGATCAGGTTTTCGCGGTGTTGAAATATTAGATGGCGGTAAAAGAATAAGAGTTGAACCTGGAGTTTCGGTTCGTGAGGTTAATAACCGCCTTAAGGGTTATGGATATAAATTCGGACCGGACCCCGCAAGTGAAATAGCGGCCACTATCGGCGGAGTCATTGCAAATAACTCAAGCGGCATGCTTTGCGGTACCGAAACAAACGCTTATAAAACAATTGAAGCGATGAAGGTTGTTTTCTCTGATGGTTCTCTCTTCGACACATCTTCCTCGAGCGCTGATGCTGATTTTTACAAGCATGCACCAATTCTTTTTGACCAGCTAATGGCCATAAAGAAAATCGTTGATAATCGTCCGGATCTTCAGAAAGAAATCGCTCGTCAGTTTGCAGGTAAGAACACCATGGGTTATGGAATAAATGCCTTCATTGATTTCCATACTCCGACGGAGATTTTGCTGCACTTGATGATTGGTAGCGAAGGAACTCTTGCCTTTGTATCTGAGGCAACATTTCGCACGGTGCCTATAAAGCCTTTCGCAACCAGCGCGCTTCTCTTCTTTGATTCAATGCGATCAGCAAACGATGCACTCCCTGCACTCGTTGATTCAGGTGCAGCTGCAATCGAACTTCTAGATAAGACTTCTCTCTTAGTTGCACAGCGTGATCCAAAAGCAATCTCTCAGATGAAATCGCTCTCAATCCAGGAACATGCTGGCCTTATTGTTGAGTATCAAGAATTATCTTCAAACGAACTTCACAGTCGTGAGTCAGAAGCAAAAGATTTGCTCACTCGTTTAAAGCTCTCTTCACCTTCAACATTCACTCAAGAACTTCGCACGAGGAATGATCTCTGGCATGTGCGTAAAAACCTATATGCCACGGTTGCAGAAGCTAGGCCCTCCGGGACCACTGCACTGCTTGAAGATATTGCAGTTCCTGTTCACCAACTGGCTAAAACCTGCGAATCTTTGACCAAGCTCATTGAAAAACATCAATACAAAGACAGCGTGATTTTTGGCCATGCAAAAAATGGAAATATCCACTTTATGTTAAATGAAGATTTCACTGATTCGGCATCAAGGCTTCGTTACGAAAGATTTACAGATGAGATGGCTGATTTTGTTCTAGCTGACGGTGGGACTTTAAAGGCAGAGCACGGAACCGGCCGCATCATGGCCCCATTTGTGGAGCGTCAATACGGGACCGAACTTTATTCATTCATGGTTGCAATCAAAAAAGCATTCGACCCTAAAGGCATTCTGAATCCTGATGTAATTATTAGTTCAGATGCGAAAATTCACCTAAAGAATTTCAAGACTTCACCATCTGTTGAAAAAGAAGTTGATAGCTGTGTTGAATGTGGCTATTGCGAACAGAGTTGCCCAAGTAAACATTTAACGCTGACTCCACGCCAAAGAATTGTCATTCGCCGAGCGATAGTCACTGCAAAGCTAGACGGAAATTCAAATGTCGTCCGCGAACTAAATAAAGCTTTTGAATACGATGGAATCCAAACATGTGCAGCCGATGGAATCTGTTCTGTTAGTTGCCCGCTACACATCAATACCGGTGATCTTGTAAAGCGCCTTCGTTCAGAGAAGAGCTCGCCATTTAGTGAGCTGGTCTGGAAATTCACTTCACAAAACTGGTCACACACACTTTATGCCGTGCGCGCTGCAATCACTATTTCTCACAAAGTTCCACTTCTCTCAAAGCTTGCTACCAAATCTCTGCGTGCACTTCTTGGCGATGAAGCGCTCCCATATATGGACGGATCAATTACTCCTGGAAAAAAGCGCACTTCAAAAAATAACGCAAAGCCAGATGTAATTTACTTACCTTCTTGTACGGGTGAAATTTTCGGCCCTTCTGGACAAAGCAACTTTGAAGAAATCTGTGCCAAAGCTGGTTTGAAGATTTATACGCCAGAAGAAATTTCGAGTATTTGTTGTGGCACACCTTGGAAGTCAAAGGGAATGAAGCAGGGCGCCGCACACATTAGCCTAGAAAATAAAGCACTCGCAGACAAGTTAGCCAAGTTTGGCGTTCCAGTTGTGAGTGATAACTCATCATGCTCTGAAGGATTCATCTCTTCAATTAAGGGAATTGAAGTACTTGATGCGCCAACTTTTCTAGCAAAATATGTCATCGATAAATTACAAATAACGAAAATTAATTCTGTAGTAGTTCACCCAACCTGCTCATCAACAAAGCTCGATGAAAGTGCTGGATTGCTAACTATTGCAGCCGCACTCGCACACGAAGTCATAGTTCCGCCTAATTGGGGTTGCTGCGCATTTGCCGGCGATCGCGGGCTATTGCATCCGGAGCTCACCAAATCTGCGACCGCTGATGAAGTGAGCTTCATTCAATCCACGAAGGCAGATTCATATATCTCAACAAATCGCACGTGCGAAATCGCTATGACAAGTGCCTCTGGTAAGAACTACTTAAGTGTTTTACAACTTTTGAATTTACAAATTAGATAGTTCGAGCTTAAGTTTTCATTATCAGTCGAATTGTAAACATCGGTACTAGTCAGCGCCGATTACGTCCCCGACAATTTTGACCTGGAAATCTAGTTCGTTTAGGTCGTTATTTTCCATAAAGCTGGTCACCGCATCTGTAATGAGATCTACATATGACTGACCCTCTTCACGGGAGGATTCATTAATTGTCACAGGAATTTCTGCAACTAACTCAACGTTAAAACTTACAATTGCCATTTTCCCTCCAGTTTTTATTTTTATATTTACTTTTTAGCTGTGCCCCCAGTCGGACTCGAACCGACACTGGAAGGATTTTAAGTCCTCTGTCTCTGCCATTGGACTATGGGGGCCAATGACCGAGGTGCAGTCTACTTGGCTATTTTGCTTTCGTTTTTCCATGATGAATACGCATCTTTTAAATCCCAGGCACCGGTTGCGCGGATAGATACACCGCGAGGGCCTGTTCTGCGGATTTCTCCTCGCGCAAGAATGAGCGAAGTATTTCTAATTAAATACGCGAAGTTTTCTTGAGCGCTTTCAAAGAAAGTTAAATCATTACAACCATGTCCATCATCAAGGGTTAGAAACATAACGCGCTTACCCGTGCGAATCGGTGGTGTTTGTAAGGCAACTTTTACGCCTACAACAACGACAGAAGCACCAGATCTGGCTTTTATGAGGTCAGAGGATTTTGTTACGCCGATGGAATTTAGAAATTGGCCATAAGGAGCAAGTAGATGGCTGCTGACATCCATACCGAGAACTTTTAATTCAGCCTTTAGCTGTTCTTCTTGAGTGATATCTGGCAAACCAAGGCTTTCGATATCGCTAGTGAGTAAGTTAAAAGAGAGTTGAGATGAATCAACTTTCTTTTTATTTCCGCTTATTTTTTGTAACTCTTGCAGATGTATATAGAGGTCGCGCCTATTTACGCCGTTCTTGCCGACTCCGCAGATTTCATCAAAGGCCCCGATATTTACAAGTGCTTCTGTTGTCGGAACGCTGGCTTTAGAGCGATAGATGAAATCGGCAAGATCTAAATATGGTCTTGCTCTAACAATATTTTGTATCTCTTCGCTAGATATTCCTGAGATATCTGCAAGTGACATACGGATTGCATAGCCACGTGCATCAGGAAGAGTAAGGAGTTCGCCAGATGCTTTTGTATTAACTGCTTCAAACGGAGCGCGCGCAGGCGCTGTTGTTTTTTCAACTCTATAAACGGCATCAGATTTATTTACATCTACTGGGGCAATCTCTATCCCCCACTGGCGAGCTTCATCAATGAGTAAGCGTTTTGGGTACATGCCAGGATCGTGAGTAAGTACGCCGGCGATAAATGCAGCGGTGTAATGAGTTTTAAGCCAACCTGATTGATATGTAGGTAGCGCAAATGCTGCAGCGTGCGCTTTGCAGAAACCAAAAGATGCAAAATCTCGCAGGACTTTCCAGACTGTATCTACAGTCTTCATTTCATAACCACGAGAGAGTGCGAGTGAGTAAAACCAATCGCAGACTTCTTGTTGGCCTTCTCTTGTGCCAAGTAAGCGGCGCTTTTGATCGCCATCTGCGTAGGTAACGCCAGTCATTTTCGCGATGATGCGAATTACTTGTTCGTGAAAGACGACTACGCCTTCTGTCTCATCCAGTATCTCTTCGAGATCGTCATGGATAAATGCGCGCTGGGCAAAGCCATGTCTTGTCTTTAGAAAGGGAGAAATCATGTCGGCTTTAACCGGGCCAGGGCGAAAGAGTGAGATTCCGATAATC
>WLNK01000059.1 GCA_009699795.1 Actinomycetota bacterium | reverse complement strand
TTCTCGTGATGAAACCCCAGCAGTTGCTGGGGCTTCTCACTTTCTAGAGCATTTACTTTTTAAAGGAACGAAAAAGCGGAACGCGTTAGAGATTTCTTCTGCCATTGAATCCGTTGGTGGAGAAATGAATGCATTTACAAGCAAGGAATACACCTGCTTCTATGCACGAGTAATCGATACGGATCTTCCTATGGCAGTGGATGTGATTTCAGATTTAATCACTTCTTCAATTGTGACTGCTCTGGATGTGGATGCAGAGCGCAAAGTCGTATTAGAAGAAATTGCAATGCGCGATGATGATCCCAGCGACCTGGTGCATGATCTTTACGCAGAAACGTATTACGGTGACACACAACTTGGGCGTCCGATACTTGGCACAATTGAGTCAATCAAAGGGATGAGCCGCAACTCTGTCTTTAATTACTACAAGAAGAAGTATTTGCCGCAGGATTTGGTGGTTGCTGTTGCAGGAAACATTAAGCATAAAAAAGTTGTAGCCATGGTGGAAGAAGCTTTGAGTCGTGACGGATTCTTAAGCGTTAAGGGCGTGCCGCAACTACGCCAGAACACACCAGTAAGAGTGCGTGGACAGCAAAGTGTCGGATTGCTTTCTAGAAAAACTGAACAGGCTCATATGTTTTATGGAATGGAAGGCGTTGCACGAAGTGATGAACGCCGCTTTGCAATGGGAGTTCTGGCATCCGCGCTTGGTGGCGGAATGTCCTCACGATTATTTCAAGAGATTCGCGAAAAGCGTGGGCTTGCCTACTCCGTTTATGCATATGCACAACAATTCGCCGGCTCTGGCCAGATTGGTTTTTATGCGGGTTGTAATCCAACGAAAGCTATTGAAGTTGTGGAAATTATTCGCGAAGTCTTATCCGATGTTGCGGATAACGGAATGACGCGGGAAGAAATTGATCGCGCCAAGGGAGCTGTCCGTGGGTCGCTTGTTTTAAGTCAAGAAGATTCAGGTTCTCGAATGAGCCGCATCGGTAAAAACGAGATTGTCTACGGGCAAGTTATGGGTTTTGATGAAATCCTGAAAGAGATTTCACGCGTGACACCAGAAGATGTTCGGGTAATTGCCAGCGAGTTTCTGACTAAAACGCCTACCCTTGCTCTTGTTGGTCCGTTCAAAAACGAATCAAAATTTGAAAAGGTTTTAGCGAAGGGAAGCGCCCGATGATCAAAGTTGGAGTACTTGGTGCTCGCGGACGAATGGGCGCTGAAGTTGTTAAGGCTGTAACAGAGGCAAAAGATTTAGAAATAGTTGCGAACCTTGATCTTGGAGATTCACTCGACCAATTAGTTAGCGCAAAGGCTGAAGTGGTCGTTGATTTCACTACACCCGATTCAGTAATGGCAAATTTGGAATTTCTCATCACTAAAGGCATTCATGCAGTTGTTGGAACAACAGGTTTTGATGATGGCCGCATTGCAAAGATTCAATCGCTTCTTTTGGCCAATCCAAAGGTTGGCGTATTGATTGCCCCAAACTTTGCAATCGGCGCAGTGTTGATGATGGAGTTTGCAGAAAAAGCGGCAAAGTATTTTGAGTCTGCAGAAATTATTGAGCTTCACCATCCAAATAAAGTTGATGCGCCAAGTGGAACGGCTGCTCGCACAGCCGATTTGATGTCGAAGGCACGCAAGAGCGCAGGACTTTCACAAATGCCCGATGCAACAACATCTTCACTCGATGGTGCGCGTGGAGCAAAAGTTGGGGATGTACCTGTGCACTCAGTACGCCTTCGCGGACTCATTGCTCACCAAGAAGTTTTGCTCGGTGGACCAGGGGAGACGCTCACAATTCGACACGATTCTCTCGATCGTGCAGGATTTATGCCGGGTGTACTTCTTGGAGTTCGAAAAGTTGTAGAAAAAAAGGGCTTAACTTTTGGCCTTGAACATTTCATGTAATTTAGATTAACCATTAGCGCTAGAGGGAGAAAAAGATGAGCAAAGATCAAATCGTTATGTACGGTGCCGATTGGTGTGGAGATTGCCGCCGCTCAAAGCGACTCCTTGAAGAGCTAAACGTTGAGTACACCCTTATCGACGTTGATGCAGACCTCACTGCCGCAGATAAAGTTATTGAAATAAACGGTGGAGCGAAGTCGATTCCTGTTCTTGTTTTTCAAGATGGAACTCATCTCACTGAACCTTCAGATAATGATCTCAAAGCAAAGCTTCAATCACTTTCAATCATTTAAGCAAAGTGAAAGAGTGCAGCTGATGTTGCAGCAGCGCCAAGAACTACAACCGGAAATGGCGCTTTTAAAATAAGTGCAACAACTGCAACTGATAGTCCAGCAAGGCGTTGATCGATTACTAGGGCTGAATCTTTCGTGAAGGTCTGCACTGCAACTAGCGCGCTCAGAAGTGCCACAGGAATCAAGGTATTAATTTTAAGCATGCGAGGATTAGTGAGGTACTTCTCCGGTATTAGATGTCCTGTGTAGCGAAGCGCAAACACGACAACACTTGTACCGATCAGACTTAACCAAAAAATACTCATGCTTTAGCTCTCCATCCAAAGAAGACTGCAAGGAGCGCGGTAGAAATAATTGGAAGGCCTGCAGCAACCAATGGTGTGAGCGCAAGTGAGAGTGCAACGGCGCAGAGCGCAAGTACTCGATCTGAATTTCGTTCTAGGCGCGGCCAAAGTAATCCGAGGAATGCAGCAGGTACGGCAGCATCGAGGCCCCATGCGCCAGGATCTCCCATTGCTTTTGCTCCCAGTGCACCTGCAAGAGTAAATAAATTCCAGAAAAGATAAACACCTAAACCAGTTAGCCAGAAACCTTGGCGCATTTCTCTTTGGCCAAGTCTTTCTTGTGAAAGTGCAACGCCTGTTGATTCATCAATAGTTACTTGGGCGGCTATGACTTTCATCAGGCCTTTACTCTTCACAACCGGGGCCATTCGAAGGCCGTACAACATATTTCTAATTCCAAGTAAACCCGCTGTTGTGATTCCACTTAACGCTGATCCGCCAGACCCAATAACTCCAACGACTGCAAATTGTGATGCACCAGAAAATGTTAGGAGAGAAAGTAGGCACGATTGCAGAACGGAAAATCCTGCAGCCACGGAAGCCGCGCCAAAGGCCAACCCGTAGGCACCAACGGTGAGGGAGACGCTCAAGGATTGTGCAGCGGTGGCACGGTTCACTTTGGACACGGCGACATTCTGCCTTAGATATCCGCGACCTGATAGCGGGCCATAGATAAGGTGACGCCATGTCTGAACAAGTGATTTTTCGCGATGATGTATCTGTTGAACTCGTAAAAGCAAGCGCAAGCGATGCCGATGTTATTTGGGCAGCTCGTGTATCTACTGCGGGTGAGCAATCGATGGATGAGATCGGTGAAGATCCTGCAAGATCAGCTGGATTGATTAACTACTTAGCGCGCGAGCGTCATGGTTCACCATTCGAGCACACTTCGATGACATTCTTTGTATCGGCTCCAATATTTGTCTTCCGCGAATTCATGCGCCACCGCATCGCTTCATACAACGAAGAAAGTGGTCGATATCGCGAATTAAAACCAGTTTTTTATATTCCATCGAAGGATCGTAAGTTGGTGCAGGTCGGAAAAACAGGTGCTTACACTTTTGTTGACGGAACAACCGAACAATATGACGTGACTGTGAAGGCTATGAAAGAGGCATACACAGTTGCTTATAAGAGTTACCAAGAAATGTTAGAGGCAGGCGTTGCACGAGAAGTTGCTCGCGCCGTTTTACCGGTAGCTACATATTCATCAATGTATGTGACTATGAATGCCAGAGCGCTCATGAACTTTTTATCACTTCGTACCGCTCGCGAAGGATCTCATTTCCCAAGCTATCCACAACGCGAAATTGAGATGGTTGCCGAGAAAATGGAAGCAGAATTCGCAAAATTAATGCCACTTACATACGGAGCATTCGAAAAATCTGGACGAATCGCACCGTAAAAAGGGTAGAGTTGCCAGCATGAAAATCGAGGCACCATTCGGGCGCATGCTCACAGCAATGGTGACGCCATTTAAAGCCGATGGCGAAATCGACTGGGCAGGAATTGAAAAACTCGCTGACCACTTAGTTAAAAATGGCCACGACGGTATCGCAGTTAATGGCACAACGGGTGAAGCACCAACAACTAAGTCTTCAGAAAAGATAGAAATCATCAAAGTAGTTAAGAAAGTTGTTGGTCCGAAAGTTTATGTACTTTCTGGAGCAGGCGATAACGAAACTTCGTATTCAGTAAATCAAGCACAGCGTGTTGCAGAAGCTGGCGCAGATGGACTCCTTGTTGTGACCCCTTATTACAACAAGCCTCCGCAAGCAGGAATCGAAGCGCACTTTCGCGCAGTAGCTGATGCCACAGACCTTCCAATGATGCTCTATGACATACCTGGTCGAACCGGCGTTGAAATTGAATCAGACACAATTGTCAGACTTTTTGAGCATCCAAGAATTGCAGCTCTTAAGGATGCCAAGGGAAATGTTGCAGCAACTTCTTGGGTGATCAAGCGTTGTGGAATTCCTGTTTATTCAGGTGATGACATTTTGAACTTGCCGCTGCTCTCTGTTGGAGCAGTTGGTTTTGTTTCCGTTTGTGGACATACTGTCGGTAATGATTTGAAAGCGATGCTCAACGCTTGGTTTGCAGGAGATGCGACCAAAGCACTCGAGATTCATCAAAAACTACTTCCAATATTCACCGGAACCTTCCGTACGCAAGGCGCAATTCTTACTAAAGCCGCACTCAACATGATGGGCTTGCCTGGCGGAACAACAAGGTTGCCATTAGTTGATGCAACACCAGCACAGATCGAACAACTTCGTAAAGATCTTATTGCTGGTGGCATTTCACTGCCGTAATGAATCATCCCCATCCAGGACTCGGCACTCCAAGTAAGTTAGCCAAAGATGCACTTCGTATCGTTGCGCTAGGAGGCCTTGCAGAAATCGGTCGAAATATGACCGTATTTGAATTAAATGGAAAACTTTTGATTGTTGACTGCGGAGTTCTATTTCCAGAAGAGAATCAACCAGGCATCGATTTAATCTTGCCGGATTTTAGCTATATACGAGATCGGCTAGATGATGTTGTCGGCCTCATTCTCACGCATGGACATGAAGATCACATTGGTGCTGTCCCGTATCTACTTCGCGAACGCGGTGACATTGCTCTCTATGGTTCGGCGCTCACCCTCGCTCTGATTTCTGCAAAACTTAAAGAACATCGCATCACACCTCTACTTCGTGAAGTACGAGAAGGTGCGCGCGAAGATATCGGGCCTTTTGAAGCAGAATTCGTTGCAGTGAATCACTCAATTCCTGATGCACTCGCGGTTGCAATTCATACACCCGCGGGCAGCGTTTTACATACAGGTGATTTTAAGATGGATCAACTACCACTAGATGGCCGCATCACAG
>WLNK01000058.1 GCA_009699795.1 Actinomycetota bacterium | reverse complement strand
TGAATCAGCACGTGCAACGCCAAGGCCTGCAGCGATTTCATAACCCATGCATGAGAAGGCATATTCAACGTGATAACCAAGTGGATCACGCACACGCCATAGTTTATGTAAATCACCAGGAAGCGAACCTGCCGCGCAAATCAATACATCGCGTGGATCACTCTGTGATTGAACAGCGCCGATGATTTCTGTTTGGCTTGGTTTAGCCAATTTCTTATCTACAAATGCCTCATCTACAACAGCATCCCATGCAGCTTTTTCCTCGCGCATCTGCTTTGCATACGCTGGATCGACTTTGTATCCACCGAGTTCGGCGTTAAATTCCTTTAGCGCCTCGCGTGCATCAGCTACTACGGGGATGGCACTTCCATGCTTGAAGGCATCAAAGGATGCGATATTGATATTGATAAATTTAACATCTGGATTTTGGAATGCAGTGCGTGATGCCGTTGTGAAATCGCTGTAGCGAGTACCGATACCAATAACTACATCAGCCTCTTTTGCCAAACGATTTGCAGCAGTCGTACCTGTTGCGCCAACTGATCCCATGAGTTGTGGGTGATCCCAATTAAGTGAACCAACTCCGGCTTGGGTTGTGCCGACAGGAATTCCTGTCGCCTCAACTAAACGCTTTAGCTCTGCATGTGCGTCAGAGTAAATAATTCCGCCACCAGCAATAATGAATGGTCGCTTTGCCTTAATTATTTCAAGAGCTGCAATATGGGAAAGTCCAGCGTCCGGGCGTGGGCGACGAATATGCCATTCGCGATCGGCTAAGAATTCAAGCGGAACATCCAACACTTCTGCTTGTACATCTTCAGGCAAGCAAATAGTTACCGCTCCTGTCTCTACAGGATCTGTTAGCACGCGCATCGCTGACAACATTGCAGAAAAGATTTGTTCTGGGCGAGTGATGCGATCAAAGTATCGAGAGAGAGGCTTGAACGCGTCATTGACCGTAAGAGTTGCATCATGTGGTTGTTCGAGTTGTTGAAGTACTGGATCTGGTGCGCGGTTTGCGAAGGTATCTGATGGCAATAGAAGTACTGGTAAATGATTCGTTGTTGCAACGGCTGCGCCAGTCAACATATTTGTAGCCCCTGGACCAACCGAAGCTGTGCAAGCAAAAGTTGCACGACGACGCTTCATGCGAGCAAATGCAGATGATTCATGAACCATCGCTTGTTCGTTACGTGCTTGGTAATATGGCATTGTTGATGGTGATTCAACAGAGAGTTGTTTTAAAGCTTGTCCGATACCGGCAACGTTTCCGTGGCCAAAGATTCCAAATACACCTTGGATAGTGCGTTCGCGAGAATCGCCATCGACTGTGTATTGATGCGCCAAGAATTCAACGATTGCTTGACTAACACTCATTCTCTTTGTCGTCATTTGCTAACTCTCTTACTTATTTCCAGAATATGGAAGTCGCGGATCGGGGCTCTGCGTTTTCCAGCTTTCGCGAATCCAGGCATGGTGTGGATCATCGGTGACATTCCATTCACGCACTGGATCTGGTCCGGCCATAATATTAAAGAAGTACAAGTCATAACCAGGGCCTGCAGCTACTGGTCCGTGCCAACCGTGCGGAACAAGGACGACATCACCGCTTCGAACTTCCGTGGTTACATCGTATTCGCGTGAATCGGATGCATATCCGCGGAAGTAACCAACTGGATCAACTTCACCCGCAGGTTTTTCACCACGTGCTACCGCTGATTCAAAGTAGTAAATTTCTTCGAGGTTAGATTCTTTTCCGGGCACATACACATCGTGCTTATGCGCAGGAGCTCCTGACCAATTTCCTGCCGGAACAATAACTTCAACTACAACTAATCGATCTGCATCGAGAGTATCTGGCATTCCAAAGTTATGAACCTGACGAGTCTCTCGTCCTGCGCCGCGGATAAATACCGGTACATCTTCACGTTTCATCAGCGAAGCGTTTTTTGCGTTTTTAGCCGGTGCTTCACCAACTGCAACTTGTGCATCACCGCTAATTGTTATGGGCGTATTGATCGGTACATATAAATGATCTGTGGTGCCTTCAAATACGGATGAACGCCCGCGAAGCAGAACACTTTGATCGCCATAAGTTACGGTGATGTCACTTCCTGCAAGAACAAAGATTGCGCGTTCGCGGTTATCGGCAGCAATGGAAAGCGGCGCACTCGGGGTAACAACTCCAACGCGAAGACCGGTATGGCTCATCTGATCAGAGATCAGCTGCCAACCATCGCGCTTTAGTTCGCCGCTCTTATAGTGCCACTTTGATGTCATAAATAACCGTTAGTTTTGTGGGAAACCTAAGTTGATACCGCCGTGGCTTGGATCTAGCCAACGACTTGTAATTGCTTTTCCACGAGTAAAGAAGTGCACGCCCTCGACGCCATGCGCTTTTGTATCGCCAAACAGTGAATTCTTCCAACCGCCGAATGAGTAGTAAGCAACCGGAACAGGAATTGGCACGTTAATTCCAACCATTCCCACCTGAATTTCATTCTGGAATCTACGAGCAGCACCGCCATCGTTGGTGAAGATTGCTGTGCCGTTACCGAATGCGCCGCTATTGATAAGTGCAACACCTTCGTCATAACTCTTAACGCGCACAATCGAAAGCACAGGCCCAAAGATTTCTTCGGTGTAAACCTTAGATGTTGTTGGAACGGCATCAAGCAGAGTTGGCCCAAGCCAGAATCCATTTGCATCGCCGTCAGCTTTAACTCCGCGACCATCAACAACAACTTTTGCACCGTCCTTTGTTGCGAGGTCGATATATCCGGCAACTTTGTCGCGGTGTTCGCGAGTAACAAGTGGCCCCATATCGCAGCCGCGACGACCATCGCCCGTGCGAAGTTTGTTCATGCGGCTAACAATTTTTTCAATCAGTACATCTGCAACTGGCTCAACCGCAACAACAACTGAGATAGCCATGCATCGTTCTCCTGCAGAACCAAAGCCTGCATTAATTGCGCTATCTGCCACTAATTCGAGGTCAGCATCTGGCAGCACCAACATGTGGTTCTTTGCTCCGCCAAGTGATTGCACGCGCTTGCCTGTCTTTGCACATTCTTCGTATATGTAGCGCGCAATGGGGGTCGAGCCAACAAATGAAATCGCTTCAACATCAGGGGAGTGGAGCAATCCGTCTACTGATTCTTTATCGCCCTGCAAAACGTTAAATACACCATCTGGTAATCCAGCATCTTTCCAAAGCTGGGCCATCCAAAGGGAAGCCGATGGATCTTTCTCCGAAGGTTTCAAAATAACTGTGTTGCCGGCAGCGATTGCAATCGGGAAGAACCACATCGGAACCATTGCAGGGAAGTTAAATGGAGAGATAACTCCAACTACGCCAAGTGCCTGACGCGTGGAGTAAACATCTACGCCAGTTGAAACATTCTCCGAATAGAAACCCTTCATCAAGTGGGGGATTCCCACTGCAAATTCAACAACCTCTTGCCCGCGAGTTATTTCGCCAAGCGCGTCGGATAAAACTTTTCCGTGCTCGCTAGTGATGATTTCGGCTAATTCGCCCTTGCGAGAATTTAAGAGTTCGCGGAAGTTAAAGACGATGGCCTGACGCTTTGCAAGTGAAGTCTGTGACCAGCTTGGAAAAGCCTTTTTCGCCGATGCAATAGCTGCGCTAATTTCTGCGCCGTTAGCTAGTGCAACACGCTTTGTTTCAACACCGAGGGCTGGGTCATATACCGGAGCCGTGCGTCCTGATTTACTTTCAACGATTTTGTTATCGATCCAGTGATTTACGACCTTTGTCATTTCAAGCTCCCTTAACCCCTGTGCCAAATTGGCGCAAAACATTTTCTACTTCATCACGAGTTGGCATCGCAGTAGAGCATTCAAGCTTTCCTGCGACAAGTGCACCTGCAACATTTGCAAACTCCAAAATCTTTCGGAGCGGCCATCCTTCAAGAAGACCAAGACAGAGCGCACCACCAAATGCGTCTCCTGCGCCTAGTCCATTTACTACTTCTACAAAGTAAGGTGGCACTTCAATTGTTTCGCTCTTAGTTTTGGCAAGCACGCCCTTAGGTCCTTGCTTAACAATGGCAAGCTCGACACCACGATCTAGCAGCGCATCTGCTGCCCGCATCGGATCAGTCTCACCTACTGCAACTTCGCACTCTTCTTTATTACCCACCGCAACCGTGACGTACTCAAGTGCTTTAGCAACTTGCTCTGTTGCAAGTGCTGCCGATTCCCAAAACATCGCGCGGTAATCTAAATCCAACACAGTAAATTCTTTACGACCACGTGCCTGCAGCGCTGCAAAATGCGCGGCGCGAGATGGTTCTTCAGATAGCCCAGTCACCGTTGACCAATACAACTTTGCGTTTTTAATTGCATCCAAATCTAGTTCGGAAGTATTGATTACAAGGTCTGGAGCTTTTGGCTTGCGATAAAAGTAGAGAGGAAAATTATCTGGAGGAAATACTTCGCAGAAAACAACGGGAGTTTGCAGCCCTTCAACTCCACTGACAAATTCATCCGATACTTTTAACCGCTTTAACTCTTCGTGCACATATTTGCCGAAAGGATCATTGCCGGTACGAGTAATGACCGCACTCTTTAGGCCGTACTTAGCAACTGCGCACGCAACATTGGTGGCGCTTCCGCCCAAGAACTTTTCGAATGTTTTTACATCTTCAAGACCCACGCCATATTGCTGTGGATAGATATCAACGCCAACTCGTCCGATGGTAATTACGTCGTATTGAGTGGCCACTGCCAAATGTTATTGCCTTTATTTGCGCCTGATTTTGGGCAAAAAAATAGGCCCCACAACTTTGTGGGGGCCCGTCCCGTTACCGGGTTGGGATCAGCGCTTATTAAGCGGCTGTAACTTCAGCGGCTGCGATCAGCTGCCACTTTTCTTCGTCAGACATGTTTCTCCACGCCTGGATTGTTGCTTCTACCTGTGTTTTGTTCATGCCCTAATAATAACAAAGCGTTATAAATGGCGCCACCCGAAATCCCTGGTCAGAGCGTGGCCTTGACCACACCTTGAGGGTTGCCTGTCAGTGACGCAGAGTAGTTTTTTGCCATGATCGAAACCATTCTCTTCGCCATAGTCGTTTACTTCTATCTCGAGCGCCGCAGCACCCGAAAAGCAAAAGGCAAAAAGCTGCGCGGCCTCGACGCCGAACTCCACCAACTCATCGAAGCAACGGGGGATGCAACCGGTATCGCACTCGAGATTCGCACTTACTTATTGGCGCTGATTGCAGATAACGAAAACGATGCCGCAAAGTTTTCAGAGCACCGCATCGTCGAAGCCCAAAAGATTCTCGATCGCGCTGGGCCCGCAGCTATGTATTGGATGACCGAAATTGCTGCGCAGTTGTCCTACTTATCTGCTGCGCAAATAAATAACATCCCCACAAATGTCACCGACGAATTAAAGAACGGTGCCACCGC
>WLNK01000057.1 GCA_009699795.1 Actinomycetota bacterium | reverse complement strand
CGGTTCGGGTACACGTTCGCTTTCGGGAATGGCTGCAAAAAATAAAAATTACATTCGACCACTTCTCACTATCACCAGAATCGAAACTGAAAAGGCTTGCAGCGAATTAGGCTTAAATACTTGGAACGATCCACACAACCAAAATTCTGAATTCACTCGAGTACGTGTACGCAAAAACGTCTTGCCAGTCATGGAAGAAAATCTCGGTCCCGGAATTTGCGCAGCCCTTGCCAGAAGTGCGTCTCTTTTTCGTGATGATGCGGATGCACTTGATGAAATTGCCGAGCGTGAAAGCCAAGGGCTAAACCTTGCCGAACTCGACTGCTCTTATTTAGCGAGCCTTCCCAGAGCTATCCGAAGTCGCGTACTTCGTAAGGCGATTTATGCCGCAGGGGCGCCCACAGGGGCGATTTCTGCAGAACATCTGGCTGACATTGAGGCTTTGGTCACGGATTGGCACGGGCAAGGCGAGAGCAGCCTGCCGGGTGGTGTGAAGGTATCCCGAATTTCGGGCAGACTTTCGCTCTCAGCCCGCCAGTAAGCCAGTGACTTAACGAAGGAGTCCATCGAGTGGATTTGTCATCAGTTGGTACAGATGTTGAACGCGTGATTGCGACGGAAGAACAGTTGCGAACAAAGATTGCTGAACTTGCCGCACAAGTTGATAAAGATTACAAAGATCGCGACCTCTTACTTGTTGGCGTATTAAAAGGCGCAATCATGGCGATGGCTGATTTAACTCGCGCAATGCAACGTCATGTTGAAATGGATTGGATGGCCGTTTCTTCTTACGGTTCTGGAACTAAATCAAGCGGTGTAGTTCGGATTCTAAAAGATTTAGATCGCGACATTACTGGTAGAAATATTTTAATTGTTGAAGACATCGTTGACTCTGGTCTGACACTTTCTTGGCTACGTGCAAACTTACTGACTCGTGGTGCTGCAAGCGTTGAAATCCTTGCAATATTGCGCAAACCAGAAGCCGCGAAAGTTGATGTACCGGTTAAATACGTTGGCTTTGAAATTCCATCGGATTTTGTTGTCGGTTATGGGCTTGATTTTGATGAGAAGTATCGCAACCTTTCATTTATTGGTGTGCTTGCAAAGCACATGTATTCGTAGGAACGGGCTGAATCGGTAATGAGCAAACTTGATCAATTAAAGAAAAAGGCAAAGTCTACAAAGGGCTCCGCATCTAAGAAGAGTTCTAAGAAAGTTCCGCAAACTCGCACTGGGAAAATTTTCCGCGGACCACTCTTCTGGATCATCGTCGCGATTTTTGCCGTATCTATTTTTGGTCAGATTTCAGGAGCTGGTAGCCGATATGTAGAAGTGAAAACTTCACAGGTATTGGATGCCATTTCTGCATCGAAAGTCGAATCAGCTGTCATTGTGGATAAGGCACAAAAGATTCGCATAATTTTGAAATCCGGAAAACAAATCAATGGATCTTCTAAAGTTGAAGCTTCTTATGTAGCAAGACAAGAGCCAACAATTGTTGATGCACTCACAGGTAATCCACCTTCTAAAGGTTGGAGCGTTGATGTCCCTACTCAATCACTATTGGTTTCATTCCTACTTTCATTTGCACCGTTCTTAATTATTGGCTTCCTCTTCTTCCTTATGATGGGACAAGCTCAAGGGGGCGGCCGGGTATTTTCATTTGGTAAGTCACGTGCAAAACTTCAGAACAATGACGTTCCACAAAACACTTTTGCGGACGTTGCTGGTGCTGATGAAGCAATCGCAGAACTGGAAGAGATTAAAGATTTTCTTGCTAATCCTCCTAAGTACGCTCTACTTGGCGCGAAGATTCCTAAAGGTGTTCTTCTTTATGGTCCTCCAGGAACAGGTAAGACTCTTCTTGCTCGCGCCGTCGCTGGTGAAGCGGGCGTTCCCTTCTATTCAATCTCAGGTTCAGATTTCGTAGAAATGTTTGTTGGTGTTGGCGCATCTCGCGTTCGAGATCTTTTCGCACAAGCAAAGGCAAATGCTCCAGCAATTGTCTTTGTTGATGAAATTGATGCTGTTGGTCGTCAACGTGGCGCAGGTATGGGTGGCGGACATGATGAACGCGAACAAACTTTGAATCAACTACTTGTTGAAATGGATGGATTTGAAAATAACGGTCAAGTTGTTTTAATCGCCGCAACAAACCGCCCAGATGTTTTGGACCCAGCACTTCTTCGCCCTGGCCGCTTTGATCGTCAGATTGCAGTTGATAGACCTGATTTAAAGGGTCGCGCAGAAATTCTAAAAGTGCATGCAAAAAATAAACCCGTTTCTAGTGATGTTGATTTGATGACATATGCACGCCGAACACCTGGATTTACCGGCGCAGATCTTGCGAATGTATTAAATGAAGCAGCGTTATTGACTGCTCGTGAAGGAAAGAAAGCAATTAGTAACTCTCAAATTGATGAAGCTATTGATCGAGTAATGGCTGGACCACAACGTAAGTCACGAATTATGTCTGACGAAGAGCGCAGAGTTACTGCCTATCATGAAGCAGGTCATGCACTTGTTGCTCATGCACTTCCACATACTGATCCTGTTCACAAAATTACAATCATGCCTCGCGGTCGTGCCCTTGGTTACACAATGGTGCTTCCTGACGAAGATAAATACTCGACTACTCGCAATCAATTACTTGACCAGCTTGCTTACTCACTTGGTGGGCGTGCAGCTGAAGAGTTGATTTTCCACGATCCATCAACAGGTGCTTCAAATGACATTGAGAAAGCGACCGCCCTTGCTCGTGCAATGGTTACGCAATACGGAATGACTGAAGCTATTGGTGCAATCAAACTTGGTGCAGATAGTTCTGAACCATTTATGGGCCGCGATTTCGGTCATCAGCGTGACTATTCAGAGAACGTTGCAAGCGTAGTAGATGGGGAAATACGCAAACTCATTGAGAACGCTCACCAAGAAGCTTATGAAATTCTTGTTGCAAACCGAACAATTCTTGATGCAATGGTTGTGCAACTTCTAGAACGCGAAACTCTTAATAAGGAAGAAATTGCTGTCATCTTCAAAAAAGTTAAGTCCGTTTCAAAGCGTCCAGCTTGGACGGGTTCTTCGCTTCGCATTCCTTCATCACAACCTCCGGTAGATATTCCAGAACGCATCGTTCCTAAAAAGAGCGACGAAAAGAGTGAAGAGAAGAAACCGCGCCGAGTTAAAAAGAGCACTAGTGACTGAAGTTAATTCTGTATCAATGGGCCCGGAAGATGGACGCGCAATTCATCCATACGACCAAGCTCGCGCGGAAGCTGCGGTAAAAGAGTTATTGCTAGCAATTGGTGAAGACCCAAATCGTGACGGATTGAAAGATACCCCTGCACGAGTTGCACGAGCATTCAAAGAAAATTTCGCTGGCCTTTATGAGTCACCAAAAGATGTACTAACGACAACTTTTGATATCGGTCATGAAGAACTCGTCATCATTAGAGATATTGAAGTATTTTCACAGTGCGAACATCACTTAACGCCATTTCATGGTGTGGCACACGTTGGCTATATACCTAGAGGAAAAATAACTGGCCTTTCAAAAGTTGCCAGACTTGTTGATCTCTTTGCCAAGCGCCCACAAGTACAAGAGCGATTAACAACACAAATTGCAGATGCAATGGTTGAAATTTTAAATCCCATGGGCGTCATCGTGATTATTGATTGTGAACATCTTTGCATGTCAATGAGAGGTGTGAAAAAATCGCAAGCGCGCACCACAACGAGTGCCGTGCGCGGAGTATTGCGAGATCCAGCAACTCGTTCTGAAGCAATTAGTCTTATTACAAATAGGTAAGACCATGTTGGTAATGGGAATCCTAAACGTCACACCAGATTCATTCGCTGACGGTGGGAAGTATTTAGATTCCACACACGCCATCGCTCGCGGAATCGAAATGATTTCTGAAGGCGTAAATGTCATCGATGTCGGCGGAGAATCAACCCGGCCCGGAGCAGAAAGAGTTTCTGTTGAGCAAGAACAAATAAGAACTCTCCCCGTAATAAAAGCACTTGTAGGAAAAGGCGCAGTTATAAGTATCGACACAATGTCGGCGGATACTGCAAAGAAAGCAGTGGAGGCAGGGGCATCAATTGTTAATGATGTAAGTGGCGGTAAAGCAGATCCAGATATGTTTGCTGTAATTGCTGCACTTAATTGCAAATACGTACTTATGCATTGGCGTGGACATTCAAAGGATATGAATTCCCTTGCAGTTTATGGAGATGTTGTCCTAGATGTTATTGACGAGCTTAAAGAGCAGATCGAAAAAGCTATTGCAGCGGGAATTAAGAGAGAAAATCTCATTCTCGATCCGGGTCTTGGATTTTCAAAGGATGTGAAGCACAACTGGGAAATTCTGGATCGCTTGCATGAGCTACAAGCACTCGGATACCCAATATTAATTGGAGCCTCACGCAAAAGATTTCTCGGCGGAGATAATCCCGATAAGCGTGAAGAAGCAACTATTGATATCACTCGCTCCCTTGTAGGCAAAGATATTTGGGGCGTTAGAGTTCACAGTGTGAAGCCACATAGAGAAGTCATAGATGCACATGTCTGATCAAATAAACCTAATCGGCATTAAAGCCTTCGGTTATCACGGTGTATTTAAAGATGAGCGAATTCACGGCCAAACTTTTATTGCAGACGTTGAGCTTTCTCTGGATTTAACAGAAGCTAGTAAGAGCGATTTATTAGATTCGACGATTGATTATTCAAAAGTTGTTGATCTTGTAGTGGAGGAAATTCAGGGTGAAGCGGTAAATTTGATTGAAAGACTTGCGGGCCGTATTGCCGAGAAAATTAAAAGTGCTTATCCGACAGTCAGCAAAGTTGTCATTACTATTCATAAGCCTCATGCACCCGTTGACGCCGAAGTTAAAGATATTTCGGTAACAATTACAAGATGAAAGCGATAGTTGCACTAGGGGCAAATATCGGAAGCCCAACTGAACAGTTAGATATTGCTGTTGCCTTACTCAAGGAATCAACTGATGTAATTGCTGTATCTGATTACTTTTCAACTAAACCAGTGGGCGGACCCGATCAACCAGATTACTTAAATGCAGTATGCATTCTTAATTCAGAACTTCCTGCTACGCAATTACTTTCACTGCTTCATGGCATTGAAAAGAGTTTGGGGCGCGAACGCTCGGAGCGCTGGGGCCCTCGAACTATTGATTTAGATTTAATTCAATACGGTGGGCTATTAAGTAGTGCAGATGAATTACAACTTCCGCATCCTCGTGCACATGAGCGGCGCTTTGTTTTGGAGCCATGGGCGCAGATTGAGCCTGATGCAATCCTGTTAACTCATGGTCGAATCAGTGAACTTTTGGAGCAATTGCCTTAAAGCTCTAAACTTTTCACATCATCGCCCGGTACCTGAAAGGACTGGAGCCAGATATGAAGATAGTTATAAACGCAACAGAGTTGGTTTCTGGCTGCGCATTTGTCCCGACAATGGGCGCACTTCATGAAGGCCACGCATCACTATTTAGAATTGCTAGAGAAAT
>WLNK01000056.1 GCA_009699795.1 Actinomycetota bacterium | reverse complement strand
CACTAATCCACCCAGCAAGCTGGGCTTCATCGTTCGACTTGCATGTGTTAAGCACGCCGCCAGCGTTCGTCCTGAGCCAGGATCAAACTCTCCATAGAAAGTTTTATCTTGGCGTACAGACAAACAAACTAACGTTTATTTTGTCTTTACCAAAGGAAATCAACGAGTAGAAAAAACACTGAAAAATCAGTGTTTTATACATACTTCATTGAAGTATTAATTTAGAAAATGGCAATTAAAGCCATCTTCTGGCATTGACTTATGGCACGCTGTTGAGTTCTCAAGGTACGGATGCGCACTGCTCTTAGAATTTCTTCCAGTTTTCAGGGCAGACCGCCAAACCTAGTGCATGCCTGCGGGCACGGTCAAACCGGCCTAAAGGCGACTAGATTTGGTATCTCTGCTGTACGGCCTTAATCGTCCGTTCCACAGCAAGGAGCGTAACTATAGGGCCGCGGCCGACGGGGGTCAAATCGAGGGGCTAAACCCTGAAATTGGGAAAAATCGCTGTTTTTATACGTAAAAAGTGGGCTAAATCAGTTCGACCGCTGCCAGGTCTCGTTTGCCTTTGCGCAAAATCGCATATTTACCGCATAAAAAGTCACTTTTTGAGAGTGCGAAATCTTCCGCAGTTACTTTTACGTTATTGAGATATGCGCCACCCTCTTTAACGATCCGACGAGCTGCAGATTTTGAATCTACAACGCCTGTAGCAGCTAAAAGATCGACCCAACTTGGTATTTCTTCCTTCTTTGAAACAGTAGTGCGAGGTAATTCTGCAAGAGCCGAAGAAAGAGTTGCTTCATCTAGTTCATTTAGTTCTCCCTGGCCAAAGAGTGCGCGAGCTGCTGCTTCTACACGTTCGCAGATTTCAACACTATGTACCAATGAAGTTAGCTCGCGAGCGAGTTCGCGATGAGCCTCTCGTGCGCCCGGATTTTCATTGTGTAACTTTTCAATGGATTCGATTTCTTCTCTTGATTTAAAGGAAAATACTTTTAGGAAATTTATAACATCCTTATCATCTGTATTCAACCAATATTGGAAGAATGCATATGGTGATGTCATCTGCGGATCCAACCAAATACTTCCGCCAGCAGTTTTTCCAAACTTAGTTCCATCAGCTTTGGCTAGCAATGGAATCGTTAAAGCATGACCGCTTCCGCCCTCAACTCTTCGGATCAGATCCAATCCCCCAACAATATTTCCCCATTGATCGGAACCACCTAATTGGAGTGTGCAATTATTGCGGCGATAAAGTTCTAGAAAATCGAAAGATTGAAGTACCTGGTATGAAAACTCTGTATAGGAGATACCGCCTGCTTCCAAACGAGAAGCAACCGAATCTTTTGCGAGCATTTGGTTGACGCTAAAATGTTTTCCCACATCACGCAGAAATTCAATGGCAGATAATGGTGAAGTCCAATCAAGATTATTTGCAACGATTGCTGGATTCTTTGGTGCATCAAAATCTAAGAATTTCGATACTTGTCCTTTAATGCGCCCCACCCATTCTGCGACTACATCAGTGGTGTTCAGGGAGCGCTCTTCATTCTTTCCACTTGGATCTCCAATAAGACCTGTGGCTCCCCCAACGAGCGCGATCGGATTATGACCGGCTAATTGAAATCTGCGAAGAGCTAACAGAACTACAAGGTTGCCCACGTGCAAACTGGGAGCCGTTGGATCGAATCCAATGTAAAGGGTGATCGGTTTCTTTAAAGATTCGCGTAGCGCTTTCTCATCCGTTGATTGGGCAAAAAGTCCTCGCCATTTCAAATCATCTAGAAGGTCAACCACGGTACTCATGCCCCCATCATTGCGTGAAAAGCCTTTTGGGCGCTGGAGAATTCTTTTGCCTTTGATGACAGCTCTACCGACAACTCCTTTAATTGAGTGGCCAGAGCGCTTGGCGCTGTACCACCGCGAGTCGTCCTAGATTCAAGAGCCCCATCGACTGTGAGGACGTCTCGTACTTTCGAAGTAAGAGATGGGTGGATCGATGCAAATTCAGAATCCGTGAGTTCGTGTAATTGACGAGATGTTCTTTCACAGAGAGCCACGCACTTGCCTGCACTTTCGTGGGCGATAGAAAAGGGCACATGAGCGCGAACAAGAAAATCTGCAATTTCAGTCGCAAGTGAAAATCCAAGAGGTGCAGCCTGTAACATTTTTTCGCGATCGAACTCTGTTGATGCAACCATGCCAGTAACAGCCGGTAGAACGAGAGCTAGAGTGTCAAATGAATCAAAGAGTGGTTCTTTATCTTCTTGCAGATCTCTGTTGTAGGCGAATGGCAAACCTTTGAGCATGGCAAGCACTCCGGTGAGATTTCCAATGAGTCGACCAGCCTTACCTCTTGCGAGTTCGGCCATATCTGGATTCTTCTTCTGAGGCATTATTGATGAACCAGTGGAGTAAGCATCAGCCACTCTGGCCCATGCAAATTCGGTTGTCGCCCAAATACACCACTCTTCTCCGATGCGAGATAGATGAATACCAATCATCGATGAAATGAACAACGCCTCGGCAACAAAATCACGATCGCTAACGCCGTCGATACTGTTAGCTGAGTTGGATGCAAACCCGAGGGACTTAGCGGTTTTTTCAGGGGCTAGTGGAAGGGAAGATCCTGCGAGTGCGCCAGAACCCAACGGACTCACACTTGTGCGCTTAAGCCAATCTGAAATTCGATCCAAATCTCTTGAAAAAGCATGAACATGTTTTGCTATTTCATGACCAAATAAAATCGGTTGAGCATGCTGCATATGCGTAAATCCCGGCGCGGGAGCGTCGGCATACTCCTTAGCCTTATTTAGTAGCGCGCTCTGCAACTCCGTCAGAGAGTTTGCCAAAGTAATCATGTGATCAATAGCAAAGAGTTTGAGATCTGTTGCAACCTGATCATTGCGTGAGCGGCCGGCACGAAGGGCTCCCCCGGTCTCGCCTAATTTTTCAGTTAGGCCTCGCTCCAGTGCGCTATGTACATCTTCATCAGAGGCAATGGGTTGAAATTTTCCAGAGGCAACTTCGGTGACCAACTCTTTTAAAGCCCTTTGAATTTGGGATGCAACGCTTTTATCAAGTAACCCGCTGCTCTCTAGAATTTCTAGGTGGGCAAGTGAAGAACGCAGGTCGTAGGGCGCAAGGCGCCAGTCAAAATGGATACTTCTAGAGAGTGCGAAAACGGCATCAGCCGGCGCATCAGAAAATCTTCCACCCCAAAGCGCCATTATTTATTTCCTCTTCTTGCCTGCATAGGAGAGTAATTCTTTCGCTAAATCAGCTCCACCCGTGGCTTTCTTGGCGACAACTAGAACCGTGTCGTCTCCAGCAATGGTGCCTATGATGCTTTTCATGCCTGAATTATCAAGTGTGCTAGCTAGATATTGCGCGCCGCCAGGTGGAGTTCGTACTACTGCAAGATTTCCTGAAGCTTCGACAGAAAGGATTAGATCTGCAGGCAAGGGCGCTGATTTAGATATTGCTCCATCAGAGGACGAGGTGATGACATATACAGAATCTCCATCTGAATTTCGACCGCGAATGGCCCCAATTTCTTCCAAGTCTCGGCTAGCTGTTGCTTGGGTAACTTCAAAGCCAGCTTTTTTTAGTAGCTTGACGAGATCAGATTGAGAGTGAATTACTCCGGCCTTAATTAAGGAAATTGCCTTCGACCTACGAGCCAAAACGCTCTTGGAATTTAACACTTTAGCCACTGTGCACCTCCGCTACGGCTTCAGAAAATAATTTGATGAATTTTTCAATCTGCACTTGAGTAACGTTTAACGCAGGCGCGATTCGAATCACCGATTCGCTCGGGGCATTTACTATGACGCCCTTTTTCAAGAGCAAATCTCTCACTGCATTGGCCTTAGGTTCTTCGAACTCAATGCCGATTAGTAGTCCTTGGCCGCGAATCTCTTTTACGCCTTTAACTTTGGAAATTCTTTTTTTAAGGAGGAGCTCAAATCTCTTTGCACGTGCAAGCAATTTTTCTTTCTTGAGCGTTTTTAAAACTGCTAAACCAGCCGATGCTGCAATCGGATTGCCACCAAAAGTTGTTCCGTGATCACCTGGAGAAAAGAGCTGGGAAGCGTTACCTAGAGAAATCATTGCGCCCATTGGCAGCCCACCACCAAGCCCCTTGGCCAATGTGATGACATCGGGCTTAATCATTTCGTGTTCAAAACCAAACCATTGACCAGTTCTTCCTATTCCCGTCTGAACGCAATCAAATACAAGAAGAGCGCCATTCTTATCGCAAATGGAGCGCAAGGATTTCAAATAGCCAATGGGCGGCACGATTACTCCAGCCTCACCCATAATCGGTTCAACTATAACCATCGCAGTTTTCCTATTTACTGCCCGGGCCATTGCTTTCGTATTTCCAAACGGCACGTGCTTGATATTGCCAAGTAAAGGCAGAAATGGAGTTCGCTTTGAACTCTGACCAGTGAGCGAAAGCGCGCCGATAGTTCTTCCGTGAAATGCGCCGGTAGTGGCAACAATTTTCTTCTTGCCCGTTTTGCGTGAAAGTTTAAGTGCAGCTTCATTTGCTTCGGCACCAGAATTGCAGAAAAAGACTTTTGCGCTTTTATCTCCGGCAAGTGAAACTAATTCGGATGCTAGTGCAATTGCGTTTGGATGGGAAAAGAAATTACTTACATGGCCGAGTGTAGATATCTGATTGCTTACTGCCCTAATGATCGCAGGATGTGCGTGTCCAAGAACATTTGTTGCTATGCCGCCTAGGAAATCTAAATATTTTTTGCCCTGGTCATCGGTAACGACAAGACCTTTACCGCTGACCAAATTTATTGATGGCGTACCGTATGTCGGAGCCATAAATTTTTCCCACTGCACTTTTGCACTCATTTGGTTACCAGGGTTCCGCCTACGCCGGATAGGGCTCGGGAAAATGCATCTGGATTCGTTCCATCGATAATTCTTACCGCCTTCGCACCACCTGCTATTGCATCCAAACAAGCTTTCACTTTGGGAGCCATTCCCTTTTCAAACGTAGCTTTCATACTCTCTAATTCAGCAGCGCTAATCTCTGATATCAAAGAATTTTTATCGGGCCAAGAACGATAAATACCTTCAACGTCGGTCATGATGATGAGGGAATTGGCGCCAAGTGCGCCAGCAATAGCAGCGGCAGATATATCCCCATTTACATTTAATCCGCCCTCTCCATTTTCATTGCTAGCCGTAGGGGAAACGACGGGAGTGATTCCATCCTTAAGTAGTGAGTTGATAAATGAGGTATCGACTCTGACAATTTCGCCCGCAAGGCCTAAATCCGCCGGAGTGCCATCTACTAATTTGCGCAGTTTCTTGGCAAAGAGAGTTTTAGATTTCATCCCAGATACAGCCTGCGCTTTAACGCCAACCAATTTAAGGGAAGCAGCCACCGCAGGACCAACTTCACCGGAAAGAACTCTTTCGACAACTTCAAGAATTTCTGGAGTTGTAATTCGAAAGCCACCGACTAATTCCGTTGGAATTCCATCGCTTTTGAGTGCAATATCAACTTGTGGTCCGCCGCCATGCACGATGACAAGTGTGATTCCATTTTCAAGGGCATTG
>WLNK01000055.1 GCA_009699795.1 Actinomycetota bacterium | reverse complement strand
AGAGCACTCGGTTGTGGTCCGAGATGTCGCGGGTTCGAGCCCCGTCGTTCACCCCAAGTTTTCTTAACTACCAATCGGAAGTTAAGACATAAGTAATAGGAAGAAAGAGCAAAGATGATCTTCGATGTAGTTGTAGAAATCCCAGCAGGTTCTCGCAACAAGTACGAAATCAATCACACCACCGGCGAAGTTCGCCTCGACCGCATGCTCTTTACCGCGACTCGCTTTCCACATGACTATGGTTTTGTTAAGAACACGCTTTCACTCGATGGCGATCCACTAGATGCTTTGATTCTTCTCGATGAACCAACTTTTCCTGGTTGCGTAGTTTCTTGCCGCGCAATTGGAATGTTCCGAATGACTGATGAAAAAGGCGGCGATGACAAACTTCTCTGCGTAGCTTCCGGTGATATTCGCAAATCAAATCTCAATGATTTAGATGATGTTCCAAAGTACGAACTAGATGAAATTAAGCACTTCTTCGAGGTCTACAAGACTCTCGAACCAGGCAAAGAAGTACACGGTGGCGACTGGGTAGGCCACGATGCTGCAGAGGCGGAAATCAACGCTTCATATAAGCGCTATCAAGCCGAACATTAATTATTTAGTCGCGCACTTACTCAAAATAGAAACCATCGCCGCTTTTTCAGGTGGCGTAACCCAAAGCCCGTACTTCGCTTTCACCGCTATTTGCTGAGCAACATAAGCACACCTAAAACTCTTAAGTGGTGGAAGCCACGTAGCTGCATCTCCATCACTCTTCTGCGAATTCAATTGCCCCTTCACCGCAAATAAATTAAGCGGATCATTTGCGAGTGCCGTGCGCTGCGCCACCGATAACTTGAAAGCACCGGTCTGCCACGCATTCGATAAAGCTACCACGTGATCAATCTGAACTTCCATGCTGGTTACATTTCCGCGCACGAAGTTGATGGTCTCTCCCGAATACCTATCTACTAGCGTGCCCGATAACACCAAGCAATTGCGAGTACCGGCTTTGAAAAATAGATCCGTTAGATCACGTTTCAAAATATCGTTACGGGTATCGCAACCATTGCGATCAACATCTGCCCATGCCTGACCAAATTGGTCTCGCGAATATCCAGTCTTTGGCGCGCGACCTTTGACGGAAAGCCCAGATAAAACATCTACCGCCGAAATAGAAGTCGTCGAATCAGCAGCAAAGCTCGACATTCCAGGCCCTGACAGCAAAAGAATTCCGGTCGCAAGTACTGCGACGAAACGCTTTTCCCAGTGGCTCATACTTCAATCGTGCCCTTTGCGCGGTGTTTAGACAAAGTCCGCAACGCTGATAGGGTCTGCTCTGCATTCGAAATCCCGAATTTCGAATGGGTTGTTAGCTCAGTTGGTAGAGCAGGTGACTCTTAATCACCGGGTCGGGGGTTCGAGTCCCTCACAACCCACTTAACGATTTGAGCCATAATAATTCAATGGGTAATCGGGTATGTGTTATTGGAGCCGGTCCAAGTGGAATAACGGCTGCTAAGAACTGCATGCAATATGGCCTCGATGTGGTTGTTTTTGAGAAAAATGACAAAGTCGGCGGGAACTGGGTCTTTAATTCAAAAACTGGTCACTCGAGCGTTTATGAAAACACTTTCTTAATTAGCTCTAAAACGTGGTCAGAGTTCGAAGACTTTCCGATGCCAAGTTCTTTTCCGGATTATCCAAGCCACGTACAACTGCAGAACTATTTCGAATCCTATGCGAAGCATTTCGGTGTTTTGGAGAAAGTTAAATTCGATCACACAGTCATCGATGCAAAACCTTTGGGTGCAAATAGTTGGTCAATAACAGTCATTGGTAGCTCTGGAGTTGAAAAAACCGAAGAATTTGATTATTTGATGGTTTCTAATGGGCACCACAACGTTCCAAAGTATCCAAGCTATCCAGGTGAATTCACCGGTAAATTTCTACACTCTCACGATTTTAAAGGCGTCGATGAAAGCTGGCGGAATAAGCAAGTACTTGTAATAGGTGCAGGTAACTCTGCCTGTGACATTGCCGTAGAGGCATCTCGAATGACAAAGACGGTTCACATGTCTATGCGTAGCCCGCAGTGGTTTTTCCCTAAGTTTATTTTTGGACAGCCTGGCGACGTTTTTGCCGCAAAGAGCAAATGGCTTCCAAGGAAATTAAGGCAATATGGCTTGAAGTTCTTAGTTCGACTTATTCAAGGCCCTTATAGTCGTTATGGGCTTCCAGAGAACACAACACTTCCACTGAATACTCACCCAACTTTAAATTCAGATTTAATGGAATTCATCAGACACGGACGAGTAAAGCCAATGCCATCTATTAAATCCTGGAATGGGCTAACAGTTGAGTTTACAGATGGTACAAAGAAGGATTTCGATATCATTTGTGCTGCGACAGGCTATTGGACTGTCTTCCCATTCTTCGATGAAAGTTTGATTAACTTTAAAGATCTCGAAAAGATTCCGCTCTATAAAAAGATGATGCACGAGAAATATAAGAATCTTTATTTCATAGGATTATTCCAACCTATTGGTTGTATCTGGCCCCTGGCTGATTACCAAGCAAAATTGGCTTGCCTTGAAATACGTGGAAGATACATACGTCCTAAAGACATGGAGAAATCTATTAGCCATGAGCTAGAAAATAGGCACTTTGATTTCGGGCCGGGACAGCGTCACGCCATGGAAGTTGATTTCCACACATTTCGTGACGAGCTAAAAAAAGAGCTGAAACAAGCGGGCGTTGATATTGGAAAGCCACCTGTCGGAAATGCTAAGCGGTATAAGGATTTTTCAAAGATTAATTAAGTTTGAGTCAGTCACGACCACTTAATTAATTCCCTGAGTACGCCTTTTTCATCGCGGCTAGATCAATTTTGCGCATCTGCAACATAGCCTGAGTTGCGCGCTGTGACCCCTCTGCATCCGGTCCGCCAAGATAGCTACCCATCTCCGGTGAGGTGACCTGCCAAGAGACTCCAAATTTATCCTTGAGCCAACCGCATTGGCTCTCTTGCCCTCCATCTGCAATGAGGAGCTCCCAATACTTATCAATTTCTGCTTGATCTTTACAAGGAATCTGAAATGAAATTGCCTCACTGTGTGGGAACTGAGGGCCACCGTTTAATCCGATGAAAGATTGCCCAAAAATCTTAAAGTTAACGACAACTTCTTCGCCTTGTAGGTTGCCTGGTGTATCCGTTGGCGCAATCCAATTATCGGCGACAGAGCTATTCGGGAAAATACTTGTGTAGAAATTAGCTGCTTCACGAGCACGGCCGTTAAACCAAAGACAAGTAGTGAGTTTCATGCCGAAAGAATAATCTAAGAAACGAAATGATAAAACTTAAGATTTTTTCTAACTACCAAGCCGTATAACCACCATCGACGATGAGATCGCCGCCAGTCATGTAATCCGAAACAGAGGAAGCTAAAAAGACAATGGCACCTTGAAGATCTGTAACTTCGGCCATCTTTTCTTGAGGAATTCGGGTCTTCCATACCGCCCACATTTTCTTGCCCACTTCAGTTTCAAGCAAATCCTCGACCATTGAAGTTTTTGTATATCCGGGTGAAATGCAATTTACTCGAACACCTCTATTGGCCCATTCGGCGCCTAGATTTCGAGTTAGGGACAAGACTCCCGCTTTCGAAATATTGTAATGAGATTGATTCTGAGGAAAGTTGGTGATGTGTGCTGAAAGTGAGGATGTATTGATTATTTTTCCATATCCCTTTTTAAACATGTACCGTGCCTCAGCCTGCGCACAGAGAAATACTGAATCTAAATTCACTCGCATCATCTTTTGAAAATCTGAGTAAGGCATATCTTCGCTATCAATCCATTGTGCAATTCCTGCGTTATTGCAGGCAATGGTTAGGTCTCCGAGCTTACTAACCACATCTTCAACCATCTTGTTGACTTCAACTTCATCTGTGACATCAACTTTAAGAGCAATCGACTTCGTGTTCGGATTTCGTTTTATTATTTCTTCAGAGACCAAAACTGCATTTTCTAAATTCAGATCCACGACGGCAACATCTGCACCAGCATCAGCTAAGGCATGCGCAAAGGCTCGGCCAATTCCTTGACCCGCACCCGTTACGAGGGCAACTTTTCCTTTAAGTGAAAAACGCTCCAGAACATTTTTACCTGCCAATACTGGATCTTGTGACATCAACTAATCCCCTGTCACAATGTATTTAATATCGCCTTGTCCCGGGTCTGCTGCAAGTACGGCGGGAAGTTCCTCTAAAGAGACTGTGCGAGAAATAATTGGATCGAGATTTAATTTCCCACTTGCGATGAGTTCGGCTGCCCTGGCTTGGGTGAATGGATTTATATATGACCCAATGATTCGCAGCCCGCGAATTACTAAGTCGTAAACACTAAAAGGTACTTTCTCGTGATTTGGTGCCACACCTAGGACTAGGACCGTTCCGCCAGATCTAGTAATTGCACAAGCCTGATGGAAAGTTTCACTTACGCCAGCGACCTCAAATGAAACATCCATATCCTTAAGAATCGCAGTTACATCTTCGGTCGTTGGATCGATTGTGCTGGTGGCTCCTAAAAGCATTGCGACATCTCGCCTAGCTTTTTGTCTCGTAATTAAAACGATTTCAGAGGCTCCGGCTAACTTAGCTAGTTGAACAACGAGCATTCCCATTGATCCGCCACCGAGGACGGCAACTCGCTCACCACCCTTCATTTCTGCTAAATCCATTCCTCGAATGCAACAGGCCAGTGGTTCAACAAGTCCTAAATGAAGTGGGTTTACATTTTTTGGAACTAAGTAGGCCTGAGTTTTAGGGAGTAAGACATATTCAGCAAAACCACCATTAAGAGTCACACCAAGGGCTTCCAAATTTCGGCAGTGCGCAGTGCGACCAGCTTTGCAATGATCACAAGTTCCACAAACAATATTTGGATCTACAGAAACTAGATCTCCAACTTTAAAATTTACGCCTTCACCAATCGCGGTAACTTCACCGCCAAATTCATGGCCGAGCACTAATGGCATTTTTGCTGGATGTTCGCCTTTAAGAATATGCCTATCAGTTCCGCAAATTCCGCATGCCAACATCTTGATGACTAATTCATCTTTTCCGGGAGTTGGTGTTGGAATCTCTTTAACTTCTAATTTACCAACCGCAGTGAGCAGAACCGCTTTCATAAATGTGAGTATAGGGCTGGTGCCTTTCATTGAGAAGACCTACGATTATCAAAGATTTAGTGAATTTTAAAGAGAGGGAATAGAAAATGCCTAACAACAAAGCGCTCTCATTTGGAGGCCACGCACTTGTGTGGGCCGGAGATTGGTCTGAATCAAGTGCACGCAAAGCGGCATCAAGTGCCAAGCGTGCAGGATATGACTACATCGAAATGTTGATGATTGATCCAGATTCCATTGACGTTGCTATGACTAAAGATGTCTTGGATGAATATGGTTTATTTGCTACCGCTTCACTAGGCCTCTCCCCTGCAACTGATGTCACAAGTACAGATTCATCAATTGTTAAAAAAGGTGACGAACTCCTTCGAAAAGTAATTGATAAGTTGCATGCCCTAGGTTCCACTGAAGTCTGTGGAGTTGTTTACTGCAGCCTTGGAAGATATGCAGGCCCTGCTTCACCTGAAAATCGTGCCAACTCAATTTCCGGAGTACAAAGACTTTCTGATTATGCGGCTGACAAAGGTATAAACGTAAATCTTGAAGTAGTAAATCGATATGAAACCAACATTATGAATACAGGAAAAGAGGGACTGAAGTTTCTCGAGTCTGT
>WLNK01000054.1 GCA_009699795.1 Actinomycetota bacterium | reverse complement strand
TACTGGTATGTAGAAGAGCGCTTGTAATAACGAAAGAAGCGCCCAAGGTAATAGACCAACATATTTTCCACTCCAATGGAGAATAATTGATTGAGATATTAAGGCAAAAATAAAACTTGCGTATATCGGCTTTTTCGTACCTTCAAGTTTCTTGAAAAAAAATGCGAAACCGATTGGGGCTAAGAACCAGAGCCCAATGGGTTCAAATGATGAACTAAAAAGCAGGGCAGCAATTGTTATCACCATTTGAGCGCGGAAATCAATCTATCAACGCTTGCTCCCAAACCATACTGATCTTTTAAGGCATAAATTTTGCTTAAATCAGATGGAGCTTTTGGTAAACCTAAATCTAATTTTGGAAGTGCGACATCTCTAGCGCAATTTACAAGCGTTGGAGCAATCTTCAAATAGCTGCGACCTTCTAATATTTTTTTAGCTAATGAAGGACTGATAACCTGGTGACCACTTTCTGCAGCAATAATTATTTCTTCTATGTTCGAAAAATTATTTGCCAGCAATGCAGCACCCTTTTCACCTATTCCCTTGACTCCTGGCAGGCCATCGGATGGATCACCGCGAAACATGGCAAAAAGGGCGTACCTATCCCCTGGAATTTGGTACTTCTGGCCTACCCATTTAGTGTCAACTAAATCGTGCGCAGATATTCCTTTTGCAAGGTAAACAACCTTTACATCGCGCTCATCATCAACTAATTGAAAGAGATCACGATCTCCGGTAACGATTCGCACAGGTCCACTTTCTTTGACTGCGAAAGTTGCCATAACATCATCGGCTTCATAATCGTCTACGCCCACCATCGGGATTCCGAATTCATCTAGGAGATCTAGAAGGATAGGAATTTGCGGCGTTAAAGTATCTGGTTCTTCTTCTGCTTCCCCGTCGGCTTCTAATCGGTTTGCTTTGTAATCTGGAAAAAGTTCAACTCTCCATGACGGTCTCCAATCTCCGTCAAGACAAGCAACTATGCGATCGGGTGAGTACATGCCAATTAAACGTGCGGTCATATCCAAGTAACCACGAATGGCATTAACAGGTAAGCCATCGGGTGATAGCAAGGTATCTGGCATTCCGTAATACGCGCGATACCAAAGAGAAGCGCTATCTAAAAGCATAATTGTCATTGTTTGCCCTACAAATCTTCCAAAAGATACGAAACAACTCCACGATCCAATTTCCGGATACCCTCTAAACATTTAGCTTTCAATTTCGTACTCGCACCAGCAATTTGCATCAATAAATCCATGAGTTGTTTAGTTGAACGAACGAAGTCACCCACGCTCATATCCGAGCCCTTTAATACGTTTGAAAGGGTGTTTCCCTGCGCCCAACGATAGGAAACATAAGCGAAACCGAAATCGGGTTCCTTCTGAGTTTTCACACCAAAGCGTTCTTCAATTTCTTCTAGCTTTGCCCAGAGGTGCGTTATCTCGGCTAGGGCATTCGCAACGTTTTGGTGGGGCATCTTCGGGGCAAGAACTTCACTAGAACGTGAGGTGAATATCATTGCTGAAACTACCGAGAGAAGTTCAGCAGCGCTTAAATCGTCGAGGATTCCAGTACGAATAGTCTCTGTCAGTAAAAGATCTGATTCTGCGTAAATTTTGGAGAGAATTTTTCCTTGCTCAAGAGGCCTCTCCTCCTCTATATATCCAAGATGGGTCAATACATCACAAATTCGATCAAATGTTCTGGCAATAACAGCGGTTCGATTATCTACTCGATCCCGTAGACCGTCAGATTCACGTTGCAAGCGCATCGCTCGTTCAGCAAATCTGGCGTGCGCTTCTCGATCGTTGCACGTGTGAGCGGGATGAAGACGCAGAGATTTTCTCAACCCTTCAAGTTCGCTCTCCATATGGGCTCTTTGGCGATTATCAAAGGTTTTTCGCCCATCGCGTTTGGATAAGAGTTTTTCTAACTCTTTAATCTCACTACGGATTCGAGCGTATTCGGCGAAATCTCCTAAATGACAACTGGCGCTCTCCAGCAATTCAACTGCAGCGGAATCATTCTTCTTGATTTGTTTAACTAAACCAACAACAGCACGATCTGCTTGGAACTGAGCGAAGGAAGATTCAAGACTTCCACGTGCGCGTACGCGACCAAATCTTGCAATCAAATTGATGGCCATGTTGTAGGTAGGGGTAAAAGATGAACGCAGCGGATAAGTTCGAGTAGATGCAAGTCCGGCGGCGGTGGCTGAATCAACTGTTGGAGACCATTGCACAACTGCATTTCCTTCAATATCGATTCCACGTCGACCCGCTCGTCCAGTTAATTGTGTGTACTCCCCTGGCGTTATAGGAACGTGTGACTCGCCATTCCACTTGGTTAACTTTTCCAAAACCACCGTACGTGCAGGCATATTGATTCCGAGCGCAAGCGTTTCGGTTGCAAAAACAGCCTTAACAAGACCTCGTTGGAAAAGATCTTCAACTGCACCCTTAAAACTCGGAAGTAAACCAGCGTGGTGTGCTGCTATACCTCGCTCAAGGGCTGTGATCCAGTCACGGTATCCAAGAACTTCTAAATCTTCTTCTGCCAAATTGGCTGTGTATCGTTTTGCTGTTTCTACGATTTCCAAGCGTTCTTCCGCTGAAGTCAACTTCAAATTCGAAAGAAGGCACTGTTTAACGGCAGAGTCGCATCCCAGTCTTGAAAAGATAAAGGTGATGGCAGGCAACATATTTTCGCGCTGTAATTTCTCGATAATTTCAGCTCTCGATAATCGCGATTCCTGCGCGCCCCACTGTTCTCTTCGATGACGCGGTATCCGGACTTTGCGCATCGCTTCGCGCTCAAGGGCCAAGATTTCTGGATTAACTTTTCCTGGTTGACTAAAAAGATCCACCATTCGATTACCGATTAGGACATGTTGATAGAGGGGAATTGGGCGATGTTCACTCACGATTATCTGCGTTGATCCTCGTACTTCGCCTAACCACTCACCAAATTCTTCAGCATTTGATACGGTTGCAGAAAGTGAAATTACCTGCACACTCTCCATGAGATGAATCAAAACTTCTTCCCATACTGCACCGCGAAATTTGTCAGCAAGATAATGAACTTCATCCATGACTACGCAACCAAGATTGGTAAGGGTCGAAGAGTTTGCGTACAACATATTGCGCAAAACTTCAGTGGTCATAACTAGAATGTCTGCTTCACTATTTACGTTTGTATCTCCTGTGAGCAAACCAACCTTATCCTCACCAAACTTTTCTGCGAATTCCGCAAACTTTTGATTTGAAAGAGCCTTAATGGGGGTCGTGTAAAAGCATTTCTTGCCTTTAGCAAGCGCGCTATAGGCAGCGAACTCGCCGACAACCGTCTTACCAGCACCAGTAGGCGCAGCGACAAGTACTCCCTTTCCATCTTCAACAGCCTGGCAAGCCTGTATCTGAAATTCGTCGAAGGGAAAATCAAAAGTTGCGATGAAATCTGATGTTACCGAATGAGATTTCCGAGATTTTGCTGCAGCAAATTTCTCTGCAGGAGTTGTCATAGGGACCATGCTAGCGCCGCGGCTTCTATGCACTCGGCCTTGACCGGTAGTTGCCCAATTCGCTCACCATCGGCGTAAGCAACAGCTTTTGAACTTATTGAAATTGTACGCGTCCTAAATGTTTCAACCTGATCGTGATGAATGTGTTCACCTATGTAAACGGAGGGGAAAATCCGTAAGAACTCCAACTTACTTATGGGATGAAGGATCATTACATCGAATAACCCATCGCGAATGTCGGCGCCCGGACAGACTCGCATTCCTCCCCCGTACGAACTTCCATTACCAATCGCTATTAGCATCGCGCGAACTTCAAAGCTTCTACTTTCAGTCGTTATCTCATATTTAATCGGAGCGAATTTTGGAAGTTCGAGAACCATAGCTGCGTTGTATCGTGTTGGTCCTTTTGGCCAGCGTAAATTATTGGCACGTTCATTTACGACTGAATCAAAGCCAGTTGAGAGAACCGCACCAAAATACTCCGAATCAACAAGTCCCAAATCTATTTTTGAGGGATTTGTCTCCAATGCATTTCTCAGAATTTTCTCGACCGTTGCATTTTCGGTTCCAATAGTTCGTGCGAAATCATTGCCGGTTCCGGCGGGCACAACGGTGAACGGTATTGATTTGGGCGCTGCAACTTGCAGAACTAAATGAACAAGTCCATCTCCACCCACTGCAATGATTCCATCTAGATCCAAGGCGTCAGAAAGACTCTGGAGATTGTGCAAAAGGGCATCCGAAGTCGAAGCGGTAATGAGTGTGTATGGAACCTGATGGCTATGCATGTAACCCGTTACCTCAGCTCCAAGAACTGCTCCCCTACCTTTACCTGAAACAGGGTTAACAACTACAGCAAACATTAGTGATCGCTCGTACTTGATATTTTTTTAGACCGCCTTCTATCGTTGAGCAAGGCAAAAGATCCTGCTCCCAAATACAGAGCTATCAAGGGCAGCGCTAGTGCAATCATCGAAAGAGGATCAGCACTTGGTGTAAATCCTGCAATAAACAAACAGATGGCAAATATCCAAATTCGCCATGGTTTAAGAATGGCTCGGCCTGATAGAAATCCAATGAGATTGAATGTGATAAGAAAGACCGGTAATTCAAAAGCTATTCCGAAAAGAAGAATGACTCTCATAACAAAGTCTAAATAATCATCGAATTTTACTAAGTTAGTGAGCGAAGATGGGGTAAAGCCAAATAAAACTCGAACTGCAACAGGCAAGATTAAGTAACCAAGTGATGCTCCCGCAGCAAAAAATGGAGTTGCAGCAGCGAGGAATAGAGCTCCATTTCGCTTCTCTCTTCGATGGAGAGCGGGAGCGATAAATGCCCATAGTTGATAGAGCCATATTGGTGCGCTTAGAATAATTCCTGAAAGAAAAGCAACTTTTATTTGCAAATTAAGCGGACCAAGAACTCCATTTATATAGAGTGAGCCGCAATGTGAAGCCATTGATTCTTGCGCAGCTTTTAGATCACAGACCGGTTTAGCAAGTTGTGTGATGATCGGATTGTAAAAAATCCAACCAAGAACAGAAGCTAAAATTATTGCGATCGAAGCTTTTACAATGCGAGAACGAAATTCGCGCAAGTGATCTAGAAGGGGCATACGACCGCCCGAGGTGGTCGTCACAGTTTTTACTGGTCGTTCTGGCCGTTTGAGCCGTTCTTCTTTGGATCATCATCGTTCTTCATCTCTTTGAGCTCACTCTTAAAGATGCGCATAGAACGCCCTAGTGAGCGCGCAGAATCTGGCAAACGCTTTGCACCGAAAAGCACGACAACGACGATGAGAAGCAGAAGAATATGGCTGGGTTCGCGTAAAAAAGGCACGGCTAAAGGTATCGCATCTTCTGCGGTGCTACTTGGGTAGCGCCCCACTTTCGTAGATTTCGATTAACTCCGCGCATCGAGCGGCGATCTCGCTGCGGATATCTGCTGGATCTACAAGCTGCACGCTAAGCCCCTTCGACATGAGTGCTCTCACGAACCACTCAGAACTAAAGCCGAGGGCCTTATGAATTCCATCTGGTGCCAGAGCAGTCTGCGCCAAATCCAAGTTAAAAAGTTCAGCGACTTGCCGGGAGTCCTTCGTTATCTTCAACTGAACTTCTATTTCTGCGTTGTTGCTTTGGCCTTGCGATTCGAAATTTTGCTTTGTTGTACTAGTGAGAATAACTTCGCTCACGCGATCAAGCCTAAAATTTCGTAGCCCTTTATCAGTCATAGCGAGCAGATATTCATTCCCAGAATCTACTTGAATTTCAATGGGCGTGATTTCCCGAACGCTCACGTTGTCAGAAACTGGTGAGTAGTAAGTTATTTTGAGATTCTGTCGTTCACTAATTGCCCGCTTAATGATTGCGCGATGGCCACTATCTATTGTTGGCACGGCCTTTGCAAAATCCCCCACGATACTTCGTAATCTATTTTGCAGATTGTTTATTTCCTTTGCAAGAGATTCTACTGATTTGCTCAGTAGATCCAATCCTAAGATGAGAACAACGATTTCTTCCGTTGTTAGTGATCTAGGAATTTCGAGTATTTCGGCATTACGGATACTCACGAAACCTGCATCAAAGGATAGATCAATTAATTCAAGGGGTGTGTAACCAGGCAATCCGCACATCCATAAGGTATTTAGATCATCCAATAATTCTTTCTTAGAAACACCGAATTCGGCGCAAAGTTTGGAAATCGGAATATGTTGATGTGTCGAAAGATAAGGAACTAGGTTGAGCATTCTCTCGGTCTGGGCAAGGGTGGGTGAAGTGACTCTACTCATTGCTGGCCTTAGTCTGCTTTAGAGTTGAGATTATTTTGTCACGCAATTCAAGTGGATGGATTACAACACAATCTATTCCATGCCACAAAATAGATTGTACAAAAAGATCCTCATCTTCAAACGAGCAGAGAATTGATTCCCAATCTCCATCACTATTTAGTAGTTGAGAATGAATTCGTAGCGCATGAGCTTT
>WLNK01000053.1 GCA_009699795.1 Actinomycetota bacterium | reverse complement strand
TCAACTGTCAGCGTTGTCTTTCCCGCTTTAGACGGAAACGGACGACCAGGAACTTTCTTAACAGGAATACTCTTCTTAGTTGATTTAGCCGCTGCCGCTTTCTTTGCTGGCGCTTTCTTTGCTGGCGCTTTCTTAACAGCGCTTTTCTTTGCCGCAACTTTCTTCGCTGGTGCTTTTTTAGCGGCGGCCTTTTTTGCAGGAGCTTTTTTAGCTACCACTTTCTTGGCTGGGGCTTTCTTTTTCGCTGGCACGCCGCGCACCTTATGCGAGATTGGTCGCCCTTTCCAACTCTGCCACGAGGATTACGCTGGCAATTTTTAGACATAAGAAGTGCGCCTCCTCGATTAGACTCACCCTCTTATGACTTTCCGCCAGATTCCTGCACAAATCGATCTTCCTGCGATGGAACACTCGATTTTAGATTTCTGGAGTAAGAACCAGATTTTTGAAAAATCTATCGAATCTCGTAACGGTCAAACACCATGGACTTTCTATGAAGGCCCTCCTACGGCAAATGGAATGCCTGGAACGCACCACATCGAAGCTCGTGTATTTAAAGACGTATTCCCTCGTTTTCAAACAATGAAGGGTAAGTATGTAACGCGTAAAGCTGGATGGGACTGTCATGGATTGCCAGTTGAAATCGCGGTCGAAAAAGAACTTGGATTCTCAGGTAAAGGCGATATTGAAAAATATGGAATCGCGCCATTTAATGAAAAGTGTCGTGAATCTGTAACCCGCCACGTTGATGCTTTCACAACAATGACTCATCGCATGGGATTTTGGGTTGACTTCGATCAAGCGTATTGGACGATGGCTCCCGAATACGTTGAGAGTGTTTGGTGGAGCTTAAAAGAAATTTGGAAGAAGGGTCTTCTAGTTCAAGACCATCGAGTGGCTCCTTATTGTCCACGGTGTGGAACAGGACTTTCCGATCACGAATTAGCGCAAGGTTATGAAACTGTCGTCGATCCGTCAGTGTATGTGCGCTTCCCGGTTACATCAGGACCATTAGCAGAACTGGGTGCATCACTACTTGTATGGACCACAACACCTTGGACTTTAGTTTCAAATACGGCTGTAGCAGTGCATCCAGAAGTTACTTATGTTGCAGTTCAAACAACCGTTGAGGATGTCAGTGAAGTATTAGTCGTTGCAGAACCACTTCTTGCAACTGTTGCCGGAGAGCATAAAATTTTAAAGACAATGCTCGGAAAAGAACTAGAGCGCACCACTTATAAGCGTCCGCTCGATTTAATTGAGATTCCAGATTCGCACTACATTGTGTTAGCAACCTATGTAACAACCGAAGATGGAACTGGTTTGGTTCATCAATCTCCCGCTTTCGGCGCAGATGACCTACAAGTCTGCCGTGGATATGGGCTTCCTGTTGTAAATCCAATTGCACCTGACGGCACTTTCTTGCCTGAAGTCCCATTAGTTGGAGGAGCCTTCTTTAAAGAAGCTGACAAAGTTTTGGTTAAGGAACTTAAATCTCGAGGCGTTTTATATAAGCATCAACCATTTGAGCACCCTTACCCACATTGCTGGCGATGCCACACAGCACTCATTTACTATGCACAACCGTCTTGGTATATACGAACTACCTCAATTAAGGATGAACTGATCCGTGAAAATCAGAAGACTGATTGGCATCCAGAGACTATTAAAACTGGGCGCTATGGGGATTGGTTAAATAACAATATTGACTGGGCTCTGTCCAGAAATCGTTACTGGGGAACACCACTTCCTATTTGGCGCTGCGAAAATAAACACGAAGTTTGTGTCGCATCCCTTGCCGAACTTGGCGAACTCGCAGGAAAAGAGTTAAGCAATCTAGATCCGCACCGTCCATTTGTAGATGACATTACTTTCGCATGTGCAGAATGCAGCCAAGAAATGGTTCGAACTCCTGAAGTTATTGACTGTTGGTATGACTCTGGAGCGATGCCTTTTGCTCAATGGGGATATCCCCATAAGCCTGGCTCAGAAGAAAAATTTAAAGCTGCCTATCCTGCAGATTTTATTTGTGAAGCAATCGACCAAACACGCGGTTGGTTTTACACGCTGATGACAATTGGAACTCTTGTATTTGATGAGAGTTCTTATAAGAGCGTGCTCTGTCTTGGCCACATCTTGGATAAAGACGGTCGAAAGATGAGTAAGCATCTCGGCAATGTTCTTGAACCAATCTCGCTGATGGATCAACATGGCGCAGATGCTGTTCGTTGGTACATGTTGGCTGCTGGTTCTCCATGGTCTGCTCGTCGAGTAGGACACGATGCAATCAGTGATGTTGTGCGAAAGACTCTCCTTACTTACTGGAACACAATTTCCTTCCATGCTCTCTATGCCGGTGCATCAAACTTTGACATTAAGCAATCCCCCGCTCCATCGCAGCGTTCAATGATGGATAAATGGATTTTGAGCGAACTTCAAATTCTTGTGGAAGAAGTTGATAAGTCATATACAGATTTTGACTCACAAGATGCTGGAAAATCACTGGCACGCTTTATTGATGATCTTTCGAATTGGTATGTTCGTCGTTCACGTCGCCGTTTTTGGGATGGTGACGTTGCAGCATTGGCAACCCTTCACGAATGTCTTGTAACTCTTACCCAACTCCTTGCCCCCATGGTGCCCTTTATCGCAGAACATGTTTGGCAGGAACTCGTAATTCCAGCTGATTCAACTGCAGCCCTCTCAGTTCACCTCACAGATTTCCCAGTAGCAAATGCTGCACTTATTGATCGCAATCTCAATAGCCAAGTTGCTATGACGCGTCGCGTAGTAGAACTCGGTCGTGCAGCTCGCGCTGAATCAGCAATAAAGATTCGCCAGCCACTGCAACGAGCACTTATTTCTGCGCCAGGTTGGGCGAAATTACCGCAGGATATGAAGGCTCAAATTGCTGATGAACTCAATGTCATCAATCTTGCTGATATTGCTGATGCCGACGGAGATTTAGTCGATATCAGCGCCAAGGCAAACTTCAAGTCGCTGGGTGCAAAATTTGGTGGCGAAGTTCAGGCAATCTCAAAAGCAATTGCCACAATGGATGCAACAGCCCTAGTTAAGGAACTGCGCGCCAAGGGATCAGCCAAAGTTTCCACATGGCAAATCGAGCTGAGTGATTTGGTTGTGACTGAAGTTCCTAAAAGTGGATGGATGGTTGCCAGCCATGATGGCGAATCTGTCGCACTTGATCTTGCATTAACTCCAGAGCTCATCAGCGCTGGAAATGTTCGCGAAGTAATTCGATTCATTCAAGAGCGTCGAAAGAGCGATGGGTTTGAGATTTCAGATCGCATAAGCGTCAAGTGGAATGCCAACGAAGAGATTACTTCAGCAATCGAAGCTGGGATTAAACACATTAGCGATGAAGTTCTAGCGACAGCATTTACTAGGGATATCAATTTAGCTCTTGGTGAAAATGAATTGGGACTTGAAGTAGCTTTAAGTAAGAATTAAATTCCGCCAAGAAAAGCTCGTACGAGGCTTTCAGCGAATCCAATTGCAATAATCAAAACGATAAACGATAAGTCGAGTGCTACTCCTCCTAGGCGAAGAGGCGGAACAAAACGTCCAACAAACTTCATCGCAGGATCTGTAAGCGTGTAAATGAATTCAAAGAGTGCCAGAAGAATTCCTTTTGGACGCCATGAGCGGGCAAAGATTCTGATGTAGTCGACAATGAGGCGTATGAAGAGCGCTAATTTAAATAGCGAAAGTAGCTGTAAAACAATCGTACTAATCATGAATTAAATTGATCAGCTCTGATTAAAAAAGCTTGCTTGCGCAGCTGCTGTTTTATCTTCATTGCTCACATCTACATTTGCAGGTGAGAGAAGAAAAACTTTATGACTCACGCGCTCAATACGACCATGTAGACCAAAAACTAGCCCACTAGCGAAGTCAACAAGGCGCTTGCGCTCTCCTTCTTCCATGTCATCAAGATTAATAATGACTGGATTACCTTCACGGTAGTGCTCGCCCATGCGACGTGCTTCTGAATAAGAACGAGGTTGCAGCGTGATGATGTGATACGCAGATGCAACTGGTTGTGGAGTTGAAAGTGTTGTCGAAGTCGAATCAACAAGTGTTACTCCGCGACGTGCTCGATCGCGAGGTGTGCGCTCTACATGACGTGCAGGAACTTCGGCAACAGCGCCGGCTTCTTCCTCTGAATCAATAAGTCCGAGGTAGCCCATCATTTTGTTTAGTGCTGACATACCTCAAGGTTACTGGGGGTATGCGCGCTGGCCGAGGATTTGGCTGCCAACCCGAATATGTGTCGCGCCGTATGTAATGGCGGTTTCGAAATCCGAACTCATTCCGGCCGAGATAAAGATTGCCTCTGGGAAATCGCGAATGAATCCTTGATGGACCAAACCAATCGTTTCAAAGGCGCTCTCGATATCTTCCTCGACTGGGGGTACGCACATAAGACCCATGAGATTCAAATTCGAGCTATGTAAAACAAACTCGGCTAAAGGTGCAAGCGATGACGCAACAACTCCCCCTCTGGATGGATCTCCATCAAGTGAGAGTTGAATGAATACGTTCATAACTTTCTCAGAACTTTCTAGCACTTTCGAAAGTTTCGCAAGATGTTCCAAATTATCGATTGAGTGAATTACCGAAGCCCAAGAGGCAATTGATTTCAATTTCTTGCTCTGTATCTGACCTTGAAAATGCCAGGTTCCAGAAACTATCGATGCCTTTTCCGCCCCTTCACTATCTCGATTCTCACCAAAGTGAGTCAGGCCAAGGGATGCAAGAATCTGCACATCGCTGACCGGATAAGTCTTTGTAACAGCGATGAGTGTGATTTCTCCGGTACTTCGACCAACAGAGGTGGCCGCTTCTTCGACTCGCTTTTGTACTGATGCAAGAGAGGATGAAAGCAACTCTAAGCGCTCATTCATAGCGACACGATTCCTGCTTGGCGTCCGGTGACCCCGTCTCTTCTGTAAGAGAAAAGTTCTGGGTTTTCAACCGTGCATTCAAATCGGTTCTTGATATCTACACCCTCATCACCAAGTACAACTTGTAATCCACTGACCAGATTAAGGGCGGGGGTACCTTTTTTACTTTGAGACTTACATGCCGGATGTTTGGCAGTGACTTCATCAAAAAGATCTTGTGAAACTTCATAGCAACTGCCGCAAATTGCAGGGCCAATATGTGCGGTGATTGCACCTGCTCCCATCTCCTCCATAGTGCGAATTGTCTTTCGGGCGATGTCATTTACTAGACCTCTGCGACCTACATGCACAGCTGCGACAATCTCCTTAGAGGTAAGCAGCAGCGGAATGCAATCCGCAACCATGACTGCAAGTGCTATTCCCGCAATCCCTGTCACAAGAGCATCTGCCGTTGGCGCAATGTCAGAAACTTCTTCGACAATGACGATGCGATCCCCATGTACTTGGTTCATAAATTGAACTGGACCAAATTCACTCTCTAGCCCTTTGCGATTGGCTGTAACGCTTTCTAAATTATCTCCAACATGATCTCCAAGATTGCGAGATGCAAAAGCACCGAGGCTTACGCCACCGGTGCGATTGGTAAAGGTGAGAATCACTTCATAAAGTCAGGAACGTCGATCTCGTCTTCAGCAACGAGTTCTTCGAAGGTAACGCGCTTGCGTGGCGAAGTACCATCTAAATCCAGCGCTACGGAGATTGGATCGTTGGCTGGAATCGGATCTGCATAGCCAGAAAGCGATGCTTTATCAATAACAGGTACCGCTACTCGCTTTGGTTCACCGCCATGGAAACCAGCGGCAATAACGGTGATACGCACTTCATCACCGAGAGCATCATCAATAGTTGTTCCAAAAATAATGCGTGCATCCGGATGCGCTGCTGATGCAACTAACTCGCAAGCTTCATTTATTTCAAATAGACCAAGATCTGAACCGCCAGCAACTGAGAGAAGAACGCCCATAGCGCCATCAATGGATGCTTCCAATAGTGGACTTGAAATTGCTAGTTCGGCCGCACGAGTTGCGCGGTTATCACCACGCGCTGATCCAATACCCATCAGGGCAGAACCTGCATCAGTCATGACAGTTTTTACATCTGCAAAGTCAAGGTTAATAAGACCTGGCTGGGTAATGATTTCTGTGATTCCTTGTACGCCTGAAAGCAATACTTGATCGGCGCTCTTAAAAGCATCGACTGCCGTGATGTTGCGATCAGAGATTGCAAGCAAGCGATCATTTGGAATGACAATGAGTGTGTCTACTTCAGCACGCAGAAGTTCGATTCCCTCATCAGCTTGTGCTGTACGAATTTTTCCTTCAAATGAAAAAGGACGAGTAACAACACCGATTGTTAGCGCTCCAAGATCGCGTGCAATTTTTGCAACGATGGGAGCTCCGCCAGTACCTGTTCCGCCACCTTCACCTGCAGTTACAAAAACCATATCAGCGCCGCGCAAAATTTCTTCAATTTCTTCTGTGTGATCGATAGCTGCTTGTCGACCTTTTTCTGGAGCGGCTCCTGCACCAAGACCTTTTGTTGATGCGCGACCAATATCTAATTTCACATCGGCATCACTCATTAACAAATGTTGTGCATCAGTATTAATTGCAATGAACTCAACGCCTTTTAAT
>WLNK01000052.1 GCA_009699795.1 Actinomycetota bacterium | reverse complement strand
CTGACGGTGTAGCAAATGGTGTTGCTAGCAAGAACGGTTCTATCGGATACGCAGAAACTTCATACGCAACAGAGCGTCAGCTGACTGTTGCCAACATCCAGAATAATCTCGGCGAATATGTAGCGCCAACGGCTGCAGCAACAGCAATCTTTAACAACACATTCAAGCCAGGTGCACGCGGAACAATCACAATTGATCCAACTGTAAAAGTTAAGGGTGGCTACACACTTGCAGGTTATTCATACGGTCTCGCATACGGAAACTCTTCATCAGTAGATAAGAAGGATCCAGAGCGCCAGGCAGTTGTGAAGGACTTCTTTAAGTACGTTGTTGGAGCTTGTGCAACAAAGTACGCAACAGCAAAGGGTTACGCTCCTTTGACTGGAAATCTTGTAGACCTTGCAAATTCAGCTATCGCTGAAATCCAGTAATTACCTTCTCTAACCTAGTTAGAAAACCCGCCACCGAAAGGTGGCGGGTTTTCTTATTCTCTGGCTATTTTTCAACGCTATTCTCTACTTATGATTAGGCGCGCTGTAGAGGGTGATGTGCAAGCCATTCACCAACTCATCTACCAATTAGCGGTCTACGAAAAAGCACCTGATGAAGCCAAGGCAACAGTTGAATCTATACGCGAATCTCTCTTTGGCGAAAAACCTGTCGCGAATTGTCATGTTGCTGAAGTTGACGGCACGGTCGTAGGAATTGCAATTTGGTTTCTAAATTATTCAACCTGGCTTGGGAAACCTGGCATCTATTTAGAAGATCTCTTTGTTCAGCCTGAACATCGCAAGCAGGGTCTTGGTAAAGAATTTATGAAGGTGCTTGCAAAGGTCTGCGTTGAAAATAACTATGAAAGATTTCAATGGTGGGTTCTAGATTGGAATACACCGTCTATTGATTTCTATAAATCAATTGGCGCAGTACCGATGGATGAATGGACTGTATTTAGACTTTCAGGAGACGATTTAAAGAAGTTTGCTTCGAACTAGCTTTTCACAACGCGGTACATGGCAAGAGTTGAATCCGTTGCATAAGCAATTCGCACACCGGCAGCCTTTGAAGCGCTAAGGCCCGAAACAATCTGCTCGGTAAGAATTTCACCGGGAGCAACGACTGCAACACCTGGGGGATAGGGCGCAATGAGATCGGCGGAAATTCTTCCCACTGCCTTACTTGCATCGGTCATCTCGGTTTCGGCGAAATAAGCATCACGCATTGAAATACCTACCTGCGGAACCACCGACCAACTTAGCGCCGTTGCACTTTCGCGTGCAGGCTTTGCGGAGCTTTGCAGAATTGGAATCAGTACACGTGCCAATGAATCGAAATCTTCTTTTCTATCGGCAAGAGTTGCAAGAAAAACTATGGTGTCGTTATCTGCCATTTCTACGCGGACTCCCTTAGCGCCAAGAAGAGTTTCGATTTCAACCCCGGATGCACCGAGTTGATTTGCTCGTAGAACAATCTTTGCAGGATCAAAGCGGCCTGCTGGAAAATCTGAAGCGTTAAGGAAAATAGGTAAATCAAAATTAGATTGCACTGCGTTTTTGAACTCGGCAACATGGCTCACTAACTGCGAAATTAATTGCTCACCGCGCGTTTCAAGAAGTGCGCGAACGCCATCAATGGAGGCAAGGGGAGCACCGGCAGGAGATGTCGTGTGCGTGGTTTCAAAACTTTGTTCAAGCCGATCTGCGTTTAAGAGCTCGGTTCTTGCAAGAAGTAGTGCCGAGGCACTGTAACCCGGAAGTGCCTTATGAACGCTAGTAATAAGAGCGTCAGCGCCTAACTGGAATGCATGTTGTGGGGTTAGCTTGCTAAATCCGAAATGACCGCCCCACGCTGCGTCGATAATTACCGGAATTGATTTCTTATGAGCAGCTTTTACAAGAGGTGCGATATCAGAAATTGTTCCGAGATACCCAGGCTCTGTAAGCAGAAGCGCAATCGGATTTTGATCCGCCACTCTTTCGAACTCGCTCACCGGAATGCCAATAGGAACACCGGTTACTGCATCAACTTCTGGTGAAAGCCAAAGCGGTTCGAGACCAGCAAGTACTAGCGCGCTAAGCACGGATCGGTGAGATGTTCGGCTCAGGGCTACCTTGTCGCCTGGTTTTCCCAGAGCAAATATCACTGCCTGGTTTGCATGAGTAGATCCACCCGTTGAAAACCTTGCAAAGTCTGCGCCCCAAAGTTTTGCCGCCAATGATTCAGCTTGGGCCAAGACTTGATTGGTTAATTTAATTTCATCTAGCCCGCCATATAACGGCGTATCGGAATCAACTACCTTGCCAAGTCCCACATCTAAAGTTGACGCTCTTTGTTTGTGACCGGGAACAGTAAATGGAATTCGCGCGCTCTCAAAATAAGTCAGATACGCATCTAGTAGCGGTGCGCTTTTGCGAAGTTCGTCTCCACCATTGTTACTCACCCCATAAGCCTAACTTCTCCGAGGCAACGACTTTGCTAACGGGGGCTTATAATTTACGCATGACATCAAAGGATCCTCTCCCGCAATCACGCCACCTGGCTACAGCAATTCCAGGGCCAAAATCAACGGAGGCAATTAAGCGCCGCACTGATGCGGTTCCTGCGGGACTTGGAATGGCTATTCCAGTGATTATTGAACGCGCACATGATGCAATTCTTGAAGATATTGATGGCAATCGAATCATTGATTTAGGTTCTGGAATTGGCGTTGTAAACGTTGGAAACTCAGCAGAACGCGTTGTAAACCGAGTCATTGATGCCGTCCAAGCATTTACACATACAAACTTCACCACGGCGCCATATATGGGTTACATCGAAGTTTGCGAAGCGTTAAATCGTCTTACTCCAGGTACACATAAGAAGAAGACAATCTTGCAGAACTCAGGAGCTGAAGCTGTAGAAAATGCGATCAAGATTGCGCGCCACGCAACAAAGCGCCCTGCCGTTATTGTTTTTGAACATGCTTATCACGGCCGCACAAATCTCACCATGGCACTTACTGCTAAGAACCTTCCTTACAAAGAAGGTTACGGCCCCTTTGCACCAGAGATTTATCGCATGCCTTACCCATATTCATATCGTTGGCTGGGTAATCCCGCAACGATTACAGAAGATGCTCTCGAAATGGTTATACATAAAATTGAGAAAGAAGTTGGCGCACATAATGTTGCTGCAATTTTGATCGAGCCAATTACCGGTGAAGGTGGATTCCTTGTTCCACCTAAGGGATTCCTCGCAGGCCTACAAAAATTTGCAAGCGAAAACGGCGCAGTATTTATCGCAGATGAAGTCCAGACCGGCTTTGCACGTACAGGCAATCTCTTCGCAGTTGAAGCCGAAGGTGTAGTGCCAGACATGATTGTTACTGCAAAGGGAATAGCTGGTGGACTTCCACTTGCAGCCGTAACTGGGCGCGCAGAAATTATGGATTCATCCCACGTCGGTGGCCTTGGTGGCACATATGGCGGAAATCCGATTGCGTGCGCAGCTGCCCTTGGCGCAATTGAAACAATCGAAGAAGAAAAACTTGTCGAACGCGCTGCACATATCGGAAAAGTTCTTGGAGATTTTCTCAGAGCGCTCGCTTCAAAGTATCCAGTCATTGGCGAAGTTCGTGGTCGCGGTGCAATGCAAGCAATTGAATTAGTAAAACCTGGAAGTAAAGATCCCAATCCAGAGGCGATGCAGAAAGTTGTTAAATATTGCCAGAGTAAGGGCGTGCTTGTACTTACAGCTGGAACTTACGGAAATGTAATTCGATTCTTACCTCCGCTTGTAATTACCGATGAACTTCTGGCTGACGCACTCGGCGTTCTTGAAGAAGGTTTCGCTTCGCTTTAACCAGCGCGGACCCCTTTTATTAGGGGTGATATCACCCCTATATTTCATCCGATGATGGGTGAGAAAAACCTTCAAAATACTGCCGTTCTAGGTCACCCTTACCGCATGGCCAAAAGGGGTGCGATTGCGGGCGAGCTGGGCAAAGATCTTCCAGTCCTTGACGGCGTTTCCCTTACACGCACCACGATTCCCGTACTTCCCGCAAATTACCTTTCCCGCAAGAAATTAGTTTCAAACTTCAAATTGCAAGTTCCGGGTACGACTCTTGTGAGCGCCCCTGCTGGTTATGGAAAAACATCACTTGTTACTGAAGTTGTCCTAAATCAATCCCGCAAAGTAATTTGGTACAACATTTCAGAAAATCGCGATCGCCAAGATTTCAATAGACATTTTATTCAGGCAATTAGAAATGTAATACCGGACTTTGCCCCATGGTTTTCATCCGATAGCAAAGAATTTGCGCGAGATTTGGCCCTTAAAGTTTGCAACGAGTTAGGACAGATCAATGAAGAGTTTATTTTGGTCATTGATAATTCACGAGTTTATGAAGATAAAGATGATCGCTTTTCTAATTATTTGTTCGATATTTTGCCGAGGAATATTCATATTATCGGCATTCGGCGAACTACACCAGCACATTCGTATTCAAGATTCTCGAGTGATAATAATTTTTCGATTTATGGCCCAGTAGACCTACGCTTTTCAAAGGAGGAAATTTCCGCCATCCTTCAAATGCATGAATTGAATCCAGAGGATCATCTAATTTCGAAAGTGGTGAGTCTGGCAAACGGATGGCCTGCTGCAGTTCAAATGATTGCACATGCACTGGGCAGAGGTCGTGATTTACAAGATTTTGAAAAAATCATGGCCTCCGACAATGAGCCACTTACTTGGTTAGTCACTCAAGTCCTTTCATCTTTAACTGAAGATGAGAGAGAAACTCTCGTTGCGCTTTCTGCGGTTAAATCTTTTGACTCAGAAATTGCAGAAGTAATCCTTGGTGAGAAATATCGAAAAAACGAAATCAATGCTTTTGCTCTTGATGGGCTTTTTTTCGAACAAGCTAATAATCCAGAGCGTACGTACACTTTTAATGGCCTTGTGGGAGAAGCACTCTTCAATGAACTTCATAAAAGTCCTGAAAAGGAACGCGCAATTAATTCAAAGCTTTCCCGATATTTTGAGCGAAATCGCCAGCACTTGCGAGCCGTTGAGTATTCACATAGAGCCGGGGAAGTGGAGAGAGTCCAAGAATTATTCAAAGAAGCTGCCCGTGTTTTAGCCTCTCAAGGTCAAGGTAGTGAATTGATTCGGTGGTCAAGATTTATTGGTGATGATTCAAATGTTGGGCTTAGGCTTCGCCAAACGGTCGAAGTTATGGGACTCATTGTTGATTTCAGATACAACGAGGCGATGAGTTTGATTGCTGAAATGCGCTTTGGAGCCAAGGGGCTGCGTGTCGAAGACTTCATCATCAAATTCACCCATCTGGCCGAAGCTTTCATCGCGTTTGCTTACTTCAGAAGAGAAGATTTTGAACGAATTTTCAGCGAGATTTCAAAACCATTCATTTCATTCGATTTAGGCGATAGCGATCGCATTGCTGCTATGCGTCTTAAGGCTTCGATTGCATTCATTCAGGATGACTTTGAGTCGCTACCGGAGATTTACCACCAGGCTTATGAAATCGGAGGCAGTGAAGTAACTTCTTACATGCATCTAAATCTGGATGCTATTCGAGCCATGGTTTTATACGGGGAAGGCGAATGCCAGGATGCATATGAAGTTGCTTCTTCAGCAATTAATTCTGCGCAACGAGAGAAATTTATTGGAATTACCGGTCCTGCAGATGTGATGTATGTGCAAGCACTTTGTTTAATCGAATTCGGTGAAGTTGAAGAAGGATTGCAGGCCCTGAAGCGAGCAGCAATTTTAGCCGAACGATGGAGCCTTGGACCGTGGCACTTTATGTCTATTTCTAGGATTACACGAACAATGGCGGCACGTGGTGAAATTTCCGAAGCCCTTGAAATGCTAAGAGGAAGTCGTGAATACGCGGCGTCATTTAAAGTTTCACATAACTTTGATTTATTTAATGATCTGACTGAACTTTCTATTCGAGCAAAAGTTGGTGATTGGGAACGCGTAAGAATCCTGCTTGAGCGAACTCCAGGATTCTTGCTAACAACCCAAGTAAAGATTTTAATGGATGAGAAGAATGGTCGCTTTAGATCACTCGATGTCATCGAAGGACTTCCAGAGGTCACTCCACGTCAAAAATTGCATAAATATCTAGCTTTAGCGAATCACAATATTGGTAGCGAGAACGTGGCCCTGGGTTTTATCCGCAAAGCTCTTGAAATTGGTGCTCAAGTGCAGTCGATTGAAACCTTTCTTCGCCAAGATGCCGCACTTATGAATCTGATGCTTAAAGTTTCAACAGAAAAGCCGACTGTATATTTAGAAAACCTAGCAAGCGCCATCGCAGCGCGCGTGAAAGCCTCCTCGGAACCAACTCCAGGGCTTACTGCACCCCTCACTAAGCGTGAAATTGAAGTTCTGCGTCATCTGTCTACCGGTAAACCCATAAGTGCAATTGCCGGAACTCTACATGTCTCACAGAACACGATGAAGACACACCTCAAGAATATTTATCGCAAAATTGAAGTCGACGGCAGAGAAAGTGCTGTGACCAAAGCAAAGGCGCTCTTCATTCTCTAGCCTGTCTCGTGGAATACTCAGCGCGTGGATCTCGACATTCTTGTAAACGCCCTCGATTTAATCGGAACATTTGCCTTCGCACTTGTTGGCGCACGCATTGCAGCTGACAAAGGCATGGATTACGGCGGAATAACTTTTATTGCAGCGATTGCATCGTT